>DATEIO010000511.1:0-16072 GCA_035278895.1 Thermoanaerobaculia bacterium | reverse complement strand
CGCCTCCGAGGCTCCGGCCGCCGCGCCTGTCCTGCCGCCCGACGTGCCGCAGCGCTTCCTCCCGCTGCGCGGCAAGCCCGAGGGCGTCGTCTACGAGCCCTGCCTCTTCGCCTCGGCGGTCGTCCACTACGTGGATGCCAAGCGCGCGATCGATCACAACGAGGAGGTGGCGCTTCTGGCCCCTCTCGCGGCGGACGGCTCGGTCGACTGGTACGCCGCGGAGCCCGTGGAGGTCGCCGCGGGCGATCTAGAGACCGAGGCCGTGCCCGGACCCCGTTTCGCCCGCCTGCCGGACCCGGCGGTCAAGGCGAAGAGCTACGACGCCTGGCGCAAGGCCCTGGAGGACTGCCTCTACCGCACCCGGCGCTGCGAGCTGTTCCGGAGCGACGCCCTGGGCGAGGTCTCGCAGCCGGGGGAGAGCGAGCGGGACTTCCGCATTCGCCTGAACCAGGCCGCCCGCGAGAAGCGGGACGAGCAGGTGGACTCCCTGCGCAAGAAGTACGGCGCCAAGGTCGCCCAGCTCGAGGAGCGCGTCCGCCGCGCCCGCCAGGAAAGGGAGAAGCAGTCCGCCCAGGCCTCGCAGCAGACTTTGAGCACCGTGATCTCCGCGGGCTCCGCCGTGCTCGGCATGTTCTTCGGAAGGAAGCGCATGACCACGGCCGCGGGCACCGCCGTCCGCGGCATGGGCCGCGCCTACCAGGAGCGCCAGGACGTGAGCCGCGCCGAGGAGAACATCGAGGCCATCCAGAAGCAGCAGGCCGAGCTCAACGCCGAGCTCGAAGCCGCGGTGGACGACCTGGAGGAGCGCTTCGACCCCGAGGAGATCGAGCTGGAGGTGCTGGGGTTGAAGCCCCGCAAGACCGACGTCGAGGTGAAGCTGGTGACCCTGGCGTGGGCTCCGAAGCGAGGAGCCGAGCCGGCCTGGTGAGCGCTCTCACGGACTGACACGGACTTTCACGGACGGACACTGTCGGCAGGAGGGGCGTCCGTGGTGGTCCGTGAAAGCCCGTGGTTGTCCGTGAGGCGCTTCGGCCCCACCACCCGGTCTCTCCCCTGGGCCTTCGCCTCGTAGAGGCGCTGGTCGGCGCAGCGCAGCACCTGGGCGGCGCTCTCGCCGTCTTCCGGGAAGATTGCCACGCCGATGCTCACGGTCACGGTGACCGGGTTGGCGCGGTTGGCCACCCGGATCGGCGCCACGGCCAGCACGCGGCGAATGCGCTCCAAGAGGTCGTTCGCCCGGCCGCTCATCACTCCGGGGAGGATCAGGGCGAACTCCTCGCCGCCGTAGCGCGCCACCACGTCGGTCGCCCGGCAGGACTGGCGGAGCGTCTTCGCGACCAGCCGCAGGGCCTCGTCGCCTCCCGCGTGGCCGTGGGTGTCGTTGAAGCGCTTGAAGTGATCGATGTCGACCATGGCCACGGCGAAGTGGGTGTCCTCCCGGCGGGCGATGGCGACCTCCCGCTCGAGCTGCTCGTTGAACACGGCGCGGTTCAGGAGCCCGGTGAAGCGGTCGCGGGTCGAGAGCAGGCGCAGCTCGCGCGAGCGGACCACGACCGTGGCCGAGAGCGCCGTGGCCCCGAGAAGCTGCACCATCCGCCAGATCTGGTCCCCCCAGTGGACCGTCTCCTGCAAACCCCAGCGCCAGTCCGCGTAGAGAACGATCCCGGCGTATTCGAGGACCGCGAGAAGCCCTGTCACGAGACAGATCCGGGCGTCGTAGCGCAGGCTCGTGGCCCCGATAGCCAGGAAGTAGACCGGGAAGATCACCAGGTTGTTGGTGGCCTCGTGCGGTCTTTCGAGCAGGAGGTAGAGGGCGATCATCGCGGAGACGAGGCTCACGTCGAGCAGGCTGCTGCCGAAGCTGATCCACGACCGTCCCCAGTTCCGGTGGGCGGCGGAGTAGACCATGAGCGCGAGGAGAAGAGCCAGCGTGGCCGTCGAGAGAAGGGCCAGGGGATCCTGCCCCGCGGGTTTGCGGATCAGCTCGCTCGCGGGGAAGTAGATGAGGACCAGGGCGATCAGCAGGCGCACCCCGGCCACGAGGACCTCGCCACTGAAGGCGGCGGTCGAGATCTCGGGCTCCGGGCGGCTCCAGACACGCGTCCAGAAGCCGGGCTCCGAGGCGGTTTGCTCCCCCTGGCTCATCGTCGATAGACGGGTATCAATGTAAGAGAGACTCTACCACGGGAGTAGAATTCCGCCTCATGCCGAGATGGATGATCCCGACCCTCCTTCTGGCCGCCCTGCCGGCCGGCGCGGCCACCTACGTCCCCATGCCGGACACGGCCCTGGTGGACCAGGCGCCGCTCATCGTCACCGGCACGGTCGAAGCCGTGGGTCTGGCGCCAGAGGAGGCCGCCTTCGCGGCCACGGACGCGGCCGTGCGCGTCGAGCGGGTGCTCAAAGGGGAGATGGATGAAACGCTCACGGTCCGAGTCCCCGGAGGCGAGCGGCCGGACGGCGTGGGGATGATGGCACCGGGTGCGCCGCGCTTCGCGGAGGGGGAGCGGGTGCTCCTGTTCCTGGCGCCCGGGGCGGACGGGACCTGGGGCCCACTCCACCTCATGCTGGGCGCCTTTCACGCCGTGGAGGCCAAGGGCTACCGGCTCGCGGTGCGCGACCTTTCGGAGGCCGTGGCCCTTGGAGGAGGGCCGGAGGAGCCCGTGCGCGACCTGGACCTCTTCGCGGACTGGATCGCGGCCCGCGCGGCCGGCTCCGAGGCGCCGGCCGACTACGTCGTGACGGGCGTGGCCGTGCCTGCCCGCGAGAAGCACACGCTCATCCTCGACCCGGTGTCGCGGCTCTCCTCGCGCTGGTTCACGTTCGACACCGGCGGCAGCGTGGCCTGGCGGTCGCACCGGAGCGGGCAGATGGGTCTCCCGGGCGGAGGAGTCGACGAGATCCAGGCGGCGCTCGCAGCCTGGAACGACGACCCGGCGACTGCGATCCGCTACACCTACGTGGGGACGACGACCGCGCCGACCGGTCTTCAGCGGCCCGACGGCGTCAACGCGTTCCTCTTCGACGATCCCAACCGCGAGCTGCCGGGCCAGTTCGACTGCGCGACCGGCGGGCTCCTGGCCTACGCCGTGTTCTGGTACGCGGCGCGGGTGCCGCGGACGTGGAACGGCGAGAGCCACTACCCGATCGGCGAGGGCGACGTCGTCACCCAGGACGGCGGCTCCTGCGCGTACGAGAGGACCGAGCCTTCGGGGAGGACCTTCGCCGCGCGGCTCTTCACCCACGAGCTCGGCCACACCCTGGGCCTAGGCCACTCCTGTGGCGACGACCTCGCCGGCCCCTGCGACACCGAGGAAAAGATGCTCGCCGTGATGCGCTCGACGATCTCCTACGACGGCCGGGGCCCGGCGCTCGAAAGAGACGACCGGGCCGGGCTCGCGGCGCTCTACGGCACGGCCCCGCGCGGCGCCCTGGCCGCGCCGTCCGGCCTCACGGTGACGGCCGTCACCCGCACGTCGGTCGCCCTGGAGTGGACCGACAACTCTTCGCAGGAGACGGGGTTCGTGGTGGAGAAGAAGGGGGCCCGGGGCCAGTTCGTCCGCGCCGCCACCACGCCGGCCGGCCGGACGACGGTTACGGTGAAGGGGCTCGCCCCGGGGAAGGTGTGGGAATTCCGCGTCCGCGCCAAGGGGAAGCGGGGGACCTCCGCGCCGTCGGAGGCGGTGACCGCCACGACGGCGCGGTAGCCCTAGAACGGGATGTCGTCGTCCTCGGGACCGCCGCCGCCCCCGTAATCCCCCTCGTCATAGGACGGTCCGGAAGAGGGAGCCGAGTAGGAGGACGAGGAGGCGCCGCCGTACTCGCCGCGGCCGCCGCCCTGGCCGCCTTCGAAGTCGCCGCCGCGCTGGCCGAGCATCTGGAAGTTGTCGCAGACGATCTCGGTCCGGTACTTCTTCTCGCCGGTCTGGCGGTCATCCCAGGAGCGGGTCTGGAGACGGCCCTCGATGTAGACCTGCTTGCCCTTGGTCAGATACTGGCCGGCGATCTCCGCCTGCTTGCCCCAGACCACGATGTTGTGCCACTCGGTCTGCTCCTGCTTCTGGCCGTTCTTGTCCCGCCAGCGCCGGGTGGTGGCCAGGGTGAAGCTCGCGACCGCCTGCCCCGACGGGGTCGAACGCACCTCGGGATCCCGGCCGAGATTGCCGATCAGCATGACTTTGTTCAACATGGATAGCTCTCCTCACTCTTTGAACCGGCTACGCTATCACAACCCCTGGCCGGGAGGCGGAGATCCGGCGGACAAAGGAAGTCCGGCGGACGAAAAAACAACCTCGCGGAGAGAGATGGGAGGATCATGCGCGTCGTCTTGCAACGAGTCAGCTCGGCATCCGTCCGGGTGGAGGGAGAGACCGTCGGGGAGATCGGCCGTGGCTTTCTCGTGCTGGTAGGAATCGAGCGCGGGGACGGCCCTGGGGAGGTCCGCGCCGCGGCCGACAAGCTCTCGGGCCTGCGCGTCTTCGAGGACGAGGCGGGCAAGATGAACCTCGATCTCGCCACGGTGGGGGGCGCGTTCCTCGTCGTCTCCCAGTTCACCCTGGCCGGGTCCGTGGACCGGGGCCGCCGCCCCTCCTTCGACCGCGCCGCTCCGCCCGCCGAGGCCGAGCCCCTGGTCGACGCGCTCGTCCTCGATCTCCGGGCGCGCGGGTTCCGGGTGGAGACGGGCCGGTTCCGCGCCCACATGAAGGTGGCGCTGGTCAACGACGGGCCGGTGACGTTGATCGCCGATTTCTAGCGGCGATTTTTAGCGGATAGGAACCAGGTCGATCGGCTGCGGGATGAAGGAAAGGACGAGCATCAGGAGCGCAATCCAGGCGAGGCCGCGGCGCCAGGGGCCGAGCGGGATGCTCTCGTCGGCGACCGGCGGGTGGAAGAGGCCGATCACCAGGACGATGAAGCACCACAGCAGCCATCCCCGCCAGAGAACGCCGATCCCGAACAGCAGGAGCCAGATCGGGATCGCCAGACGGCGCTGAAGACGGCCGGTCGCGGCGTAGAGGATGTGGCCGCCGTCGAGCTGGCCCAGCGGCAGCAGGTTGATCGAGGTGGCGAGCAGGCCGAGCCAGGCCGCGAGGGCCATGGGATGGAGGTTCAGGACCACGTCGCGGCCAAGCCATCCGTGAAAAGGCCAGGCCGCGAGCTGGATCGCGAGGCAGCGGCCGAGGTTGAAGAGCCCGGACCCGGCGGCGCTCTCCGGCACGATCTCGAGCGGCGCGGGCACCGAGTGGGCCACTCCATAGAGAAGGAAGGGGACCAGGGCCACGAAGCCGGCGATGGGGCCGGCGATCCCCACGTCGAACAGCTCCTTCTTGGTGCGGATCGGCGCCTTGATCTTGATGAATGCGCCGAACGTGCCGAAGTTGAACGGCACCGGCAGGAAATAGGGGAGGGTCGCAGCCAGCCGGTAGCGGCGGCAGGCGACGTAATGCCCGAGCTCGTGGGCGAGGAGGATCACGAGGGCCGGGATCGAGAAGGAGAGGCCGATCCGGAGCAGAGCGGGATCTCTCCAGACCCCCTGGACCACGGCCGGCAGGAGGAAGGGGGGGAGGACGGTCGAGACATCGGTCCGGGCGCTCAGGTACATCACCGGTCCCAGCGTCGTGGCAGAGAGGAAGGTGAGGACGAAGAGGGTGAGCGCGAGACCCCAGCGGGGTTTCTCCGGCGGGCGGACCGGCAGCGGTGCATAGACGTCGCCTGGAGAGGGGACCAGCTCGATCAGCGGAGGAGGGAGTGGAGGGCCGTCCCGCCAGCTCCGGGGGGAGTCGCTCAGAGGTTCTTCAGATCCTTGCCGGGCTTGAAGCGGACCGTCTTGCCGGGGGAGATCGCCACCTCAACGCCGGTCTTCGGGTTGCGGCCTACGCCCTTCTTCCGGTCGCGCACCTGGAAGACCCCGAAGCCGCGGAGCTCGATCCGCTTGCCGTCGCAGAGGGCGTTCTTCATGGCCTCGATGATGGTGTCAACGGCCTGCGCCGCCTTCACCCGGGGAACTTCCGTGATCTCCGCGACGCGGTCGACGATGTCCGACTTGATCATCTCAACTCCGAAACGGCGGCGAGCATAGCAATGGGCTAAAGAGGTGTCAACAAACGGAAACCCTTTCAGGGCTTGGCCGGAGCGCGTTTCTTCTCCATGGCACAACGCTCGAAGGCGGCGGTCGCCGCGGCGGCCAGGCGCTGCATCTGGGGCAGGTCGACCCCGGCGATCCCCTTGGCCGCGCCGTCGGCGTAGAGGGCGGTCACCATCCGGTCTTTCAGGCGCACGGGCAGGATGACGGCGTCCCGCGGCAGCTCGCCGCCCCAGGTCTCGGCGAGCTGCCGGTGGGACGGCATGGGCGGCAGCGGGCCCAGGTGGAAGCCGCTGCCGTTTCTCAGGTTCAGGAAGACCGACGGCTGGTCGAAGCTCAGGGCGAAGCGGCCGAAGGCGATCAGATCGATCCCCGCGCCCTGCGCCATCCAGCCGGTGAGCTTGTCGCGGCCGGCGCGGAAGAGGGCGGCCCGGCGGTAGGAGCGGCCGAGGAAGGCGAGCACGATCTGCCCGACCTCGTCGACGTCGCGCGCCTTGGCCAGCGCCTCTTCGGCCTCCACGAGGGAGGTGGGCTCGGGCACCGCAGTTCCCAGGGCGGCCCGCTCCTCCGGCGTCAGGGAGACCGTGAGCGGCCGGGGCGGCGGCGGGGCCGGGGGAGGAACCGGAGCGGGGGCCGGGGCCGGTGCGGGCTTCACCACCACCGGAGCCGGAGCGGGCGGCGGAGGCGCCGGACGTGGAGGAGCGGCCACGGGCTGCGTCCGCCGCGTCGGCGGCGGCAGGTCCGGCTCGAAGAGGGGAGGCGGCGGCGCCATCTTGGGCGGCGGCGCGAAGATGTCGTCCATCCCGCCGAGGAAGTGCTCGCCCGTGGCCGGCCGGCTTGCCTTCTCCTGCTCGGCGGCCTGGCGCTCCCAGAAGAAGCGGGCCCGGTTCAGCCGCTCGATGACCATGGCGAAGCGCGACGGGCACTCCTCGCCGTAGTACTTGCCCATGGCTTCCAGAATGCGGAGCTCATGGGCCACGTGGACCTTGACCCGCTTGCCCGAGGCAAAGGCGATCTCGTCCTGGGCCGAGAGGTTCCGGGGATCGAGCAGCGCCACGTCGAGCCGCCCGCCGTCGACCCGGAAAGGGATGGCGCGGCAGCGCCGGGCGAGCTTGTCGGGGAGGAGCTGGAGGACCTCGTCGGGGATGCCGCGCAGGTCCTCGATGCTGGCCGAGGGGACCCCCAGGTGCTCGGAGAGCCCCTTGAGGAGAAGGTCCTCGGTGATGGCGTCCATCTCGAGAAGGCAGGTGCCGAGGCGGCCGCCGGCCACGTTCTGATTTTTGAGGGCGCGAGTGAGCTGTTGGACCGTGATCCAACCGCGCGCGACCAGGAGCTGTCCGAGCTTTCCCATTCTAACTTCTTCAATCCTCGCCACTTACGAGCAAGGCCGACATTATAGAGGCGGCTCGATGGCCTTGTAAAGCGGAAAGGGGCGCGGTATTCTGCGGGGCGTGAAGGGTTTGATATCAATGCTTTCCGCCGTTTTCCTCGCCCTCTTCCTCGCGTCCGCCTCGTTCGCCGAGCCGACCGCGCCGCCGCCCGCCGATCCGGCCGGAGCGTCGTACCACTTCGCCATGGCCAAGCTCCTGGCCGTCGAAGGATCGCTCGCGGAAGCCCTGTCCGCCTATGAGGAAGCCGAGAAGCTGGCTCCCGAGGCGCCCTACGTGCGCCTGGAGCACGCCCAGCTCCTGACGAGGATGGCCGAATACTCCCGGAACCCGGGCTCGCGGGACAACTTCCTGCGCCAGGCCGCCGAGCAGATCGCCCTGGCCCGCCGCCTCGCTCCGGACAACCTGGACGTGCTGCGCGCGACCGGCTCGATCTATCTGGACCTGGCCGCCAAGGACCCCGAGGCGATGACCACGGCCCTCGACGCGCTCGAGGCGGTGCGCCGCCGCGATCCCGCGGACGTCGAGTCGCTCCTGACCCTCGGCCGCCTCTACCTGGACCAGCGCCAGCCTGCCAAGGCGGCGGAGGTCCTGCGCGACCTGGTGACGAACGTGCCGCAGCAGCGCATGGCCTACGCCCTGCTCGTCGAGGCGCTGCTCCAGGCGGACAAGCCCGCCGAGGCCGAGGCGGCCTTGCAGGAGATCCTGTCCTTCGACACGAGCTCGCTCGAAGCCCGGCTGACGCTCGCCGAGCTGCTGGACCGGCGGGGCGATCACGCCTCGTCCATCACCCTGCTCAAAGGGGCTTCGGAAGAGGCCCGGGCCGAGCCGCGGCTGCGCCGCCAGCTCGCCTGGTCGCTCTACCTGAACGGTGACCTGGAGGAGGCCCTGACCACGGTCGACCCGCTTCTGACCGGCCAGGAGACGTCGGCCTCGCTCCCCCTGCTCAAGGGGCTGATCCTGACCGCCGAGGGGAGGAACTCCGAGGCGCTGGAGCTGCTGAAAAAGGTCCGCGAGGCGCAGCCCAAGGACGTGACGATCGCGGCGACCATGGCCCGCGTGCTCGCGCGCGAAGGGCGCCGCGACGAGGCGGCCCGCGTGCTCGCGGAGCTCGCCGAGACCCTGGCGGCCGACCCGGAGAAGGCGGACGACGCGCGGGAGGCCCGCATCGAGCTGGCCCAGGTCTACGGCGAGGCCAAGGACTGGGACAAGGCGAGCCAGACGCTGAAACCGCTCCTCGAATCGAAGGATCCCGAGGTGCGCGGCCAGGCCGTCCTGATCCAGGCGGACAATCTGATCCAGGCCAAGAAGTACGACGAAGCCCTGGCTCTGGTGGACGCCGAGGAGGCGTCGCCCGTCCTCACCGGCAAGCGGGCCGAGGCCCTGATCCGCGCCGGCCGCGAGGAGGAGGGCAACCGTCTCCTCTCCGGGCTCGCGGCTTCGGAAGACCCGCAGACCGCGGTCAACGCCGTGCAGGTCTACCATCGTCTGGATCGCTACGATGAGTCGATCCCGGTCCTCGAGAAGATCGCCGCCGCCCGTCCCGAGCTGCCGATCCCCGGGTTCCTGCTGGGCGCGGCCTACGAACGGGTCGGGCAGCGGGACAAGGCGATCGCGGAGTTCCGGCGGGTGCTGAAGCTCGAGCCCGACTTCCACGCCGCTCTCAACTATCTGGGCTACACCTTCGCCGAAAAGGGCGAGAACCTGGACGAGGCCGTGGACCTGACGCGCCGGGCCGTGGCGCTCGATCCCGATAACGGGTCCTACGTCGACTCCCTGGGCTGGGCCTACTACCAGCTCGGCCGCTACGACCAGGCCCGCGGCTACCTGGAGCGGGCCGCCCGCCTGGAGCCGGAGGACGCAACGCTGCAGGAACATCTGGGAGACGTCTATGTTGCGCTGGGTCAGAAGGAGCGGGCGCGGGAAGCGTACCGGCGTGCCGTCGAGCTGGACGACGACAACCTGGAGAAGGTCCGGCAGAAGCTCGACAAGCTCGGGGGCGAATCCCGCCGCTGACTCCGTCTTTCTCCTCCTGGCATTCCTCCTGACCGGCTGCGCCGGCGGGCCGGCCCCCCGGCCCTTGCCGGCGCCGTCGACCTCCGCCTGGCAGATCCCGCAGGCGGCCTACGGCTCGCAGCGGCTCTACCGGGTGAGCTATTCGGGGCCGGAAGGGGAGGGCTCGTTCAAGGTCACCCTCCGCCTGGCCTCGCCCGCCCGCTACCAGATCCAGGCCGTGGACCCGGTGGGCCGGTCTCTCTGGAGCCTGGACGTGGCGAACGACGCCGGGCTCTCGCTCAACCACAGGAACCGTACCTACTGCACATTCGAGGGGCGGTTCGACCTGGACGGCGCCCCCCTGGGCCCGTTTCCACTCCTGGCGCTCCCGTCGCTCCTGATCGGCCGGGTGCCGGCCGAGCCGGCCGCGGCGGTCGAGGAGGACAAGCCCGGCGAGCTCTCCTTCAAGGACGCCTCCGACCGGCGCTGGGCCGCCATCGTGGGGAAAGACGGCGTGGTCGAGAGCTGGACCATGGCCGAGGGGAACACGCCCCGGGTCTGGTGGATGCGCCGCGAAGGTTGGGCCATCCTCTCCGACCGGCAGCGCGGCGTGCAGGTGCGCTGGCGCGAGGTGCTGCGGGAGAACCTGGACCGCGAGCCCCCGCGCCTCGAAACCCCGGCCGGCTACCGGCAGACCGCCTGCGGCGAGCCCACCCTGCCCGAGCCGGGGGAGGAAGAGGAAGGGATCGGGTAGGCCCTCTCGGATTGACACCTCCCCCCTGCGCCTCTAGCATATGGCCCCTGCGCAGGGCGGACGTTCGCCCCCGCGCTCTCGCGTTCTCGTCCCGCTCGTATATAATGGGCTGATTGATGCCGGCGCCTGTATAAATCGGTCCTCCGGACCGGGATGGCAAGGGGTGGCTCCTTTTTCGGGCGTCCACCCGAGAGCGAGCGCTACCCTGTCGTGCCGCTCTTGCCGGGCAGATGGGGATGGACCAGGGACGACGGAGAGGACGCGAGAAATGGACATCACAGAGGTCAAGGTCTTTCCGATTCAGGAGGAGAAGCTCAAGGCGTTCGTATCGATCGTGTTCGACCACTGCTTCATGGTGAACGACATCAAGATCATCCAGGGTAAGGACGGGCTGTTCATCAGCATGCCCAGCCGCAAGAAGAAGAACGGGGAGTTCAAGGACGTGGCCCACCCGTTGAACAATGAGACGCGGCGGATGATCGAGGACAAGGTTCTGGCCGAATACGATCGGGTTCTCCAAGAGCGCGGCGAGCAGCCGGCGGAGCGGGGGATGCGAGCGTCCATGAGCAGCGGCGGCGATCGGACCGAGGACACGGTCCACGACATCGCAGCCTCTCCGGAGAAGTCCCTGGAGGAGATCGAAGAGATCCACCTCCGCGACTCTTTCTGGTCGGTGACCTGACCCCGCACTCGCGGGTCTCCTTGGCGACGAGGGGCGCGGGTGCGTCCAGGGCCGTGATTCGGGCGGCAGGAGGAGCACCCGAGAGAGACTGGGGCGTCGCCAAGTGGTAAGGCACCAGACTTTGGATCTGGCATCCGGAGGTTCGAATCCTCCCGCCCCAACCAGTTCGAGAGGACGAAATCCCACGATCGTGGCGATCTCTAACCCCGCCCCGGCGGGATCCTGTTTCCGTTTCCAGAGGGGAATATGGCCGGTGAATTGAAGATCTTTGGCGGACGTGCGCACCCGGCACTGGTGCAGGAGATCTGTGACTATCTGAACCTCACGGCCGGCAAGGTGTCCGCCTACAACTTTTCCGACGGCGAGACCTTCTGCCAGATCGAAGAGAACGTGCGGGGCTCCGACGTGTTCGTGGTCCAGCCCACCTGCGATCCCGTGAACGACAACCTGATGGAGCTGCTGATCCTGCTCGACAGCCTGAAGCGCTCCTCGGCGTCGCGGGTCACGGCAGTCCTCCCGTACTACGGCTACGCCCGGCAGGACAAGAAGGACAAGCCGCGCGTGCCGATCACGGCCAAGCTCGTGGCGGACCTGATCTCCAAAGCCGGCGCCTCCCGCGTGCTCACCATGGACCTCCACGCCGACCAGATCCAGGGCTTCTTCGACGTGCCGGTGGACCACCTGTTCGCCGCGCCCGTGATGCTGGAAGCGCTCCGCAAGCTCGAGATTCCCGACCTGGTGGTCGTCTCCCCCGATGCCGGCGGCGTCGAGCGCGCGCGGGCGATCGCCAAGCGGCTGGAGGCGGGCCTTGCCATCGCGGACAAGCGCCGCACGGGCCCCAACGTCGCGGAGGTCATGCACATCATCGGCGACGTCAACGGCAAGAACACCCTGATCGTCGACGACATCATCGACACCGCCGGGACCCTGTGCAAGACGGTCGACGCCCTGAAGAAAGAGGGGGCCATGCGCATCCTGGCCGCGGGGACCCACGGCATTCTCTCCGGGCCCGCGCTCGACCGCATCAAGGATTCTCCGTTGGAGAGAGTCTTCATCACCAACACCACACCGCTCGACGAGAAGCTCTCCCGCCTGGACAAGCTGCGGCCCCTGTCCGTCGCCTCGCTCCTGGGCGAGGCGATCCGCCGGATCCACGAGGACAGCTCGGTGAGCTCCCTGTTCGTTTGAAAAGAAGTGAGGAAAGCCATGAGTGAAAACCTGAAGATCGAAGTCCAGCCCCGCGAGAAGACGGGCAAGAACGCCAACCGGAAGGCCCGGTCGGCCAGCAAGATCCCCGCGGTGGTCTACGGCGGCGGCAAGGAGAGCGTGTCGATCGAGCTCGACCGCAAGACCTTCCTCGAAACCATGCGCGGGCACGGCGAAGAGAAGAACCCCCTCTTCCTCCTGAAGCTGGGCGACAAGGAGCGGCACGCCATGATCCGCGAGATCCAGACGGATCCCTTGAGCCGCCAGGTCATCCACATCGACTTCCAGCGCGTCCTGATGGACCAGAAGGTCCGCGTGGCCGTGCCCATCGAGCTCGTCGGCACGGCCTACGGCGTCAAGACCGAGGGCGGCATGCTCGACTTCGTCACCCGCGAGGTCCATGTCGAGTGCCTGCCGGGCGACATCCCGAAGCACATCGAGCACGACGTGACCGACCTGCGGATGGGCCAGCACCTGGAGGCCAAGGACCTGACGCTCCCCAAGGGCGTCACTCTCCTGGACGAGCCCGAGCGGGTCATCGCCTCGCTCGGCCACGGCCGCACGGAAGAGGCGGCGACCCCGGAGGAGCGGGCCGAGCCCGAGGTCATCAAGCGGACGAAGGCCGAGGAGTAGGGCCTCCTCTCCCTCGCGATGCCGCGCCTCCTCCTCGGACTGGGCAATCCGGGCGAGACCTACCGCGACACCCGCCACAACGTGGGCTTCCGGGTCGTCGCGGAGCTCGCCCGGCGCCGCGCCATCCCCTTGGCCACGGTCGAGTGCAACTCCCTCGTCGGACGTCTCTCCGGAGACTCCGACGGGGAGATCCTGCTCGTCCAGCCGCAGACCTACATGAACCGGAGCGGCTACGCGGCCCGCTGCTTCGTCGAGCGGCTGGAAATCGAGCCCGCCTCGGTCCTCGTGGTCTATGACGAGATCAATCTGCCGCTCGGCAAGCTCCGCCTCCGCCGCTCCGGAAGCCCCGCCGGCCACCGCGGCCTCGAATCCGTCATCGAAAACCTCCGCACCGCCGAAATCCCCCGCCTCCGCCTGGGAGTCGCCGGCCCCGACGGCCCGCCCGCCGGAGAGGACCTGGCCGATTTCGTTCTTTCCCCCTTCGCAGAGGAGGAGAGGGAGGCGGTCGACGACATGATCCGCCGTGCCGCCGACGCCTGCGAGACGTGGTGGACCGAGGGGATCGAGGCGGCGATGAGCCGGCACAACGGGTAGGGCGAGGGAACACGGACAAACACGGACGAACACAGGCCGACACGGACGGCTCCCCCCGCGTCCGTGCCAGTCCGGGTAGGTCCGTGTCCGTCTTTCAACGGGCTCCCCCTTGCCTTTTCCTCGCAACTGTGCAAAATATTCCTCTCTTTGCCGTTGGCGGGCCGGCCTCCGGTGCCGCCGCACCATTCACCTCTCTGTTCCGCACGAAGCGGGACCGACCCAGGCCATAGGGAGGAATCTCACCACCCATGCGCACGTATGAGCTGATGTTCGTGGCCGACCCTCGCGTCTCCGACGAGGACGTCGTGACCATGGCGAACGAGTACAGAAACATGATCACCGCGAGCGGTGCCCAGATCACCTCGGAGGAGAACTGGGGCCGGCGCAAGCTTGCCTATCCCATCGAGAAGCTGACCGAGGGCAAGTACTTCCTGTTCTTCATCTCGAGCGAGAACGGGAAGACCTCGCTGCCCGAGGTGGAGCACCGGATGCGGCAGAACGACAAGATCCTGCGCTACCTGACGGTCCGGACCGACGAGGACCTGAAGCGCGCCGCCCGGCGGCCCCAGCGGCCGGCTGGCTCGGCCGCGTCGTCCGACGTTCCGGGGGCCGACGAAGGCGCCCTGGACGAGGAAGAGGAGGCTTAAGCGATGTCACGCCCCAGAAAAGTATTCTTCCGCCGGCGCAAGGTCTGTAAGTTCTGCGCCGACAAGATCGATTACATCGATTACAAGGACGTCAAGCTCCTCCAGCAGTTCATCCCCGAGCGCTCGAAGATCCTGCCGCGCCGGATCTCGGGCACCTGTGCCAACCACCAGCGCCCGCTCCAGCAGGCGATCAAGCGGGCCCGCCACCTGGCGCTGATCCCGTTCACCACGGATTAGGAGGCGAGCCTTGAGAGTCATCCTTCTTTCCGATCAGCGGCATCTCGGCAAGCGCGGCGAAGTCGTGGACGTCAAGCCCGGCTTCGGCCGGAACTTCCTCCTGCCGCAGGGCATCGCGCTCGAGGCCACCGACGGCAACATCAAGTACTTCGAGCAGCAGCGGGCCAAGATCGACGCCCGCCATGCCAAGGAGCGCGACGAGGCGCAGGCCATCGCCAACCGCATGGCCGACCTGAAGCTCGAAATCCCCAAGCGGGTCGGCGAGACCGAAACGCTCTACGGCTCGGTCACCGCGGGCGACATCGCGGAAGTCCTCGAAAAGAAGGGCTTCGTGGTCGACCGCCGGCGCATCGATCTGGAGGGCGGCATCAAGACGCTCGGCGACCATCCGGTCCGCGTCGAGCTGCACCCCGAGGTGATCGCCGAGGTCACCGTCTCCGTGGTGCGGGAAGAGTAGAGCGGACCTTTCGGGCGGCGGCGCCATGGCGGCTTCCGAACCCGGCGCCCCGGAGCGCCGCCCCCCGAGCCTCGACGACTTCCTCGTCGAACCCACCCGGGATCTTCACGACTGGCGATGGCTGTGGGAGGGGGACCACGCGTTCCCCGTCCGCAGCCATCGCGGCGTTTTCGGCCGCCTGATCGTGGCTGTCAAGCGCCTGTTCCGTCCTCTCGTCAAAGTCCCCCAGAACGACCTCTGGGAACGGCAGCGCACCTTCAACCTGATCCTCCTGGAGCACCTCGTGCGGATCGACGCCGCCCGCGCGATCCACCAGGGCCGCATCGAGCACCTGGAGTCCCTCAATTCCGAGGGGCTGCAAGAGATCATGCGCCACAACGACGCCCTCTTCGCCCGGGTGGACCAGAAGCTCGACCGCTACCGCCGTGAAGCCCGCGACCTCCTGGGCAGCCTGGGCGCAGCCTTGTCCGTCGTCCAGGACGCTGCGCCCCCGGTCGAAGCCGTGGCCCGCGCCCATGAGGAGCATGGGTATCTGGAGCTGGAGCGGCGCTACCGGGGCACGGAAGAGGAGATCCGCGAGCGGATCGCCCGCTATCTCCCATACCTTCAGGAGATCCCCCAAGGAGCCCCGGTGCTCGACCTCGGCTGCGGCCGCGGAGAGTCCCTGGCCCTGCTCAAGGACCACGGCATCCCCGGCCGAGGCGTGGATTCCTCCGCCCGCATGGTGCAGCTCTGTCGGGAGAGGGGTCTGACCGCGGACGTGGGAGATCTCTTCGAAACCTTGGCAGGGGTGGAGGAGGGGAGCCTGGGAGGCGTCGTCTCCTTCCACGTGATCGAGCACCTGCCGCCGGGAGCGCTCGACCGTCTCGTCCGCCTCGCCTGGCGGGCGCTCCAGCCCGGCGGCGTCCTGATCCTCGAGACGCCCAATCCGCTCTCCATGGTGGTCGCTGCCCGAAATTTCTGGCTCGACCCCACGCACATCCGCCCGGTCCACCCCGAGAGCCTCCGGCTGATGTACGAGCTCGCCGGCTTCGATCCCATCGAGCGCCTCGACCTGCGTCCCTTCCCCGAAGCCGACCGCCTCCCCGAGATCGACCTCGCCCGCCTGCCCGAAGAGCAGCGGGTCCTGGCCGACCAGGTGAATCGTTTGCGGGACCGGTTGGATGAGCTGCTGTTCGGGTTCCAGGATTTTGGAATGGTGGGGAAGAGGCCTGCGACCTCACCCCAACCCCTCTCCTAAAGGAGAGGGGCTTTGGTTTGTCGACCTTGCTTTTCTCTCCCTCTCCTTTAGGAGAGGGAGCCGGAGGGTGAGGTCGCAGGCCACCGTGGCTCCATTTCAGAACGCGGGGGAGCCTTGCAGAAACAACTGCCTACCAGATCGCCACTTCGAAGCGGCC
>DATEIO010000510.1:0-23970 GCA_035278895.1 Thermoanaerobaculia bacterium | reverse complement strand
TCCCACTCCTTCGGGTGCGAGAGCGATGCCTCGCCGTAGTAATAACCGTGCGACTCGATGTTCGCCTCGTCCATGAGGTACAGGCCGTACTTGTCGGAGAGGTAGTACCAGTACGGATCGTTCGGATAGTGCGAGAGGCGGACATGGTTCACGTTCGCCTGCTTGAGGCGCTTCATGTCCAGCTCCATGTCGGCCCGCGTGAGCGCGTGACCGGTCCTGGGGAAATTCTCGTGACGGTTCACGCCCTTGAATTTCACGGCCTTGCCGTTCACGAGGAACACGCCGTCGACGATCTTCACGTCGCGGAAACCGACGTGCGTGGAGACGATGTCGCGGATCCTGCCACTGGCGTCGGTGAGCTTGACGACCAGTGTATAGAGGTTCGGCGTCTCGGCGGACCAGAGGGCCGGATGGGCGTAGTTGTAAACAACATTCTCTCCTGCAAGGAAAGTAACCGGGGAGACTTTTTTGCCCGCTTCGTCGTAGAGCGTGGCGTCGATTCTGACGCCCTCTCCGTTGCGCACGTCCACGGCGGCGCTGAGCTTCCATTGACCGTTCTCTGCCGGCGTCGTCTGCACGAACAGGTCGCGCACGTGCGTCCTGTCCTTCGAGTGGATCGCCACCGAGCGGAAGATGCCGGAGAGGCGCCACATGTCCTGACATTCCAGATACGAGCCGTCGGAGAATCGGTACACTTCGGCGGCGACGACGTTTTTTCCGGGCTTCAGGAATCGCGTGATGTTGAACTCGGCCGGGTTGCGGGAATTCTTGGAGAAGCCGACGTATTGGCCGTTGATCCACAGATAGAAGAACGAGTCGACGCCGTCAAAGTTGATGAAGACCTCGCGGCCTTTCCAACTCGCCGGGATTTCGAAGTCACGCCGGTAGGAGCCGACGGGGTTGCGGTTCAAGAACGTGGTGAAGCGTCTGGGCGGTTCGCCCATCACGCGCGGCCAGTCGCGTCTGAAGAGGTAGGCCTGGTTCGAATACACGGGCACGTCGTAACCCTGCATCTGCCAGGAGGACGGCACGGCGATTTCCTTCCAACCGGACACGTTGAACTCGGGCTTGAAGAAGTCGACCGGGCGCTCTTCCGGGCGCTTCACCCAGTGGAACTTCCATGCACCGTCGAGAGACACGTGGTACGGCGAAAACTCGGGCAGGATTTTTTTCGCGCTCGAGACGTCGGCGTAGGAGTTAAAGGTCGCGCGCGGTTTCTCCTTGTTGAGGCCAAGCCTCTGTTCCGATTCCCACTCCTGGCCGGAGGGCGCGCCCGGGGCGGCGGCCTGCGGGTAGTCGCCGATACCGGCTTGGGCTTGTATGAACGGAGCGAAAGCCAGCGCGGCCAGCAGGGGGAGGAGTCGGGGGGTTCGCATGAATGTTTGTCAGGGATTTTGATCTCGACTTTGTCAGACTGCGCCCCAAGCCAGCCCTCAGCCCCGTCCCTGGCACCCTCCAGAGGAGGGTGCAGGCACGTAGCCACGGGTTTTAACCCGTGGCGGGAAGGCCGGGCCACTCCGCCGCCCCGGGTTGAAACCCGGGGCTACGTGCCTGCGCCTCAGGAGGCGCCCCCATCACCCCCAGGACTGCGAAAGTTAACGCCTATACAGCGCCTCCCGCAGCCAGGCGCTCGAAGACGCCCTGCAAGCCCTCGCTCTCGGCCAGGCTCTCCAAGGCTCGCTCGTAGCCGTCCATGCCGCCGTCAAAGGGCATCACCTCGACCGTCATTTCGGCCTTGGGATAAGGCAGGATGGTGCAGAAGCGCTCCCCGGCGGCGAAGCGCACGATCTGCCCGGGGCGCGTCAGCCGCCAATGCATGGTAAGGGTGCCCGGAAAGATGGACGTGTCGAGCGCCGACTCCAAAGGAACAGCGCCGTCCTTGGCGGCGTTGATCGGGCCGCGCACCCATAGGGCGTGCTCCGCCTCGGTCTTGCATTGATACCCGGGATAGAACGTGAGCCGTCCCTCGCCCTCGAGGCTCTGCACGAAGCTCGGCGTCCCGGGGGCGTCCTCGTCGAGACGGATCTCGACGTCCCCGGCACCGGGACCTCCATGCCAGACGGCTTCGAAGGCGCACGGGCAGAGGAAATCCCAACCTCTTCCCTCCGGCGAGGGTTCCAGGGGGGCCGCAAGGCCGTACAGCGGGTACGCGGTGATCTTCATCCCTGGACGGCTTTGATCCTTGTAGAGCTGCGCCTTGTAGAGCTGCGGATACCGCGCTCGATCGGCCGCCGAGGCTCCCAGGCGGATGGCGCCTTCGTGGGGATAGCGCTTTTCGACGGGCACGTTCCGTTCCGATTGCAACGGTTCGGTCGCGTAGCGAACCCGCAGGTAGGCGGCCGGATCGCGAAAGCCTCTCAGGCGCACGCCGTCGAAGGGCAGCTCGATCGAGGGAAGGATGTCCTCCTCGCGCAGGCGTGCGCCGATCGTCGCATCATGGTCCGGAGCCGAAGTCATGAAGACACCGTTCTCGAACCAGAACTGGATGATGTCGACCTGGAGGCCTCCATGCCAAGGGTATCGATCGGCGCCGTCGTAGTGGGCATGCAGATAGCGGAGCTTCTCGATATTCGCTTTGTAATGGGGATCCGTTTCACGGGACTGGTACCAACAGTCGGCGGGACAGCTGGCGCGAATCTGCGCTTTGAAGCGCTCGAAGTCGTCCCGATGGACGAGCATGTCGGCGTCGGCGTCCCAGGGAATCCATCCTCCGTAATTGACGGCGCCGATCAGCGTGCCTCCAAAGGCCAGGGCGCGGATTCCATGGGGCTCGCAGACCTCCTCGAAGAGGTACTTCAACATGCGCGTGAGCTGGCGCTGTCCCTCTTTCAGGCAGCGGAGGTCCTCCGGCGACAGCCGCTTCGACAGCGGTGGATTGGGATCCAGATGTGTGGGCGGCTCCAGGCCGGTGCATTCCTGATGGGACTTGTAGAACAGATCGGCCGGGACGGTCGGGACCGCATGGAGGGTGATGAGGTCGTTGTTGGCACGCGGTCGCAGCTCCTCGTTGCCCAGCGCCACGAAGCGCTGGTCCTTCGTGAAGGGAATGCCTTGGCTCGCCAGAGCATCCCGGACATACACGTCCTCGGGCCCCTCCTTCTGCGTCAGGTGTCGGGCGACGGCCTCCGCGGCCTTGCGGCTCAGGAAGTACCCGGCACCCCCCGATGCGTAGCGGACTCCCGGAGCCCACTCGGCGCCGATGTAGTCCGCGGTGAGCGGGTACCGGATGAGCCGGGGAATCGACACGTAGGTGTCGTCGTCGCACTTGAAAAGGTAATCCCAATCGTCGCGCGAGATCGCCCACTGGCAGAAAGCACGCGTCCTTTGAGGGAGAGAGCGATAGTCGCTTGGCCCCGGCAAAAGCAGGTACCGGCCGGCGAGCTCGGGCGCCTGGAGCTCGGGGACGCCGATGAGGAACACCGAGCGGGCGATGGTGTGCTCGCGCGGCGAGGTGCCGTTCCACTTGTCCCCCTCCTGCATCCAGGTCTCTACGCAACGGTCTCGACGTTCCTGGTACTTCCAGCAGGACAGAGCGCCGATCAGGATTCGCATGATTCTTTGAGGTGGGTCAAAAGAAAACGCCGTTCTTCGTCCAGGAGGCTTCGAGGGCCGCGGTGTCGGCGTGCTTGCGGTTTTCGAGAATCCACCGGGCTTCTTCCGCGCCGGCCTGGCGGGCCTTCTCGTACAGAAGGACCATCGACGTGCTGGTCAGATTCGATTTCGTTTGCAGGGCAGAGCCGACCTCGTCGAGGCAGTCCGGCGCCACGACGCTGACGGCGAGCAGGATGTCGTGGATCCACTCACTCTGGATGAGCTTGTAGCGCCGCGGTGCGGACCAGTGGACGCCGGAGACCGGCTCCTGCCCGTTCTCCTCCTCGAGGAGCATGACGTGTCCGCCGAGGAGCCAATACTTGAGCTCGAGGTAGACCTCGCCGCCGGCATAACCCAGAAAATTCGGGTTGTAGCCGCGAACGGCCTCCCACGCGGCCTTGGGCGTCGAGTAGCACCAGAGGCCGCTCGCTGCGATCGGGTACAGGGCGGCCTTCAGGCCGTTGCCATTCAGGGGCGGCGGCATCTTCGACATCGAGATCCACTCGCCCCAGAAGTCGTCGCGGAGCCGCAGCTTGTACGGTCCGAACAGTCTGTTCGGTTCGTTGAAGGCGATGGGGATGTGCGCCAGGTAGAGGTCCGGGGTCGAGGCGTGCGTGTGGAGCTTCGACCGGTTCAGGAAGAGGCGGTGCAGCGCCTCGATCGTGTACGGCGCGAGCAGGACGTGCGAGTCGAGGAAGATCAGGTGCTCGCCCTCCGCCGCGGCCGCGCCCTGGTTGCGTGGATAGAACACCGACTTCACCTCGCCGGCATCGAGGTACCGGACCGGGAACCGGGCATTGGCGAACGCGGCGCAGACCTCCTGTACCGTCTTGCCGCACGTCTTCGCGCCGGGGTCGTTGTCGGCGACGACGATCTCCATGCCGTCGCGCTCGACGAGCGAGCCTCGCGTGTGCATCTGGAGGGAATGGAGCGTGAACCATAGCGTGTCCGCTTCGTCGCGGCACGCGATCACGATGCTGATCCCGGGCATGTCCACCTCTCCTAGACGTGACAACAATCGTTGAATCGTTCGAAAAGCCAGTCGTCGTCGCGCTGCCGGCGGGCCGCGAATTCGGCTCGCTTTTCCCAGACGTCGCTCTCCGCGGCAAGGGCCAGGGCCGAGCCGAATCGGGGATGGCTCTGGAACGCCGACAGCACACGGCCCATGCGTTCCCGTTTGAAATGGAGCAGCGCCACCCGCACCTGGTTGTGCAGCATCAGGTGGGATTCCACGCCGTACGGCCGTTGCTTCCGGAAGTAGTGCCGCACGATGACGTCCGGCACCATCCAGACCTCGTACCCCAGCAGCCAGTAGCGCAGGCAGAGCTCAACGTCTTCCGAGCCCCATTGCGCCATGCCTTCGTCGAAAGCTCCGGCCCGTTCCAAGGTGTCGCGGCGCATGGCCATGAAGCCGCCTCCCAGCGTGGGCACGGGATAGGGCTCCTCTCCCTTCCGCGACAGCCAGGACAATTTCAGCTTCGTCTCGGCGATCCGCTGGCCATAACCCACGGCCCCATTCTGCTTGCCCATCACGCCGATGCCGGGACCGGCCACTCCCGCGTTCGGCCGGTTGAGCGTGTCGACCATGGGCTGCCACCAGTCCGCGGGAAGATCGATGTGCGCGTCGGCAAAGACCACGATCTCGCCCTGAGCCTCCGCCAGACCGCGGTTGCGCGCGGCGGACACGCCCAGGGGTTGGTCCGTGCGGATGAGGTGAACGCCTTCGTGGGTCCCCTCCAGCAGGAAATCCGCGCAGCCGTCCGTCGAGCCGTTGTCGATGACGAGGATCTCGCTCTCCGCCGGCAGGGTCGCCTGGAACTGCTCCACGGTGCGTTGCAATAGAACGGATTCGTTCGTGGCCGGCAGGATTACGCTGATCCGGGCCGGATGGTCGCCACGAAACAGCCGCTCCATCCGCTCCGCCGGCAGCGCCCGCGGCGGAGGAATGACATGAAACGGCGGCGGAAATGGAATTTCTTCCGGACCGGGTGCCGGCGCGTTCGTGCCCGCCGCGGAGGACTTGAGGCGCCGGAGGATCTCCTCCATCGCCGGAGCCTCGATCATCTGCTGGAAGTCGAGCTCGCAGGCGTTCACATCGCCAGGAGCGACCACTTCGAGCTCCGGGCCGGCCATTGGACAGGAAACGATCGTGCAGAAAGGCTCGCCGGCCTCGAACCGGACCGCCTGGCCCGGGCGGGTGAATTGCCAGGACAGCGTCAATGTACAGGGCAGGACTGAAGAATCGATCATCGTCTCCAGTGGCGCAATCCCGTCCTTGGGTGCGTGGACGGGACCGCGCGCCCAGAGGGCCTGCCCGCTCGCGGTCTTGAATTGATACCCGGAATGAAACGTGATCCGGCCCTCCCCTTCGCAGCTCAGCACGAAATCCCGGGACTGCGCGTCCCCCCGGATCTCGACGTCTTCGGCGCGGGGGCCGCCGTTCCAGGTGGCTGTAAAAGCGTGCGGACAGAGCAGCTCGAAACCCAGGCTCGCTCCCCGCTCCCGCAGGGCAGGACGAAGGGTGGCCGCGCCTTCGTACAGTGGATAAGCGGTGATCTTCATACCGTCCCTCCGTCCTGCCCGGCTCCCATCACGGCTCCGGGGTCGGCGGCTCCGTCGGCGGCGGAGTCGGCTCCTGGGTCGGTGGCGGGGTCGGCTCCTGAGTCGGCTCCTGGGTCGGCGGCTGGGTTGGCGGCTCCGTCCCGCAGGGTTCGGACATGGCGTTCGCTTCGACCATGTGGCGGCGGTCGCCGTCCGCCTTGAGCATCCACTTGAGCGTTTCCAGGGCGCCGAACACGACGGAGAACTCGGAGATGTGCTCACCCGGGAAGAACGCCGTCGGCTGGCCGCGGTCCGGATCGCCGCCCACGAACATGTTCTTGGCACCGACGGGCAAATCGATCACTTCACTGCTCGAATTCACGTAGCCGAAGTAAGCGGTATAGGTGCCGTCCCCATTGTTGACCACGCAGTCCAGCACCGGGATCAGAGAGTGTCCGCCCTGCGCGAACGCCACCTTCTCGACGACCGGCAGGAGGGCCAGCGAGAGGCCCATGGTGGCGAAGGTGGTCAGCGCCTGACGGCGGGAGAACGTGGCCGGATGGACGGCGGTGGGCATCAGCAACCGGGCGGTCTCGAGCTCCTCCAGGGCGAGTTGCGTGAGACGCTCCGCCTCGGCCTGCCGCAGGTTGAATTTCCGGCGCACGATCTCCGCCAACCGCTCCGGCGAGGTTTGCCCGTCGCAGTGCTCAAAGACCAGAGCCGAGGTGGCGTTCAGGACAAAAGACTGCTCGCGCTCGGCGTCGAGCACGGCCAGCCCGTCGCCCACCGCTTCGGTGGAAAGGCTCGCGATTTTTCGTGGGAACTCCATTCATGTCTCCTTTCGGCATACCCCGGGCTGGGGTTTTGGTTGATCGACGGCAGGGGCCACTTCGCATTGATTGGCTCTCCTAAAGTAGCCCCTGTGGCGTAGCGTGTCGATCCTCTCTAGCGATGAGTTTTTCGCGTCACCGCCTCCTCTTTAAAGAGGAGGCTCCTCCTCCCTAGGGAGGAGGAGCCTCCGTCACATCACGGCACCACGCCCCTGGGCCGCGAAGAGCGCCAGCTCCACCCGGCTCGCCGTCCCCAGCTTTTCGTAGATCCTGTTCAGATGGCTGCGGACCGTCGTCACCGAGAGGCCGAGCTGCTGGGCGATGTCCTTGTTGGACAGACCCTGCCCCACGAGGTGGGCGATGTCGGCCTCGCGCCGGGTCAGCGGCTCTTCCACCGGCGCAGCGGTGGCCGGTGCCTTCTCGGAGGGCTCGGCAACGCCCTTCACCGTGCCGGCGAGCACGGCCCAGGTGACGGCCGGGCTGACGAAGAAGTGGCCCTTGAGCACCTCCCGGACGGCGAGATCGATCTCCTCGGGAGTGGAGGTCTTGGTCAGATAGCCGCGAGCGCCGGCCGCGAATACCGCGCGGATCCAGCAGGGCTCGGTGTGGAAGCTCAGGACCAGCACCCGCGTGCCGGGAAGGGCCTCCTGGAGCCGGCGCAGGGCCTCTATACCGTCGAGGCCGGGCATCGAGATTTCGGTGATGACCAGATCGGGCCGCAAGCGCTCGGCGACGGTGAGGAGCTCCCGGCCATCGGTCACGGTTGCGACGACTTCTAGCCCCGGCTCGAGGAGCTTGCGCAGGCCGGCAAGGATCACCGGCTGGTCGTCGGCGAGAAGAGCCCTGGAACGTTTCTCGGACATACTTTCCCCGCCTTCCGAAAGATAGCTCCTCCAACAGCGGTCCTGGGGGGCTGAAAGCAGTTTAGGAAAGCCGGAGACCTTTGTCGTCCTACAAATGTATGATTTTGGTCTCAACGTTTGTTGGTGGCGGGAGTCGCCGTAAGGGATTGCGGAATCGCTGTCAGGGCCTTAAGCTCGATGCAACGTCTCGGTCCCAGGAGGTTCCCATGGCCATGCCGTGCCTCTCACGCCATTCCGTCGGGTTGCTGAAGGTTGCGTTGTCTGTTCTCGTCTTCCTTGCCGCCGCGTGGACCGCAGGAGCTGGAGGTGCCCGCCAGGCGGACTTCAAGCCGCTCGGGGCCCAATCGGGGCGCTTCACGGTCTTCGAGAGTGGCCAGGTCCGCCCTCTGGCCCTGTCGCCGAGCGGGAAATTCCTCTTCGTGGTCAACACGCCCGACAATCGTCTCGAGGTCTTCCGCATCCTGGGCCATGGCCTGGAGCTTCGCGCCTCGATTTCCGTCGGCCTCGAGCCGGTGGCCGTCGCGGCGCGCAGCGACGATGAGATCTGGGTCGTCAATCACCTCTCCGACAGCGTCAGCGTGGTGAAGCTCAACCCGGGCGGGCACGGCGGGCGCGTGGTGCGCACCCTGCTCGTGGGGGATGAGCCGCGCGACGTCGTCTTCGGCGGGGTAGGAAGGAACCGCGCCTTCATCACCACGGCGCACCGCGGCCAGAACGCTCCGTTCGATCCCCAGCTCACGGTTCCCGGCGTGGGCCGGGCGGACGTCTGGGTTTTCGATACGGATCAGTCTGGCAACACGCTCACAGGGGCGCCGCTCGCCATCGTCAACCTGTTCAGCGACACGCCGCGCGCCCTGGCGGTCTCCCCGGACGGCAGCCGGGTCTACGCGGCGGCGTTCCACTCCGGAAACCGCACCACGACCGTCCACACCGCTTTCGTTCCGGACGGCGGGGTGGCCGCCGGGGGCATGCCCGGGCCCGACACCAACGCCGGCGGCGTTCCGCGGCCGGAGGCGGGGCTCATCGTCCGGTTCAACGGCACCCACTGGGTCGACGAGCTCGGCCGGGCCTGGGACGGCCAGATCCGGTTCTCCCTGCCGGACAAGGACGTCTTCGTGATCGATGCGAACGCCAATCCGCCGGCGCAGCTCGCCGGAAGCGCCGGGTCCTACCGGGGCGTCGGCACCATCCTCTACAACATGGTGGTCAACCCGGTGAATGGGAAGGTTTACGTCTCGAACACCGAGGCGGGGAACGAAAAGCGCTTCGAGGGGCCGGGCACCTTCGCCGGCCACAGCATCCGCGGCCACCTCCACGAGAGCCGGATCACGGTCCTCGGCCCGGCGGGAAGCGTCGCTCCGCGGCACCTCAACAAGCACATCGATTACGCCGTCTGCTGCGCCGCGGCTCCGAATGCCGAGAACGGCAAGAGCCTCGCCCTCCCGCAGGAGATGGCGGTCACGAGCGACGGGAAAACCTTATACGTAGCCACGCTCGGCTCGTCCAAGATCGGAGTCTTCGACACCGAGGCCCTGGAGAACGACACGTTCGTGCGGAGCGCCGCCGACCTGATCGAGGTGTCCGGCGGCGGCCTGACCGGCCTGGTGCTCCAGGAAGACAGGAACCGCCTCTACACGCTGACCCGCTTCGACAATTCGATCGCGGTCGTCGATACGGTTTCGGGCGTGGAGGTCCAGCACGTGGCCATGCACAATCCCGAGCCGCCGAGCGTGGTCGCCGGGCGTCCGTTCCTCTACGACGCGTCGTTCTCTTCGAGCCACGGGGATTCTTCCTGCGCGAGCTGCCACGTGTTCGGCGACGCCGACAGCCTGGCCTGGGACCTTGGCAATCCGGACGGCACGGTGCAGCCCGTTCCGGGGCCGTTCGAGGTGCGCCCCTCGGACTTCGGCGCGTTGGAGGAAGATCACCCCATGAAGGGGCCGATGGTCACGCAGAGCCTGCGCGGCCTGGCGAACCACGGGCCCATGCACTGGCGCGGCGACCGCACCGGCGGCAACGACGCTCCCAGCGCGCAGCCGGACAGCGGGACTTTCGACGAGGCCGCGGCCTTCAAGCAGTTCCAGGCCGGCTTCACCGACCTCCTGGGGCGCAGCGGTCCGATCGACGACGGCGACATGGAGGCGTTCACCGCCTTCATCCTTCAGGTCACCTATCCGCCCAACCCGATCCGGAGGCTCGACAACCAGCTCACCCCGAACGAGCAGGCCGGGCGCGACTTCTTCCTGAACAACGTCTCCGATTTCACCAACCTGGGCACCTGCGCGTCCTGCCATGTGCTCAATCCCGACGCGAACAAAGAATACGGCGTGGCCGCACCGGGCTTCTTCGGCACCGATGGCCGCTATACCTTCGAAGCGGGGGCGGAACCCTTCAAAGTCGCGCACTTCCGCAATGCCTACCAGAAAGTCGGCATGTTCGGGCTGAAGACCCGGCCGGGCCTGCCCACCGACGACGCCTTCCTGGGCGATCAGATCCGCGGCTTCGGCTTCACTCACGATGGAGCCGTCCCGACGATCTTCAATTTCATGAGCCTCACCACCAACGGGGGAGGTTTCGACCAGTCTCCGGCCACGCCCGGCGGATTCCTGCCCGGGCCGGCCGGCGCGTTTCAGAAACGGCAGGTCGAGGCGTTCCTCTTTGCTTTCGACAGCAATCTGGCCCCCATCGTGGGGCAGCAGACGACGCTCACCGCAACGAACGGCGCCGTGGCCGGAGCGCGGATCGATCTCCTGATCGACCGCGCCCGGGCGGGAGAGTGCGACCTGGTGGTCAAGGGTGGGAGTCAGCAAGGTGAAAAAGGTTATCTCTACGACGCCGCCTCCGGCCTGTTCTTCGGCAACCGGAGCCACGGCGCGCCGCTCTCCGATGCCAGCCTGCGGCAACGCGCCTTGCAGCAAGACGGCGAGCTGACCTACACCTGCACCCCGCCGGGCTCGGGGGTGCGCGTTGGGATCGATCGCGATGAGGATGGGGTTCTCGACGGCGATGAAGGGAACGGCGGGCTCTGAGGAGCCGGGAGGCTACGTGCCTTGGGGCGGTCCGTCGTTGCGGGTTGGGACGTCTCCAATGGTCGCAAGAATTTTTCGCAATGGCCGCAACCAGGCGGTCCGCATCCCGGTCGAGTTGAGCCTGGACACGGAGACCGTGACGATCGAACGGCAAGGAGATGCCTTGATTCTCCGGCCGGTGGCTCCAGGTGGTTGGGATCGGATCTTTGCCGATCCGTCACTCGTGCTGCCGCCGGATTTTGAGCTCGGAGACGATCCACCTCCTCAGGATCGGCTTCCCCTCTGATGTACGTCCTCGATACGAACAATTGCAGCGATCTCATGAAGCGAGCTCACCCCGAGATGGTCGAGCGGGTGAAGACCTTTGCCGTGCGTGAGCTCAAGGTTTCCGTTGTCACCCTCTTCGAGCTGGAGTACGGAATTTTATGGAGCGAGCGCCGTGAGCATCTGCGTCGCGTCGTCCAGGCCCTTCCTGGAAAACGTCGAGATCCTGGATTGGACCTCCTCCGCAGTGTACGAAGCCGGTGCTATCCGGGCCGAGCTCGCAGCGGCCGGGTCCCTGAAAAGAAGCCGGCAGAATGCCGGCGCTCCCAGCGCCCCTTTGCGGAGCCGGCTGCCCTGCCTCACATCCCGTGCTGGCGGCACAGCTCGCGGGATTCGGCGTCGTTGAGCCCGTGGCCTTCGCGGCAGTGCTTGGCAAGGATTTCCCGCGCCTGGAGGAGCTGGGAGTTGCCAGGCTCCAGGGTTTTTTCGCGGATGGCCAAGGCCCGCTCGAGGAGGCGCCGGGCTGCGGGGTGCTTGCCGGTTTCGTCGCAGACGAGGCCGAGGTTGAAGAGGGTCCTGGCCAGCTCCGGGTGCTCGGGGCCGTAGACTTTCTCGGCGGTTTCGGCCACGCGCTTCAAAAGCTCTTCGGTCTCGGCCAGCTTTCCCTGTTTTTGGAGAAAGAGAGCCAGGGCCTCGCGGCTGCCGGCCAGGTCGGGGTCGTCATCCGGCAGGGTGGCTTCGCGAATGGCCAGGGCGCGCCGCTGGAGCTCGATGCCCTCTTCTGTCCGCCCCCGGTAGTAGGCGATTCCCGAAAGGTTGTGCAGGACCTTGGCGACTCGCGGATCGGCTTTCCCCCAGAGCCGTTCGTGGAGAACGAGCGAACGCTTGAGGATCTCTTCCGCCTCGTCGAGGTGGCCTTTCGAGGCGAGCGTCATGCCCAGATTGTCGAGAACGCCAGCCACCTCGGGGCTTTCAGGGCCAAGGCGTGCTTCGCGGATGGCGAGGGCGCGGCGCAAGAGCGCGACGGCGTCGCCCTTGCCGGAGCGCTGCGCCAGCGCGCCCAGATGGACGAGGGTTTCCGCAGTCTCCGAATGCTCGCCGCCGCGGAGCCGGGTGCGGAGGGCCAGGGCCTCGTCGAGGAGCGGACGGGCCTCGTCGTAGAGGCCGAGATTAGTGTGGATGACGCCCAGGGTGTCGAGGAGCCGCGCGCGCAGGAGCGGCTGGCTGGCGAGATCCTTGTCCTGCTTCAGCCGCTCGGTGCCGCGGATCAGAAGCTCCCGGGCATCGGGCAGGCGGCCCCGGGCTTGGCGTGGGTCCGAGGCTTTGAACAGCTCTTCCAGAAACCGGGCTGCCGCTTCCGCGCGCACGGCCTCCTGTTCGGCCGCGCGGCGGGCTTCCCGCAGGTCCAGGGTGTATTTGACGCCGCCCAGCAGGAACGCGGCCACCACGGCGGCGGCGAGAAGGCGCAGGCGGCGGCGGCGCGGCTTGCCGCGGATCCAGGCGAGGCGCTCCGCGGCTTCGGCCACCGTGGGCCGCGCCTCGGGGGCCACGGCCTCGAGGCGCTTGATGAGAGAGGCCAGGTCCGGATCGATCCCCCGCACAGGCAGGGTGTCGCCGTCCGCGACCTTGACGAGGAGAAGCGACTCGGAGAGCCCCGGCTCGTAGGGAGGCTGGCCGGTGAAGAGCTCCTGGAGCAGGAGACCCAGGGCATAGGCGTCGCTCGCCGCGGTAGCGTTCTCGCCACGGGCCTGCTCGGGGCTCATGCTGGTGGGCGTGCCCAGAAGGTCGCCCCTTTCAGTGCGGCCCGCGACCGAAGGTCGCCACCAGGAGCCCGAAGCCATCCAGTCGGAGGGCTCGGGGTCTTCCACCGCTTCCGAGCGGGCGAGGCCGAAGTCGAGCACCTTGACCTGCCCGTCGTCCGTGAGCATCACGTTTTCCGGCTTCAGGTCGCGGTGAATGATCCCTTTTTGATGAGCCGCCTCCAGGGCCCGGGCCACGCCCTCGGCAACCGCGAGCTTCCCGGCCGGATCGCTCCCCTGCTTCAGAGCTTCGCGCAGAGTGCGCCCGCGGATCAGCTCGAGGACGAGAAAGTCGCCCTCTTCGCTCTCCAGATAGCCATGAATGCGGCAGACGTTGGGATGGTCGAGCTGCGAGAGGAGCCGGGCCTCGTTGAGAAACCGGACCCGGGCGGCGGTATCCAGCCGGTCGCTACGGATGGCTTTCAAGGCGACCGGACGCTCGAGCTTCTCGTCGAACCCCACGTACACGGCGCCCATGCCCCCCGAGGCGAGAGGGCCCTCGACGCGGACGTGGCCGATGTGGTCTCCGGGGTGGATCATGGCTGAAGCCGCGCTGCCGCGTCCTGGAAATCCTGCTCCACCCGGGCGAGCCGTTCCGCGCAGCCGTCCAGGTTGCCCTGGCGCGCCAGGGTGGAGACTTCCGTGGCGCTTGCGGCGAGCTCTGAGGCTCCCAGGACGGCCGAGCTGCCGGCGAGGCCGTGGGCGGCTTCGGCCAGGGTTTTTGCGTCCCCCTGAGCGAGGGCGCGGCGCATGGAGGCCAGGTCGTTTTCTCCCTGCTGCAAAAAGGCTTCTATGACCAGCGCCAGCTCGTTGCCTCCGGTCTTCTCCTGAAGTCTCCCGAGAGCGGCCAGGCGGTCTTCCACGTCCCCGGCAGCGGGCGGCGCAGCGGTTTCGAGGCCGGTCCAGCGGTCGAGCAAGGCGGCCAGGTCCGAGGCCTGGAAGGGTTTGGCCAGGCAGTCGTCCATGCCGGCCGCGAGGCAGGCCTCCCGCTCTTCCGGCCGGGTATGGGCGGTGATGGCGATCACCGGAACGCGCCGGCCCGAACCTTCTTGACGGCGCAGGCGGCGGCAGGTCTCGGGCCCGTCGAGCCCGGGCATCTCGCTGTCGAGGAACACCGCGTCGAAAACGCGCCCGGCGAGAAGGGCCAGGGCCTCCTCGCCGCTCTCCACGGCCTCCGCGGAATAACCGATCTCCCGCAGCAGGGCGAGGGCCACGGCGCGGTTGGCGGCATAGTCGTCCACCACCAGGATGCGCCGGTCGTGCCGGCCCAGCCGGCGGATGGTGGCGGTGGGCTCCGGAAACGGCGTCCAGGAGGAGGTGCCGGGACCCAGCGCGAGCACCAGGGGGATGCGGAACCAGAAGGTCGAGCCCTGGCCGTACACGCTCGTGAGGCCGATCTCGCCTCCCATGGCTTCCACGATGCTCTTGGAGATCACCAGCCCCAGCCCGGTGCCTCCGATCTGGCGGGAGGCGGAGCTGTCCGACTGCGCGAACGGCTGGAAGAGCCGGGCCTGGACCTCCGGCCGGATACCCACGCCGGTGTCGCGCACCTCGAAGCGGACCGTCGAAGCCTTTTGCGGGGATTCCTCCGGCTCGACCGTGATCGTCACCGTGCCCCTGCGGGTGAACCGGATGGCATTGCCCGCCAGGTTCAAGAGCACCTGGCGCAGGCGGACCGGATCGCCATGGAGGCCGTCGAAAAGCCGAGAGACCGTAAGCCGCAGCTCGACCTCCCGTTCGGCGGCCTGAGACGCCAAAAGCCGCAGCACGTCAGCAACGAGCTCCCGGAGGCGGAAATCCCGCGGCCGGAGCAGGAGGCGGCCGGCTTCAATCCGGGAGAGGTCGAGGATGTCGTCCACCAGGGCGAGGAGCGCCTCGGTCGAGCTGCGGATCAGGCGGACCTGCTCCTCTTGGGACGGCGTCAACGGATCGCGGAGCAGGAGGTCGGCCATGCCGAGAATGCCGTTCATGGGAGTGCGGATCTCGTGGCCCACGTCGGCGAGGAACCGCCCCTTGGCCTGGTCCGCGGCGCGGGCCTCCTGCTCGGCCCGCTTGCGCCGGTCGAGCTCGCGCTCGAGCGTGATCCAGAAGCGGCGGCGCAGCAGGAAGGCGATGCCGACGCAGACGGCGAGGACGGCGAGCGCGGCGATCCGGGAGGCGGAGAGCGGGAACGGCGAGGAGAACAGAAAAACCGCCAGAGCCGCGAGAACGACGGCACCGTTGACTGCTCCGAAAAGCTCCAGGCGGCGCGCGCGGGACCGCGGGATCTCCAGGGTGCTTTCACTCATGCGTGCTCAGACGTCCTGCAGGCTCACCAGCCCCGACCGCAGGGCATGAAGCGCCGCCTCCACCCGGTTGGTCACGCCTAGCTTGTCGAGGATGTGGCTCACGTGCGTGCGGATCGTGATCTCGGCGACGTGTAGGTTCTCGGCGATCCGGCGGTTGTTCCAACCCCGGGCGAGGAGGAGCAGCACGTCGCGCTCGCGCTCGGTCAGCGGCCTTGGGCTCTCCACGGCCGGAGGAGGATTCATCCGGCCCAGCAGGCGGCGGGTGAGGCGCGGCGGAAGCCAGGCCTCGCCCTGGGCGACCTGCCGGATAGCCTGAACCAGCTCTTCCCACGGAGTAGTCTTGGCGAGATAGCCTTGAGCTCCCGCCTGGACCGCGGCGAGCACCTCGTCCTCCACGTCCGTGCTGGTGAGGATCACGATCCCCACCTCCGGCTGCTCGGCAAGGATCGCCCGGGTCGCCTCCACGCCGTCGAGGCCGGGGAGCTTCAGATCCATGAGGATCACCTGCGGCTGCAGGCGCTTGGCCTCCGCCACGGCCTCGTTCCCGTCAGCCGCTTCGCCGGCCACGACGATCTCGGCCGTATCGGTAAGGAGGGCGCAAATTCCCTTGCGCACGACAAAATGATCATCCACGACGAGCACCCGAACTGGATCTTTCATGGCTCTCCCTCACTCACGAGACCTACAGGTAATAAAAGTAAATCCTAGCTTACTTGAACTTTGGCTGAAAAGGAATCGACCAGACTTGACCTCCCGGGTAATTGATCCCGTTCCTCTTCCGGTGTGAAATTTCTCTCGCGGCGACTGCATCGCCGCGTGGAGGGCGCGAACATCTGGAGGTTTTTTGTCATGAGGAAGTTTTTCGGTTTCGCATCGCTGTCACTTGTGACGATCGTGTCCCTGGGCACCCCTGCGGGGGCCGACGAGTGCAAAAAGATTCACGGCACGATCGTGGACGCCCAGGTGACCGAGGGATGCACCAGCCCCAACCGGTTCTGCGCCGCGGGCACGGTGACCGGCAATCACGGGTTCTCCGGCACCACGTATTTCACGATGGACGGAGCGGTGCGCGGCCCCGCGACCGCTCCCGGCTCGCTCGCCACCAGCGGCATCCTCGTCTACACCACGGACGGCGGAACGCTGACCGTGCGCGAGAGCGGGCTCTCGGGGCTCCGTGAATCGGACCAGGGTTACTTCACCGCGTTCCAACAGGTCGTCTCCGGGACCGGAGACTACGAAGGCGCCACCGGCCACCTGTGGGTGCTCGGCCAGGCGTTCCCGGATTATTTCGAGGCCGACATCACCGGAGAGGTCTGCCTGCCGTAACCGCCTTTGTGACAGGTTTCTGAAAACGGGTCTCTGTAGGGGTGGCCCTGCGTGGCCGCCCCTACAAATTCGGGGATAATCCATCCCATGACGGTGTATCAAGACATCCCCCGAACGAAAGCTCCTTCCTTCGGACAGACCCTGCGCACCTACCGCCGGGGCGCGGGGCAGGCCCAACTGGACGCGGCTCTCTCGGCCGGCATTTCACAACGCCATCTGAGCTTTCTGGAGACCGGCCGCTCCCAGCCCAGCCGCGGCGTCGTGCTGGCGCTGGGCAGCACGCTCGGCCTCACGCTCACGCAGCAGAACGAGCTTCTGCTCGCGGCGGGCTACGCGCCGATGTTCCGGCCGGACGACCGCGACCGCAAAGAGCTGGACATGATCGAGAGCGCGCTCCTGGCCCTTCTCGAAACGCACGAGCCCTTCCCCGCCATCCTGTTGGAGGACGGCATCTGGATCAAGAAAGGCAATCGCGGCGCGGCCCGCCTGTGGTCGGAGGTGCGCGGCGTGCCCGTGCCGGAGGTGCCACGGGACAACCTTTTCGATCTCATGCTGCGGCGCGGCCCGGGGCGCGAGCGCCTGCAGAACTGGGCCGAGGCCACGGCCTGTGTCCTGCGCCGCTTCATGGCCGAGCACGCCCGCGTCCGTCGCGCCGATTTAGAGCCCGTCTTCGCCCAACTGGCGAAAAATCCGGAAGTCAAACGCCTGCTGCAGCAGGAGCCCGACGCCCCGCCACCGCCCGTCCTGCTGCTGCGCTACCTTTTCGACGACGGCGCGCGAGTCAACCTGTTCGTCGTGATCGCGAGCCTCCAGGCACCGCTCGATACGCGGGTGGAGGATTTGCGGGTGGAGTTGTTTCTTCCGGCGGATGAGGCGAGCGCGGCGTGGTTTCGCGCTCACTCGTAGCGCAGGGCGTCGATCGGATCGAGCCGCGAAGCCTTGCGCGCCGGGTAATACCCGAAAAAGATTCCGATCGCCGCCGCGAAGCTGAACGCCAGGAGCACCGAGCTCGAGCTCACCTCGGTGGGCATGCCGGCGAAGCGGGTGACGAGGCTGGGGATGAAGAGGCCCAGGGCCACGCCGAGAATCCCGCCGACGATCGACAGGGCCATGGCTTCGAGGAGGAACTGGAGGAGCACGTGCTTGCCCTTGGCGCCGATCGCCAAGCGGATGCCGATCTCGCGCGTGCGCTCGGTGACCGAGACGAGCATGATGTTCATGATGCCGATGCCGCCCACGAGGAGCGAGATCGCGGCGGCCGAGCCGAGAAGGATCGAAAGGGTTTTCGACGTCTGCGCGGAGGTCGAGGCGATCTCCTCCTGCGAGCGCATGGTGAAGTCGGCTTCCTGGCCCGGCCCGATGCGGTGCCGCTGGCGCAGCAAGGCGTCGATCTCGGACTGCGCCTGCGACACCAGCTCCGCGGAGCGCGCGGAGATGAGGACCTGGCCGATCCGCTGCCGGCCCTGGAGCTGCTTCATGACCGTGGTGTAAGGGGCCACGATCTGGTCGTCCTGATCCTGCCCCATCATGTTGCCGCCTTTGCGGTCGAGCACCCCTACGATCTTGAACGGAACGTTTTTGATGCGGATCGTGGAGCCGATCGCGTCGCCCGCGGGGAAGAGGTTGTCGGCCACGGTGGCGCCCAGGACGGCGACGCGGGCGGAGGTGCGCACGTCCACGTCCGTAAAGAAGTCCCCGTCCGCCACGTTCCAGGCGCGAATGTTCGGCCAGTCCACGTCCACGCCGTAGACCGTGGTACCCCAGTTCAAATCGGCCGCCACCACCTGCGCGCCTTCGCGCACGGAGGGCGACACGTAGGCCACGGAAGGCGCTTCGTTGCGGATCGCCGCGACGTCTTCCGCCGTGATGCGGGACTCGCCGGTGAAGAGGCGCGCGCCGCCCTGCGTTTCGGCGCCGGGGAAGAGCATGATGAAGTTGGTGCCGAGCGAATTGATCGTCGCCTGGATCTGGCTCGAAGCGCCGGTGCCCACGGCGACCATGGTGATCACGCAGCCGACGCCGATGATGATGCCGAGCATGGTCAAGAGCGAGCGCATTTTGTTGCGCGCGATCGCCTGGAGGCCGACCTTTGCGATGTTGACCAGGCGGAGCGTCGAGTTTTTCATCGCAACACCTCTTCGAGCGCCTCGACCTCTTCCTCCTTGGGAAGGATCTGGAAGGGGAAGGCGATGGCCGGCTCGGGCTCAGTCCCAGCGGGGCCGCCGGGATGCGCTTTCGTCTGCACGATCTTCTCGTCGCGCCAGATCAGGCCGTCCCGCACGTAGACCACGCGCTTGGCGTGCGCCGCGATGTCCGGCTCGTGAGTGATCAGAACCACGGTCTTGCCGGCGTCGTTGAGCTCCTGGAAGATGCCCATGATCTCTTCGGACGTGCGCGAGTCGAGGTTGCCCGTGGGCTCGTCGGCCAGGAGGATCGCCGGATCGGTGACCAGGGCGCGGGCGATCGCCACCCGCTGCTGCTGGCCGCCGGAGAGCTGTGAAGGATAGTGGCCCTCGCGGCCCGCGAGGCCCACCCGGGCCAGGGCCTCGCGCGAGCGGCGAACGCGCTCGGTGGCCGAAAAGCCCAGGTCGCTGTAGAGCATGGGCAGCTCCACGTTTTCGATCGCCCGCGTGCGCGCCAGCAGGTTGAAGCTCTGGAACACGAAGCCGATCTTCGAGTTGCGGATCTCCGCCCGCTGGTCGCGGTTCAGGCGCGACACGTCGATGCCGTCGAGCTTGTAGGTGCCCGAGGTGGGCCGGTCGAGGCAGCCGAGAATGTTCATCAGCGTCGACTTGCCGGAGCCCGACGGGCCCATGATCGCCACGAGCTCGCCGCGCTCGACCGTGAGATCGATCCCTTTCAAGGCATGGACTTCGACCTCACCCATCCGGTAGACCTTTTGAAGGTCACGGATTTCGATGACCGGTTCGCCCATGGCTTAAAACCTTCCCATTCCACGGCGGCCGCCGGCGAGCGGAGAGTTTCCGGTCTGCTCGACCTTGAGCGTGGCGAGGCCCGTGACCACCGGATCGCCCGGATTGAGCGTTCCCTGGAGCACCTGGGTCACCTCGGTGTTGCGGCCGTCGGTGATGCCGGTCTTGATGCGGACGGGGCGAAGCTCGCTCTCTTTTCCGTTCTCGCTCTTGGCGAGCACGTAGACCGTCTGCCCGGCCTGCCGGCCTCCCGCTCTCCTCCCGGAGCCGCTGCCGCTGCCACCGCGCGCGGCGCTCGCGCTTCTCGCTCCACGCTGGCCCTGCTCCCCTTCCTCGGTCGGAGGCTTGAAACGGAGTGCGGCGTTGGGCACGCGCAGCACGTCTCGCACCGTGTCGACCTGGATGGTGACGTTGGCCGTCATGCTGGGGCGCAGCGTCAGGTCCGGGTTGTCCACCGAGATGATCACCGGGTAGGTGATCACGTTCTGGTTGACCGTGGCATTGAGGCGCACCTGGGAGATCTGGGCCCGGAATTCCCGGTCCGGGTAGGCATCGACCGTGAAGCGCACGGGCTGGCTGACCTTGACCTGTCCGATGTCGGACTGGTCGACGTCCGCCTGCACCTGCATTTTGGTCAGATCCTGCGCGATCGTGAACAGGGTGGGCGCCGAGAACGAGGCCGCGACCGTCTGGCCGATGTCGTACTGGCGGTCCACCACCTGGCCGTCGATGGGCGAGTAGATCTTGGTGTAGCCGAGGTTGGTCTTCGCCTGGCGCAGCGACGCCTGGGACAGGGAGAGCTGGGCGCGCGCCGAGTCGTAGGCCGCCTTGGCCGCGTCGAGCTCGGACTGCGCGATCAGACCCGAAGCGGCCAGCCGCTTCTGGCGGCCGTAGGTCATCTGGGCGTTGGCCACCTCGACCTGCGACCGGGTCACTTCGGCCTGGCGCTGCTCCACGGCCTGGAGAAACGGCGTGGGATCGAGCTCGGCCAGGACCTGGCCTTTCTTCACCTGGCTGTTGAAGTCGGCGTAGAGCTGGGAAATGATGCCGGAGACCTGGCTGCCGACCTGCACGGTGGTGACGGCTGACAGGGTTCCGGTGGCGCCCACCGTCGCGGAGACGTTCCCCCGGTCGACCGCCTCGGTCTTGTACTGCTCGCCCCCTTCGTCCTTGCCCCGCCGCAGGAAGAACATCCCGATCAGAACTCCCACGACCACGACGATCGCGATCGTGAGGTAACGCCTTTGCGTGTGGTTGTTTTCGAGTGGGTCCATGCTCTCGTCAACGCGAGGGGCCGGTGGAGGTTTCCCGGTTCGCGCGTTCCTTGCCGAATCTTTACATTCCTTTACAAATCGCCCGGGGTGGCAAAAAACCTCCGGATGCCGTCATCCCCGGCGGGCGAAACGGCTCTGGGGGAGGGGTGTTGCATGGTGGGTGCCAGGGGAAACCTCACCCCTATCCCCTCTCCTATCGCCCTCCCCCCGACCAGGAGAGGGGGACGTAGCTGAAGCGTTGGTGCTTGTAGGGTGCGCTGTGCGCACGTTTTTGGGGTGGTGGAAAACAACACGTGCGCACAGCGCACCCTACGGCAATTCCGCTCGCAGGCGTCCCCCTCTCCCGGTGGGGGCGGGAGGGCGATGGGAGAGGGGGACAGGGGGTGAGGTTTCGAAGGGAGAACGCCCGCGTCACCTCGGCGGCTGCGAGGCTCCCTTCTCTTTCAGCCGCCGCAAATTCTCCCGATACAACGCATTGTCCGGCTCGAGCTGGAGCGCCCTCTCGAGATCCGCCACCGCCCCCTTCTCATCCCCCTGCAGCCAGGCCACGTTGGCCCGGTACTGGTAGACGAGCGCGTAGCGGGGGGCGATGCGGGCGGCTTCGTTCAAGTCGGCGCGGGCGCCTTGGTAGTCGCCGCGGCGGGCCTTGTCCGCGGCCTGCTCGGCCAGGGCGCGGGCCTTTTGCTCGGCCGGGGTCTGGGGGGGACGGGCCGCGTCGCTTCCCGTGAGGCGGACCAGCGCTTTCTGCGAGGGCTCGTAGCGAGGGTCATAGCGCAGGGCCTTCCTGTATTCCTCGATCGCCTGCTCGCGCTCCCCGGCCCGCTCGTGGATCACCGCGAGGTTGTGGTGGGCCTCGGCGTTCAGGGGATCGAGGGCGAGGGCCTTTTCGAGGTGCTTCCGGGCTTCGTCGAAACGGCCCAGGACGCCCAGGACCCCCGCGTAGCTCGCGTGAAGGGCGGCGTCGTCCGGATTTTCGGCCACGAGCTTCGCGTAGAGCGCCTCGGCCTCCCGGAGCCGCCCCTCCTGGAAGTGAAGCGCGGCCAGGGTCCGGTCCCCCTTGGGAGAGCTCTCTCGTCCCCCGGAGCTCCCCAGATAGCCGAGGCTTTTCAGGTGCTCGACCATTGCGTCTCCTGCGGCGTCTCCTTCCCCGCCCTCTTCCCTCTTTTGCGGACCCTTTTCGTAGGTCGCGATCCGTTCCGGCTCGCCTCCAGGCAGGTCGAGGCCCTCGGTGAGCACGCGGCCGGGCATGTCCTTCGCCGGGGCGAGGCCGGCCACGGCGAGAAGGGTGGGCGCCACGTCGAGAATTTTTGGCTTTTCGAGACGGACTCCCGGCCGCACGCGGTTTCCGTAGAGGTAGAGGATGCCTTCCAGGCGGTGGGAGCGCTCGCTCACCCGGCGCAGGTCCCGGGTCACGCTGGGATCGTCGGGCAGCGCTCCCAGCTCGAAGCCGTGGTCGGAGAGCACGGCCAGGGTCGTGCGGTCGTCCAGGGCGGCGAGGAAATCCCCCACGAGGCCGTCGGCGAAGACGTACATGGCCTCCACGGCCTGGCCGTAGCGCGCCTGCTGGGCCGCGAGCTCGCCGGCCAGGCCCTGGGCGCGGAACAGGTGGCCGAAGAGGTGGGACGTGGTGTCGGTCCCCTCGATGTAGACGAGCTCCAGATCCGGTTTCTCCTCGCGCCAGAGCTTCAGGCCGACGTCCCGGTAGCTCCGTGCCGTGGCGAGGGCCCAGCGGAAGTGCTGGAGGTCGTTCTCGAAGTCGAACGGGCGGCCGAGCTCCTCGGGGGGAACGGTCACGAACGGCGCCAGATCCTGGGCCGTCACGTCCCCCGGCTTCTGAAGGAGCGGCGCGATCTCCTGCGCCAGCTCCGGTGGCCACGTAGCGCCCGTCTCCTCGCCGGAAAATCCTTTCGGAAACAGGAAGTGATACGCCGCGTGATCGCTCACCACCGCGCCGCGCACCTTCTCCGGAGGCCACGTGGCCCACCAGCCCACAACCGCGACGTTCCTTTCCGCGTTCGAAAAGACGTTCCAGAGCGCTGAGACCCGCCGCATCCGGCTCGTCACGGGCCGGCGCTCGCCCGTCTGCGCGTCCTGCGCCACGAAATCCCCGATTCCATGCCGCAACGGGGGCTTGCCTGTGGCGATCGTGGTCCACACGATGGGCGAAAGGAGCGGCTTTTCGCTGATCAGACGCCCCGAGGCCCCCTCCTGCCGGAGCCGCGCGAAATTGGGGAGCTTCCCCTCGGAGACCAGGAGGTCCACCACGTCGGGATCGACGCCGTCCAGGGCCAGGACGAGGATGCGGCCGGGGGAGCGGTCTTGCGCGCAGCCGGCGAGGAGGAGCAGGAGGAGGAGAAGCCAAAGCGCGCCCCCGCCCGGGCCCTCACCCCCGGCCCCTCTCCCACCACCCCTTTCCCCCTCCCTGGGAGAGGGGAGAAAGGCAGATTCCTTCTTTCCTGCTCCCTCCTCTCCCAGGGAGAGCGGGTGGAGTGGTGGGAGAGGAGGGTCGGGGAGGTGAGGGCCAGGGTGGGGGAACGCTCGCATTTCCCCCCCATGTTATGCTAATTCCCCATGAATCCCCTCCGAGCGACCTTCTGTGTCCTCCTGGGTCTCCTCGCGCTTTCCGCGGCGCTCGGGTCCTTTCCTGCCATGGCGCAGCCCGCTGCGATCAGCCCGATCTTCCAGGTCAACACGCACACCGAAGGCGATCAGCTCGCGTCGGCGGTCGCCTCGAACGGGAACGGCCGCTTCGTGGCCGTGTGGCACAGCGGCTGGGTCTACGAGCAGAGGCCCACGCAGGACGGGAGCGGATACGGGGTCTACGCCCAGGTCTTCGACGCGTCCGGAACCCGGATCGGCGGGGAAATCCCGGTCAGCCAGACAACTGCCGGAAACCAGGACGAGTCGGCGGTCGCGATGAGCGCGGACGGCGGGTTCGTGGTCGTGTGGCGCAGCGAGACCCCGGTCACCTTCGAGTCGCGGATCTTCGGCCGGCGCTTCGATCCCACGGGCGCCCCGCTGGGGAACGAGCTCGTGGTGAGCGACACCCCGCTCCCCGCCCGTGACTTTCACCCGGCGATCGCCATGGACAGCGAAGGCCGGTTCGTCGTGGTCTGGAAGCGGTACGGCGGAGACGAGGGCGAGGACGTCTACGCGCGCCGGTTCGACGCCGCCGGGAGCCCGCTCGGGGACCCGTTCGTGGTGAGCGTCGAGGAGCGGGGGCTTCCCGACT
>DATEIO010000509.1:0-2228 GCA_035278895.1 Thermoanaerobaculia bacterium | reverse complement strand
CGTGGTCCACGTCGTCGCCGGAATCGGTTCTCCGGAGATCGTGTGCGCGATGCCCTCGATGACCATCAACGACCCTATGCAAATGAAGACCGCGGCGCCGATGAGCATCGTGCGGTTTGGCTGATGGGGCTTCTTCATCCGCCGATCGTAGTCGCACAAGGCGGCACGTGCCTACTACGGCTTGTCACCGGGTCCAGAGAATCGGGTGGCACTTGGCGGGAGCCATCTATAATCGTCTGCCCATGAACGACTGGATCTGGTGGTGGAATTTCGGTTTTCCGACTCTGGTGGGTGGAGCCCTTCTGTGGAGCAGCTTCGTCCAGAACCAGCGGCGCCTGGAGCTCTGGCGGGAGACCCTGGCGTCATGCCGGCTGACCGAGGAGGAGAGCTCCGGCTTCTTCTCCTGGCGGGCGAAGCTCACGGCGCGATCGGGCCCTCTCGAGGTCCGGATCGCCGACGTCGGGGGCAAGGGCACCCAGATCAAGGTCGTGATCGAAGGACCGGAGGGTTTCTCCGCCTTGGAGCTCCGCCGCCAGGTCCTCAAGCTCTGGGCGGACGAGATCGAGATCGGAGATGAGGATTTTGACGACGCATTCCTCATCGAAGGACCGATCCGGCCCTTGTGTGCGCGGCTCGATGCGGATATGCGCCGTCAGCTCGTCCGTGCGAGCGCCGCTTGCAACGCCCTGGAGATCGGCGGCGGCCAGCTCCGGGTGGAAGTGTCCGAGGAGACGCTGCCTCGCATCCTGCCCCTTCTCCTCTACATCAGCCGGCAGCTCGCCCAGCCCGCGGACGTGGAGCGCCAGATCGCCAAGAACGCCCGCCACGATCCCAAGGCCGGTGTACGGCTCTTCAACCTGCTCCTCCTGATCCGTGAGCGCCCCGGCGATCCGGAGACCCTCCGGGCGCTCCGCCGTGCCTGCTCGGATGCGAGCCCCGAGATCCGGCTGCGGGCGGCGCTCGAGCTGGGCGAGGAAGGCGACAACGCTCTTCTGAAGCTCGCGGAGAGCTCGTCGGACGACGCCTCCTGTGCCCAGGCCGTATCGCATCTGGGCGGCCGGCTGCCCTTGGGGAAAGCGAAAAACATCCTCTCCAGCTCTCTGCAGAAGGGCCTTTTCGAGACGGCCCGCGCTTGCCTGGAGGTGCTCGGCCACTACAGAGACGCGGCGGTCGGCGTGCTCGAGAAGGTGATGACGGAGGAGAAGGGCGAGCTGGCCGCCGCAGCGGCTCTGGCTCTGGGAAAGACCGGAGAGGCGGCCGCCGAGCGGCCTCTGCTTCAGGCCCTCCGGAGCGAGGACAGCGACCTCCGGGAAGCTGCGGTGACCGCCTTGGGCCGTGTCGGCTCGGTCGCGGCCGTGCAGCCGCTGCTGGAGGCCGCCGAGGGCTCTTTGTTCGATCTTTTCCTGCGCCAGGCCGCCCGCCAAGCGGTCGCCGAGATCCAATCCCGCCTCGATGGCGCCTCGCCCGGCCAGATCTCGTTGGCCGAGGCCGAAGCCGGCCAGCTCTCTCTGGCGCCGGACGAGGCCGGCCAGTTGTCCCTGGCGCCGGACGAGGCCGGCCCGTTTCCGCCGCCCGATCAGCGGCTCCGGAATTGAGCCTGCCGAGAGGAGAGGGGCCTTGGCCAACAGCAGGGGCACCCTCTGATGCACATCTCGCTGCAGTAGCCCAAAGGGCGACATTTGAATAGCCCGGCACGCCAGTGCCGGGTAGGGGGCTGCCAAGAAGAGGAAGCCCTCGGAAAGGGCGATACCCAACGCTGAAGGTGCCGTCTGCTTTCTTCTTCCGGGCATGAATCCGACCGTCGGCGCCTGCCGTATCATCGTGGCTATGGCTGACAGAAGAGCGGTCTTGGGGTTCCTGTTGGGAGCGGTTGTTTTCGGGGCGCCGGTTTCGGGCGTCGAGGCGCCGGAGGTCTTCGGAGTCGTTCAGGTTTCCGCCGGGTCGTTCGACTCCGCGCCGTCCTTCCTCGAAGGGGGTTTCGGCAAGTTGGTGGACGGCGGCGGAGAGGATCGCGTCGAGTCCGCCATCGGAGAGGCCCGGCTTGCGATGGACTGGCAGATCGGCGCCGGCTGGGGTCTCTTCGTGCACGGCGTGGCGCGGCGGGATGCCGGCGGTGGGACCGCCGCGGGCTCCGGGCTGCTCGAGGCTTTCGTAGAGAGGATCTTCGACGACGGCGGGCTGCACCTGTGGACCGTGCGCGCTGGCCAGTTCTTCCTGCCGTCGTCGCG
>DATEIO010000508.1:0-2302 GCA_035278895.1 Thermoanaerobaculia bacterium | reverse complement strand
TCGCGGAGTCGTACCCCGCCGAAATCACCCACCCCATCGAGCTCGCCACCCTCCACGCCCTCACCTGGCTCCTCGTGGCCTGTGCCGTGGGGCTCCTCCTCGCGCTGCTCCTCCTCGTCCCCGGGCTGAACGCGGCGCTCGGGCCGCTCACGTACGGCCGCTGGATGCCGCTCCATCTGAACCTCGCTCTCTATGGATGGACGGCGCTGCCGCTCGTGGCGCTCCTCTTCCGCGCGTTCCTCTCCGGAGCGGGAACGAGCACGGTGCGGGCGGCAGAGTGGACGGTGCAGGCGTGGTCCGCGAGCCTGCTCGTGGGCGCGGTGGCGTGGCTCGCGGGGGAGACGAGCGGCAAGGCGTTTCTGGACTGGGAGGGGGTGGGCCGCGCGGCGTTCCTCCTGAACCTGGCATTCCTCGCGAGCGTGCTCGGAGCGGGCCTCCTCGACCGGGCGCGGGCCGGGGCGCCCTGCGAAGCGATCTGCGGCCTCGCGGCGCTCTGGACGGGGCTCCTCGCAGTGCCGGCGGGCATGGCGCTCGCCTCGTCGCCTGGCACGTATCCGCCGGTCAATCCCGCCACGGGCGGGCCCACGGGATCGAGCCTGCTGGGGAGCACGCTCGCGGTGATCGTCATCTTCGCCATCACCCCGCTGCTTCTGGGGCTTTGGGATGGAACGCAGAAGCGGGCGGCCGTGGAGGTCTTCGGGGCGCTCGCGGTTCACGGAGCCTTTTTCGCGGCCATGGCCTCGGGGGACCACTCGCACCGCGAGCCGCTCCAGATCGTGGCGGTCGCGACGCTCCTCGTATGGGCCTGGCTCCTGCCGCGGTGGCTTCGCCGCTTCGAGTGGCCCGCGGGATCCCGCCCCTGGCTCGCGGCTTTCCTCGCCTGGGGCGGCGCACTTCTCGCCTCGGCCGTGCCGATGTTCCTGCCGGGGCTCCTCGACCGGATCAAGTTCACCAACGCCCTCGTGGGGCACGCGCACCTCGCCATGGCCGGGATGGCCACGAGCTTTGTGGCCCTGCTGCTCGTGGTGCTGAACCGGGGCACGCGCCTGGCGGGCGTGCTGGACGACCGGCCGGCCTTTCTGCTCTGGAACGTGGGCAACGCCGTCCACGTGGCTGTCCTGGTGGCTGCCGGAGCGCTCGAAGCGGGCGATCCGGGCGTGGTCTTCCGCGGCGACCTGTCGATCACGGCGCTCTACGCAGTGCGGGCTCTCGCGGGCGCGGCCATGCTCGCCGCGGCGGCGCGGTGGGTCGCCCGCGCGGTCCACAGGGAGACGGCGTGAGCGGAGAGCGGGGACCGCTGCTGTTCTGTCTCGTGGCCGGAGGCGGGGACGTCGTGACGGGGCTCCTCCTCCTCGCCGCGCCGGAGCTCGTGCTGCGGCTTCTCGGGATCGAGCGGCCCGAGGGGAGCCTGGAGCTCTTCCGCTTCGTGGGCGTGTTCGTGGCCTCGGTGGGCGCGGCCTATCTCTATCCGTGGCTGCGCGGTGGCACCGGCCAGCGGCACCGGCTGGCCACCGCGATCGAGATCACGGCGGGCATCCGGATCGCGGTCGCCGTCTTCCTCGTCTTCGCCGTGGCGACGCGGGAGATGGGCAGCCCCTGGCTGACGGTGGGGACGTACGACGCCCTCGTCGCCGCGGCGCAGCTCGCCCTTCTCGCGCGGGGGTTTTTCGGCCGTGCGTCCTGACCTGCGCGGCGCCTTTCGAGGCGTGCTGACGATCGCGGCCACCTACGTGGCCTTTCTCCTCTTCGCCCAGTTCGGGTTCCTGACCCAGCTCCAGCGCGACCTGGGAGACGCCTCCCTCGTGCGGATCGCCATGGCCGCCATGGGGATCGCCGGCCTCGCCGCGAGCCTGGGCACCGCCTGGCTCCTCGCCCGCGTGCCCGCCCCGGACCTCGTCCGCGCCGGCCTCGCCGCCGTGGCCGGTGTCGCGGCCGCCTCCCTGGGCTGCCACGATCTCCTCACCCTCACGGCCGCCGCCGCCGCGATCGGCGCCTCGATCGGCGTGCTCACCGTGGCCGTGGCCGCCGGCCTCCCCGACCTCGTGCCCGCCCGCTCTCCCGGCCTCGCGGCGGGGCTCGGCACGGGCGTGGCGTATTTCGTGAGCAACGTGCCGGCGCTGTTCGAGGCGGAGCCGGCGGTGCGGGCGCTGGTGCCGGCAGGGCTGGCGGTGGTGGCAATGGTGGCCGTTCGACACCCGAGCCCTCACCCCGTAGGGTGCGCTGTGCGCACGGGGAGGGAGGAGGAAAACAACACGTGCGCACAGCGCACCCTACGGCAAGACCGCTCGCAGGCGTCCCCCTC
>DATEIO010000507.1:0-20642 GCA_035278895.1 Thermoanaerobaculia bacterium | reverse complement strand
CTCGAGCGCCACGGCGCGCGCGGCACCTTCTTCATGGTGGGCCAGAGCGCGCGCCGTTACCCCGAGGTCGTGGCCCGCGCCGCCGCGGCCGGCCACACGGTGGCGAACCATTCCTGGGACCACCCCTCCTTCCGCCGCATCGACGGGAAATACCGGCGCGCCCAGATCCGCTGGTGCGCCGAGGCCCTCGCTCCCCATGGCGCCAAGCTCTTCCGGCCGCCCTACGGCGAGCAGAGCGTGGCCTCGCGGCTCGACGTCCTCCGCTCCGGCCACCGCGTGATCTGGGGGGACGTGATCGCCGAGGACTGGCGCGACGATCCGGCGGAGGTCCTGGTCCAGCGGGTGATGCGGCGGCTGCGCCGGGGGAGCATCGCGCTCTTCCACGACACGCTCTACACTACGACGGACGCGCGCTTCCGCGACCGCGGCCCCGTGGTTGAGGCGCTCGACGTGCTCCTCGGCCGGCTCTCGGGGGAGTACCGTTTCGTCACCGTGCCCGAGCTGCTCTCCCTGGGCCGGCCCGTCCTCTGGCACCACTACCACCGGCTGCCCGTGGACTTCCACCGCGATCTCGTCCCATAATCCCGCCCCGCGTGGCCATCCTCCGCACTCTGCACCGGGCCCTGATCGGCCTGATCAACCGCCTGGGCTTCGTCGTCGCGAAGACGTCCGACTACTACTCCCCGGTCCGGCCGGTCGCGGAGCTGAAACACCACGTGGGCCGCTGGCACCGGCCCAGCCGCCTGACGGGCGTCTCCTACGACCTGGATGCCATCACGGCCACCCTGGAGGGGCTGGTCGCCGCCTTCGGCCGGGAGTACGCGGAGCTCCCCTCCTACGACCAGCTGAAAGCCGAGCGGCGGGGCCCGGGGTTCACGCTCGTGGACGCCCAGGTGCTCTATATGATGCTCCGCCGGGAAAGGCCCGCGCGCTACGTGGAGGTGGGATCCGGGCTCTCGACCTCCTACGCCTGGCGCGCCGCGCAGAAGAACGCGGCCGAGGGCCGGCCCATGGAGATGACGGTGCTGGACCCGTTCGTGTCCGCGGCCACGCGGTCCCTCTCCAGCGTCCAGATCCTCGCCCAGGAAGCGCAGGACGTGCCCGCGGACTGGTACCAGCGGCTCCAGGCCGGGGACGTCCTCTTCATCGACTCCACGCACATCGTGCGGGTGGACGGCGAGGTGCCGCACCTGGTGCTGGAGGTGCTGCCCGCGCTCAAACCGGGGGTCCTGGTCCACGTCCACGACGTGCATTTCCCCTACAACGGCCCGGCCGATCCGGACGCCTACGTCTTCGACCGCCGATGGCCCATGATCTTCACCGAGGCCATGCTGGTTCAGGCCTACCTCTGCCACAACCCACGCGTCGAGATCGTGCTCTCGACGCCGCTCCTCCGCCATTTCCGGGAAGACGTCCTCAAACGCCTGCTCCCCGGATACCGGCCGCTCGATTCCAAGGATTTCGACACCCACCACGGGTCGCTATGGTTCCGGCGTCTGTAGGAATTTTCCCCTCTCCGCACCGGTTCCCCTTAGCGTTCCCTGATCCCGGCAGCGGCTTGCTCCCGGTACATGTTGCACAATCTTGGTTGCACTCGGGCAAAAATTGTCGTAGCATTCAAGGCATCAGTTCGTTCAGGCTGTCGTAGTCCTGAGGCGGGCCCGGAAAGTCAAGTGCCAAGCCGAAAATCGACAAGGAGGTCGACCCCGATGAGGAAGAGTCTCGTCCAAACCCTCGCCCTGTGCGCGCTGGGGCTTACCGCCCCCCTGGCCGCCGAGAAGCTCTACGTGCCGGTCGCCGAGCCTCTTGGCGTCGACGGAGCGCCGCTGGCCACGGAGTTGGAAATCTCCAACTTCAACGTGACCGAGCGGCCCTACAAGGCTACGTTCCTGGCTTCTGAGAGCGCGGAGAAATCCGCTCGGGTCCTTGAAGACGTCGTGCCGGCCGACCAGGCCGCGGTTCTGGACAAGATCGCTCCCGCCGGCCAGACCGGTCTCCTCGAGATCGAGGCTGAGCCGGGCCTGCTGGTCGACGCCTGGGTCAAGACCGCTTCGCGCGGCGTGACCTACATCACCGGCGTGCCGGTCATCTCGCGGTTCAATCAGGTGGCGGCGAACGACACGGCCCTCCTGAACGCTCTCGGCCGCAACGTCACGGGCCTCGCCCTGGCCAACCTGGGCACCGGCGCGGCAGCCTGCCACGTCGACTTCGTCGGTGTTGACGGCTCGCTCACCGGCTCCCCCGCTTCGGTGACCGTCGAGGCGCTTTCGCTCCGTCAGTTCGACGACGCCCTGGGCCTCGGCTCCGAGCCCGAGGCGGTTGCCGCCAAGGTCTCCTGCGACCAGCCGTTCTTCGCCTACGCGACGGCCCTGGACCGCGGGACCTCCGAGGTCTCCTTCACCATCCCGGCTCCGGCCGGCGAGGCGATCGCCGCCCCGATGCAGCGCGGCCAAGCCAAGGAAGACCTCCCGGCCGGAACGGTCGTCTTCACCAAGAACGGCTTCTTCCACAACGCCGCGCGCGGCAACGAAAAGGCCGAGATCCGGATCCCGACGAACGGCAAGCAGATGAGCCTCGCCAGGATGATCGTCGAATGGGACGTCAAGGTCGGCCCCTGGAGCCCCCGCTTCCCCGGCGGCACCCACAACCTGATCTGGATGCACCGCGGCAAGTTCCGCAGCAACACCATCGCCAACTGCAACGCCTGGGGCAATGGCAAGGACCGGATCGCCAACAACCAGAACATCGACCTGCCCAAGGGTGAGAACACCAAGATGACCGTGGGCGTGAAGCTCGTCAAGGGCCAGACCTACCGCGTGGTCTACACCTACGACGCGGCCAACCGCGAGGTGTTCGTCAACTACATCCAGGGCAACACGGTCCTGCGCATCGCGCGCTACGCCGGCACGGCCAAGGGCCGCGTCCTGATCGTCGAGCACAATGGAACGGTCGCCGAGTTCGGCAACTGGGCCAACCAGCACAAGCCCGAAATGGCGACCTGGGGCTGGTCCTACGGCAACCTCCGGGTCACGCAGGTCCCGAAGGCCGCCTCGAACGCCCGCCGGTAAGCTCTCGCGAGCGATCCGCTCCCTCCGAAAACGGACCCGCCCTGGCGGGTCCGTTTTCTTTTTGTTCATCAGGGGTTGCACGCCCGCGCGTCAAGGCGTAATATTCTGATGTTTCAATCTGTAGTGCAGCAGCAGCACCTTCTGGAGGAAGGTTCTATGAAAAGAGCGCTCGCCTGTGGCCTCGGGCTCTGGTTCCTGGGGTCCCTCTCCCCCGCGTTCGCGGGGACGGTCTATGTCCTGGTCGTCGATCCCAAGGGAGCGAGCGGCAGCACGCATTCGACGGAGCTGTGGATCTCCAACTCCGGAACCGCGCAGCGCCCCTTCGCGGCGACCTTCCTCACGGCCGAGACCGACGGCACCAAGCGTAGCGGCAATCCGACCCAGATCCAGGTCGCGGTCGGCCAGACCTACTCCCTGACCAACGCCGGGATCATCGGCAAATACGGCCTGCTCGAGGTCAACACGAGCGACAAGGTCGCGGTCGAAGCGCGGCTGACGAACGTCTCCGCCAACGGCTCCTTTACCACCTACACCGCGGTGCCGGTGATCTCCTCCGCCAACACCCTCGCCGCCGGGGCGACGGCCCAGTTGCACGGCCTGGAGCGCGACGCCACCCGGGGTGACCTTTCGAACCTGGGCGTGGTCAACCTCGGCAAGCAGGCGGCCCAGTGCGAGGTCAAGCTCTTCCGCGCCAACGGCACCCAGATCGGCCCCACTGCGTCGATCAGCCTCCAGCCCCTGTCGCTCAGGCATTTCACGGACGCCATCCTGGCCCTGGGTGAGCAGCGGGCGAGCGACGCTCGGGCGCAGGTCACCTGCAACCAGACGTTCTACGCCTTCACCTCGCTCTTCACCGGCAGCACGGGCCAGCTCGTGTTCACCGCTCCCGCCCAGAGCGGAGCCTCCACCCTGACCGCGCCGGGGGACAACGGCAACAACGGAACCCCCTCCACACCGGGCGCCAAGGTCTTCTCGGTGGACGGCCTGATCCACACTCCGACCGTGGGCAACGAAGCCCGGGAGATCCGGATCCCCATCGAGCAGCAGCTCCGCGTGAAGAAGCTCACGATCGACCTGGATTTCACTCCCGGCCCCTGGAACCTGAGCAAGGTACCGGGCAACCACGCGATCATCTGGCTCTACCGCGGCAAGTACCGGAGCGGCACTATCGCCAACGTGAACGCCTTCGGCCCCGGCAAGTACGCGGTGAAGAACAACCAGAACGTCGACCTCCCGGCCGGCCAGGTCACCAGCAACGAGCAGAAGCAGACCTTCGAGCAGGGCCGGAAGTACCACCTCAACTACACCTACGACGCGCAGACCAACGTGATCCGCGTCATCGTCACCTCAGGCGGCGTGCAGCTCAACAACTTCACTATGCAGGGAACCGCCCAGGGCGGCGCGATCACGATCCAGCCCTCCGGCGGAGACCAGGGCCTGATCGTGCAGTTCGGGCACCGCCGCGGACAGGAAGGCCCGGAGATTCCGAGCTACGGCTGGCGCTACGAGAATCTGAAGATCGAGATGATTCCGTAGAAAAAGACAAGGGACTGCAAGGACTGCAACGACTGCAAGGACCACAGGGACGAGAAGAGGAAAGAGGTCAGTGTTTGCCTCTTTCCTTGACTCGGGCCCGGGTCATGCGCTCTCGCAGGCCTCCCTGCTGGACGAAGGCCTCTTCAAGGTGCCGGATCTGCCGGTCCAGCAAGTAGCTCGCAACGCGGATCAGGCCGATGATCACGTTGGCGGCAATCCCGGGATCGGGATGCTCGGTGCCCTTGCGGAAGGTCTCGTAGTTGGCGTCCGGGGTCCGGTTGAGTTCGCGCAGGCGGCGCGCGTATGCATGGTCTTTCGGCCACTCCGAAAGGCCTCGCAGATGAAGGAAGTCGCGGTAGTCGGCCAGCAGCTCTTCCAGGCTCGCCCGGGCCACGTTGGTCAGCTTGATCTCCATTTCCTTCGAGGTCCCGGAGGCCATGCTGGCTTCGATGATGTTCTGCTTGCCCGAGCGCGCCGCCTGAACCATCTGGTCATGAGTGCGGCTGCGCTTGTCGATGAAGCGGTCGCAAAAGGAAACCGTGGCGAGATAGACGATCTCCGCCTTCTGGAACGACAGCAGCCTCTTATACCCGCCGTGCCTCGGGATAAACGTCTCGCCCATACCCAATCCCTGAGTCCTTGCAGTCGTTGCAGTCCCTGCAGTCCTTTCCTCCCTCCTTTGTAGCACAAAATTCTACCCGGCCGTTACAGCCGTGCCGCCGCCGCGGGCCTCTGCAGCTGAAGCACGTGCGCGTCCGGGTCCACCACCAGCCGGTCGGGCTCGAAGGCGCAGCGGATGCGCACCTCTTTCGCCTCCCCCGCTCCCAGGATGACGGTCACCCGGGCATCCTTGGAATCGGGGGAAATCCTCCCCTTTCCATCGAAGCGCTCGCCCGCCAGGGCCGCGACTTCGACGGGCATGCGGCCGGTGCCGGCGTTTTCGACCTTCGCGGTGACCTCCCAGGTGCCGTTGCCCACGAGGCGCTTTTTCGCTTCGTCCACGTGGTACTCGGGGGTGACGGTAGCGAAGAACCACTGGCGAACCACCCCGTCGAAGGCGGCCTTGTCGGGCGCGTAGGGGCGCAGCACGGCCACGAAGTCCTGGATCACGGGGTGGTCGGGGTTGCCGTGGTAGATCCGGAAGAACTGCTGGACTCCGGCCAGAAAGGCGTCCTTGCCCATCTGCCGGTAGAGCATCCAGAGGGCCCAGGCGCCCTTGTTATAGATCACGGTCACGTCGCCTTGGCGGCCTTCGAGCTCCAGGGTCTCGGCCAGGGGCTTTTCGGTCGAGGGAAGGCGGTTCTCACCGTAGTCGGCCTCGATGCGGGTGGCGTAGAAGATGCGCGCCTCGGGGCCCCGCATCTGTTCGAGGAGCATCAGAGTCGCGAAGTTGGCCGCGCCCTCGGCCAGGACGATGCCGCCCGGGCTCTCCCCCGGCGCCATGATGTGGCCCCACCACTGGTGGGCCGCCTCGTGGGCCGCGATGGCGAAGGCCATGTCGTTGCCCGGGGTGGGCTCGACGAGGAAACCGGTCCCCTCCGAGAAGAAGATGTTCGTGGCGTTGCCCCGGGCGTATTCGGCGTAGGCCGGGAACTCGTTCAGGCGCAGCTCGCGCCAGGGATACGGTGCATACCAGGAGCCGTAGTAGCGGCGCGCGCCGTTCAGGGCTTCGAGCAGGCTGTCCACGTTGTACGGGTGCCCAGGGTGGTAGAACACGGCGGTTCCCGGACCGCGCTTCACCGCCCAGCGGCCGGCGGCCACGTTGAACACCCGCAACGGGTAGTCGCTCTCCCAGACCACGGTGCGCCGGCCGTCCTTCACCACGTCGCTGGTGAGAATCCCCGTGGAGTTGACCGTGTACTCGGCCGGGGCCGTGATCCGCAGGCGCTGGGTGAAGGCCGAGCGGTCGAGGTCGGAGTCGGTGATCCCCTCGTAGTGGTTCGGGGGATAGATCCGCGGCTCGGAGCGGTTGTCCTCGTCCACGCCGATCTTGTCGTTCCAGCGGATCACGGGCACGAAGTCGGAGTTGCGGCCGGTCAGGAGGATGCCGGACGGCAGCACGAACTCGCCCAGCGCCAGGTCGCCGCCGTTTTTCGAGACGCCGGGGAGCATCGTGCCCCGGTAGCGGAAGCCGAGGCGGACGGACTCCCCCTTGGCGAGCGGCTTCGGCAGCCGGAACACGGAGAGCAGCGAGCGCTCCTCGGGGGTGGCGGGGCGGCCGTCGAGCGTCCACGAGAGCCCCTCCCAGGCGATGCCGCCGGTCGCAGGGAACCAGTAGAGCGGCTTGTCCTTCTGGTTCTCAAGGTCGTAGAAGCCGCTCACCGCAAAGCTCCGCCGGGCGGGCTCGAAATCCACGTCGAGCTCGACCCGGGTGATGTAGGGAAGGGGCTCGACGCTCCAGGTGGCGAGGTTCTTCCGCCAGTAGTCTTCCCTCTTCTTCTCCACCGTGGCGCCCTGGAAGCCCCGGTTCACGTCGAACCAGAGCGTCCCCCCGAGCACCAGGGGCGGGAGGGCCAGAGCCGCAGCCGCGAGCGCCGTCCGCCGCCGCTCCGCGGGGCGAAGCACGGGGTGCAGGCGGTCGCGGTCTCTCCGGGGGAGGAAACGGCCGGCGGCCCAGCCGAAGAAGGCCGCGAGCGCCAGGTAGAAGAGCCGGTTGAGCAGGATGGCCCGGCCGTCGATCTCGAAGCCGCCCATGTCGGTCCACGGGATGGCGGTGCCAGAGCGGGTGGCCCCGATCAGGGGCCAGTTCATCACCCAATTCATCCAGCCCCGGGCGAAGACGAAGCCAGTGAGGATCGCGACCGCGATCCCCAGCGCGTAGGTGGCGTAGCGGCTGCGGGTGAGCGCCAGCACCGCGGCCACGAAGGCGGTCCAGAAGATCAGCGTGGGCGTCAGGAGGAGCCCGTAGACCAGGAGGAAGGGGCGGACCTCCACCGCGACCTTTCCCTGGAGCGTGATCGCCAGGGCCGCGATCAGGAAGGCGCCCACGAGGGAGACGCCCAGCACGGCGGCGTTCGCGAGCAGCTTGCCGGCCACGAGCGCCCCGGTCGAAACGGGCGTCGAGTGGACGAGCGGGGCGATCCCCGTGGTCCGCTCGCGCTCCAGCGATTCGACCGTGTAGAAGAGGAAGAGGAGCCCCAGGGCCAGCGTCAGGAAGGACATCCCCTCCATGGCCGCCGTGCCCGGCGTCAGGAGGAGCGCGCTCCCGAAGTAGCCGTAGGTCTCGCGGTAGAGGATCAGCAGGAACAGCAGGAGGGCCGGGACGAAGATGTAGAGGCCCGGCTGGGACTTGAGCTCCTGGAGCTCGAAACGCGCCACGGCGCGGACGTCCGCGAGGATTCCGCGCTCGCGCGACCGCATGCCGAGGGACGCGAGGGACGGCAGCGCGGAGAGGCGAGGCGCGGCCACCGGCTCGGTCTCCCGGCGGAGGCGGGCCGGCCGGCGGAGCCCTCCGGCCACGCGGCGGCGGGCGAGGTCCACGAGGAGAAGGCCCGCGATCGCGAACCCGGCGCGGGAGAGCAGGAACTCCGCGCTGTACTCCACGGGCTGCGTGTTGTAGACCGCGAGCCCGCGGTCCACCATGAGCCAGGTCTGCCGGAGCCAGCGGAAGCCGGTCGGGTCGACGATGCGCAGGAAGGCCCCCAGGGTCGGGTCGAGGTCCGGCGGCCACCAGCGCGAGATGAAGAAGTTCTCCGCGAGGAAGACCCCGATGGGGAACAGAAAGACGAGGATAGGCCGGCCGGTGAAGGCGCCGATCGCGAAAGCCATGCCGGCCGCGAAGAGCACCGCGGGCACCAGGAAGAGCAGGAACGGCCGCACGTAATTCAGGAGGACGAACGGCCCGTACATGTCCGGATTGCCGGCGTCCGGGAAGAAGTGGCTGAGCAGCGCCGTGGAGACCGGCAGCAGGGCGACCGCGGTGAGAGACGAGAGGAACGCGGCCAGGAACTTCCCCCACACGTACTCCCCGGGTTTCAGGGGAGTCGAGCACAGGAGATCCCCCACCTTGTGCTCGGCGTCCCGGATCAGCGACATGCCGGCCGCCACGACCACGAAGAAGGAGACCAGGAAGAAGCTGATCAGGGCGTAGACGTAGGCGTTCTGGAACTCGGAGTCGACCAGGGCCTTCTGGCCGCCCAGGGACGTGCTGTTCGAGCGGAAGATCCAGGCCCCCTGGGACATGAGCCACCCGTTCCAGACCATGAGAACGGCAAAGATCAGGAACAAAGGACGGCGCAGGCTCTCCGAGAGGTCGAGCCCGGCGACCAGACGGAGCCGCCGGAGGCTCGTCCCTTCACCCTCCCGGGAGAGCCCGCGCGCGTCTGACGATGCAAGAGAGCGTTCCATACGGTTGCCTCCTCTGCCATTACGCTGGAGAGGAGGACGGGTTTCAAGGGTGGAGTTGCAGCCTTTGCGCGGGTGGGTCACAATATGCGCCCGCGAGAGAACGCCACGGCCCGCCCCTACGCCCCTATTCCCCCTCCTCCATGAACTGACAACGGAGCCACCTTGAGCCGCAGAATGCTGATCAACGCGCAGCGTCCGGAAGAGCTGCGTATCGCCGTCGTCCAGGGCAACGCCCTGGAAAACTACAAAGTCGACATCGCCGAGTCCGGCCTCACCCGCGGCAACATCTACCGCGGCACGATCGCCAGCATCCAGCCCAGCCTGAATGCGGCGTTCATCGATTACGGGGCCGAGCGCCACGGCTTCCTGGCCATCCAGGACGTGGTCCCCGAGGCCTATTACCGGGATCCCCGGGGGCACAACCCGCGGATCGAGGAGGTCCTGGAGAAGGGCAAGCCGATCGTGGTCCAGGTCGGCAAGGACTCCGTGGGCACCAAGGGGGCGGCGCTCACGACCGCCCTGTCGCTCGCCGGCCGCTACCTGGTGCTCACCCCCTTCGAGAACACGCGCGGCGTCTCCCGCAAGGTCGAGGACGAGGACACCCGGAAGAAGCTCAAGGCGATCGCCGCGGGGTTCGACCTCCCCCAGGGGTGTGGCGTGATCGTCCGCACCAACGCCTTGGAGCAGACGAAGACGACGCTCAACCGGGACCTGGCCGCCCTCCTCCGTCTCTGGAAGCGGGTGCAGACCGCGGCCGTCCAGGGCAAGGGGACGCGCCTCCTCTACACGGACCAGGACCTGATCCTCCAGGCGCTCCGGGACTATCTGGACTCCAGCATCGAGGAGGTCCTGATCGACGACGCCGAGGCGTTCCAGAAGGCGCACGCCTATATGCAGGCGTTCATGCCGCGGGCGAAGACCCGGCTGGTCCACTACGCGGAGCGCCTTCCGCTCTTTTCGCGCTACGGCCTGGAAGCCCAGATCGACCGCATCTACGAACGGCGGGTGGAGCTGCCGAGCGGCGGCTCGATCGTGATCGACGCGACCGAGGCGCTGACCGCGATCGACGTCAACTCCGGCCGCTCGACCCGCGCCGCGACGCAGGAGGAGACGGCGGTCAACACCAATTGCGAAGCCGCGGCCGAGGTCGCCCGCCAGCTCCGCCTGCGCGACATCGGCGGCATCGTGGTGGTGGACTTCATCGACATGCGGGCCTCCAAAAACCAGCGGAAGGTCGAGAAGGCCCTGAAGGACGCCATGAAGGCGGACAAGGCGCGCTCGACGGTCGGCCGGATCAGCCCGAACGGCCTGATCGAGATCAACCGCCAGCGCATCCAGCAGGCGCTCCAGCTCCGCACGCACCGTCCCTGCCCCACCTGCAACGGCGTAGGCCGGCTCGCGAGCGAAGAGATGGTGAGCCTCTCGATTCTCCGCCGCATCGAGGCGCGGGCCGCGACCGGGTCGATCCAGGGGGTGCGCATCGGCCTTCACCCGGAGCTCGCCGACGCCCTCCAGAACCATTACCGCCGGGAGATCTCGGCGCTCGAGGAAGAGTTCGACATCGACGTCCAGATCGTGGCCGCCGCGGGCCTCCACCGGCCGGACGAGCAGATCGAGTGGGCCAAGCGCGAGAGGCCGGCCCCGCCCCCGCGCCACGCCAAGCCCGCTGTTCCCACCCTCCAGGCCTGGGACCTCGCCCTCCCCGAATCGATGGAGGACGAGGAGGAAGAGCCGGAGGAGATGGCCGAAGGCAACGGCCACGACGACGAGGACGAGCCCGGAGCCCCCGGTGAGGCCGGAAAGCGCCGCAAGCGCCGCCGCGGCGGACGCAAGCGCAAGAAGCCGGGCCAAGCCACCGCGAGCGGCGGCCACGAAGCCGAGCCCGCAACGGCTCCCCAACCCGCCGCATCCGAGGGGAATGGCGGCGAAGAGGGGGCCTTCTTCGAGGCGGAGGGCGGCGACGACGACTTCGAGGACGAGGGCCCGGAGGATTCCGAGGCCGCGGGAGAAGGCGGCGAGCCCGGCAACGGAGGTGGCGCGCGCCGCCCCCGTCGCCGGAGACGGCGGCGGCGGAAGTAGGGCCTACCGGTAAAAGATCGGGTACGAGGCCGGATCGGCCTCGTGCAGGATCTCGTAGACCGCTTCGAAGACCGACTCGCGGTTGGGCTTCGAGAAGTAATCACCGTCCGAGCCGTAGGAGGGGCGGTGCTCCTTGGCAGCGAGAGTCCGCGGCTCGGAGTCGAGGTAGCGGTAGCCGCCCTGGCGGTCGATCACCTGCTGGAGCATGAAGGCGCTGGCCCCGCCGGGCACGTCCTCGTCCAGGAAGAGGACGCGGTTGGTCTTCTTCAGGGACTCGAGGATCCGGCCGGAGAGGTCGAACGGCAGCAGGGTCTGAACGTCCACGACCTCGGTCTCGATCCCCACCTCGGCGAGCTTTTCGGCGGCTTCGAGCGCGATCCGGCAGCAGGCGCCGTAGGTGACCACGGTCACGTCCGTCCCTTCCCGGAGCACCTCGGGCACGCCCAGCGGCACCCGGAATTCGCCGATGTTGGCCGGGAGCTTCTCCTTGAGGCGATAGCCGTTCAGAACCTCCACGACGAGCGCCGGGTCGTCCCCTTCGAGAAGGGTGTTGTAGAAGCCGGCGGCCTGGGTCATGTTGCGCGGCACGCAGACGTACATCCCGCGGACGAGGTTTAAAAGCCCGGCCATGGGCGAGCCCGAGTGCCAGATCCCCTCCAGCCGGTGGCCGCGGGTGCGCACGATGACCGGCGCCATCTGCCGCCCCTTGGTGCGCCAGCGCAGGGTCGCCAAGTCGTCCGAGAGGATCTGGAGCCCGTAGAGCACGTAGTCCAGGTACTGGATCTCGGCGATGGGACGCAGGCCCCGCAGGGCCATGCCGATCGCCTGGCCCATGATCGTGGTCTCGCGGATGCCGGTGTCCGACACGCGCAGAGGGCCGTACTTGGCCTGGAGGCCGGCGAAGCCCTGGTTCACGTCGCCGATCTTGCCCACGTCCTCCCCGATCGCGATCACGTGGGGGGAACGGGCGAGGGCCGCATCGAAGCAGGCGTTCAGCACCTCGAAGCCGTTGACCGTCGGCGCGTCAGGCGCGTAGACCGGTGCCACCGGGGCCACGGCCAGGGCGGCCTGGGGCGTCGTGCTGTAGAGGTGCGAGCTGTAGCGGTCCTCGTTCAGCCGGTCCTGTTCCTTCCTCCAGGCCACGATCGCCTGCGCGGAGACGAGCGCCTCCCCGGCCGTGGCGATCAGGGCGCCGTGGAGGGCCGAGAGGATCTCCCGGCGCTGGGCGACCTGCTGGCGCTTGAGCTCCTCGGCGATCTTCTTGACCTCGCCGCCTTGCGCCGACTCCCGGGCGAGGTCTTCGAGCAGCCGCAGGGCGGCCGCCTTCTCCTCCTCGACCGGAGCGCGGAAGGCGTCCCAGGCGCGGCGCTGGGCTTCGCGCACGGCGCGGATGTCCTCCTCCTCCAGGGCGTCGAGCTCCGGGGCGGTCGCGATGCCCTGCTCGATCATCCACTCGCGCATCTTCTTGATCGGGTCGAACTCGGCCTCCCAGGCCAGGCGCTCCTTGGATTTGTAGCGCTCGTGGCTGCCGGAGGTCGAATGCCCCTGCGGCTGGGTCATCTCGGCCACGTGGACGATCGCGGGCACGTGCTCGCGGCGCACGATCTCGGCGGCGGAGAGGTAGGTCTCGCAGAGGCCGGGATAGTCCCAGCCCTTGACCGTGTAGAGGTCGTACCCCTCCTGGGTCCCGGGATTCCTGCGGAAGCCCGAGAGCACGGCCGAGAGGTCCTCCTTGGTGATCTGGTGCTCGTTGGGCACGGAGATGCCGTAGCCGTCGTCCCAGATCGAGATCAGGGCCGGGGACTTGAGCACGCCGATGGCGTTGACCGACTCCCAGAACATGCCCTCGGCACAGCTCGCGTTGCCGATGGTGCCGAAGGCCACCTCGTTGCCGTGGGTCGAGAACTTCGCGGCCACCCCCTGAAGCTCGGGAAGCTCCCGGTAGAGGCGCGAGGCATAGGCCAGGCCCACGAGGCGCGGCATCTGGGAGCCCGTGGGCGAGAGGTCGGCCGAGGAGGTGACGAGGCCGGCCAGCTCCTTGAAGCTGCCGTCCGCGTTCAGCATGCAGGTCGAGAAATGGGCCGTCATCGAGCGGCCGGCCGAGCAGGGCTCGCGCTCCACGTCCGGATCGGCGTAGAGCTGGGCGAAGAACTGCTCCAGGGTCAGGAGGCCCAGGGCCATCATGAGCGTCTGGTCGCGGTAGTAGCCGGAGCGGAAGTCGCCGGGCCGGAACGCCCGGGCGAGGGCGATCTGGGCCACTTCCTTGCCGTCGCCGAAGATGCCGAACTTGGCCTTGCCGGTGAACACTTCGCGGCGCCCGAGAAGGCTCGCCTGCCGGCTCTGAAAGGCGACCCGGTAGTCGCGGACGATGCTCTCTTTGGTGAATTGCGAGCCTCCCGCCCAGGTCGAGTCCGCGGGCCGGGAGGAGGCGTCCCGGTCGGTGAGAGAAAAGGTCATGCCTGTAATGCTAGCACGCGCCCTCCAAGGGGCGCCGGGGTGCGTGGTAGCATCGCCTTCCACATCGTCGTCCCCCTGAGGAGGCCATGACAGACACGTTCCAGCGTCGAGCGATCTTCGTCCTGGCGGCCCTGCTCGGCTCCGCCACCCAAGGCTGCGCCAGCACGCCCGCCCCGCTCCCCTCTTCCCCGGCGGCTGAAGCTCCCCGGGCCCGGGAATCCGCATCCCAGTCCGAGACCCGAAAGCCCGCCGCGGCACCCTATCCGTCCACCTACAAGGCGCTCCCGTCCGAGCCCGTCCTCATCACCAACGCCACCATCCTGACCGCCGCGGGCGACCGCATCGAGGGCGGATCGGTCCTGCTCTCGGGCGGCAAGGTCTCCGCGGTCGGCAAGACCGTCGAGGCGCCGGCCGGCGTGGCCACCGTGGACGGCAAGGGCAAGTGGGTCACCCCCGGCATCATCGACGCCCACTCCCACCTCGGGGTCTACGCCTCGCCGGGGGTGGAAGCCCACGACGACGGCAACGAGGCGACCGACCCGAACACGGCCGAGGTCTGGGCCGAGCACTCGGTCTGGCCCCAGGACCCGCAGTTCCCCCTGGCGCTCGCCGCCGGGGTGACGACCCAGCAGATCCTCCCCGGCTCGGCCAACCTGTTCGGCGGCCGGAGCGTCACCGTGAAGACGGTCCCGGCCCGGAGCGTCGCCGAGATGAAGTTTCCCGGCGCGCCCTACGGCCTGAAGATGGCCTGCGGCGAGAACCCCAAGCGGGTCTACGGAGGGAGGAACCGGACGCCCGCGACCCGCATGGGCAACGTAGCGGGCTATCGGGCCGCCTGGATCAAGGCCCAGAAATACCGCCGCGACTGGGACGAGTACGAGAGGAAGGCCCGGGACGGCGACAAGAGCGCCAAGATGCCCGACCGCGACCTGGAGCTCGAGACCCTGGCCGGCGTGCTCGACGGCGAGATCCTCGTCCAGAACCATTGCTACCGGGCCGACGAGATGCTCACCATGATCGACGTGGCCAAGGAGTTCGGCTACAAGATCACGGCCTTCCACCACGCGGTCGAGGCCTACAAGATCGCCGACAAGCTGGCGGAAAACGGCATCTGCGCGGACATGTGGGCCGACTGGTGGGGCTTCAAGATGGAGGCCTTCGACGGCATCCGCGAAAACATCGCCCTGGTCGAGAAGGCCGGCGCCTGCGCCATCGTCCACTCCGACTCGGCCGAGGGCATCCAGCGGCTGAACCAGGAGGCCGCCAAGGCCATGGCCGCGGGCAACCGGATGGGAATGCACCTCCGGGAGGAGGACGCGATCCGCTGGCTCACGGCCAATCCGGCGAAATCGCTGGGCATCGACCGCCAGACCGGCACTCTGGAGCCCGGGAAGATGGCGGACGTGGTGCTCTGGAGCGGTAACCCCTTCAGCGTCTACAGCCGCGCCGAAAAGGTCTACATCGACGGCGCCCTGGTCTACGACCGCAACGATCCGTCCCACCAGCCGGCGATGGACTTCAGCCTCGGGCTGCCCGGGGATCCGGAGGCCGCCCAATGAGCCGCGGAAAGACCCCCTTCCTGCTCCTGGCCGGCCTCGCGCTGGCCGCCGCCCCCGCGCCCGCCGAGACGGTCGTCATCACCGGCGCGGCCATCCACACCCTCGGCCCGCAGGGCACGATCCAGAACGGCTCGATCGTCATCGAAGGCGGCAAGATCCGCGCCGTGGGACCCTCCGTGCCCGTACCGGCCGGAGCCCGGCGGATCGACGGCCGCGGCAAGATCGTGACTCCCGGCTTCCTCGACTCTTTCTCCCGGATCGGTCTCGTCGAGGTCTCCGCGGTCGAGGGCACGAACGATGCCGAGACCGAGGACGACCGGATCACCGCGGCCTTCAACGTGGCCGACGCCCTGAACCCACGCTCCAGCCTGATCCCGGTCAACCGGGTCGAGGGGCTGACCCGGGTCGTGGTGATGCCCAACACGGGCGAGAGCCTGATCGCGGGGCAGGCCGCGCTCATCCACCTGGGCGGCCCCGGGGACTACCTCGTGCGCTCGCCGCTCGCCATGTTCGCGGTCCTGGGCGAAGGCGGGGCGGGCCTGGCCGGCGGCTCGCGGGCCTCGGCCCTCCTCCGCCTGCGCGAGGCGTTCGAGGACACCCTGGACTTCATCGCCAACCGCAAGTCCTTCGAGCAGGGGGAACGGCGCGAGTACGCTCTCTCCCGGCTCGACCTCGAGGCGCTCAGCCCGGTCGTCAAGGGCGAGCTCCCGCTCGTCCTGCGGGTTCAGCAGGCGAGCGACATCCAGGCCGCCCTGCGGCTGGCCCGCGAGTACAAGCTCAAGCTGATCCTCGCCGGCGTCAACGAGGGCTGGATGGTCGCTCCCGAGATCGCCGCGGCCAAGGTGCCGGTCCTCGTCAATCCCTTGGACAACCTGCCGGGGAGCTTCGAGCTCCTGGGGGCCACGTTCGAAAACGCGGCCCGCCTCCACAAGGCCGGGGTGACGGTGGCCTTCATGAGCACCGACGCCCACAACGCCCGGAATCTCCGGCAGGCCGCGGGCAACGCGGTCGCCTACGGCCTCCCCTGGGACGCGGCCCTCGCCGCCATGACCTCCGTGCCCGCCCGCATCTGGGGCATCGCCGACTCCTACGGCACCTTGGAGCCCGGCAAGGACGCGGACGTGGTGATCTGGGACGGCGACCCCCTGGAGCTCACCACCTACCCCGAGGCCGTCTTCATCCGCGGCGTCCAGATGCCCGCGAAGACCCGCCAGACCGAGCTCAGGGACCGCTACAAGGACCTCTCCGGTCCCATGCCCCCCGCCTACGACAAGCCGTAAAAATACGCCCCCCTCTCGTTGTCCCGCGAGAGGGGGGTCTCTACACCCTGTATTTCAGATACCTCTTCACTGCGAGGTGTCGTCCCGGCCGGGTCTTCGAGGAAGCTTCACAGCCTCTGTTCTGACCGGCTGCTCCGGCAGCCAGAAGGAGACCTGTATGAAGAAGCTCATGGCTCAGGCCCTCGCCGGAGGGCTCCTGCTCCTGGCCGTCCTGGCCCTTCCCTCGGCCGTCACCGCGCAGGCGCTGCCCACCCCGGGCCAGTTCGTGCGGAACCTGGATCTCCGCTGCTACGGAATCCCCAACCAGCCGCCGCTCAACACGAATCTGCGGCTCGATCACCTGAACCCGGTCCTCATCAACCTGGGGCTTCCCTTCGAGCTCGTGACCCTCTTCGAGCCTCAGGCGCTCTGCGTTCCGGTGCAGAAGGACAATCAGGTGCCTCCCCCGGAAGCCCTGCCCTTCATCCGCTACGCGGACCTGAAGTGCTACCGCATCGCGGGCCCGTCGATCGACGTGCCCCTGAACCTGAGCCAGCTCAATCCTGTCATCGCGGCCAAGTTCGGCCCGAACGTCCAGGTCACGGTCCGCGAGCCCCAGCAGCTCTGCGTGCCGGTGGCCAAGAACAACATGGTGCCTCCGCCGGCGATCCGCCAGCTCATCTCCCAATTGGACATCAAGTGCTACCGGGTGGAGAGCAATCAGGTCGTCGGCGGCAACGTCAACCTCACCCACCTGAACCCGCTGTTCAGCAACACCGCACCCGAGAACGTGCAGTTCGCCGCGCAGGCCCCCATCCAGCTCTGCGTGCCGGTGGCCAAGAACCAGCAGTTCCCGCCGGCGAACATCCGGCAGATCGTTCAGTTCGCGGACGTGCTCTGCTACCGGATCCAGGGGCAGCCGCTCAACATGCAGCTCACGCTCAACCATCTGAACCCGGTGCTGCTCAACATGGGGCTGCCCGCGGAGAACGTCTTCGTGGCGGACACCCGGAAGCTCTGCGTTCCCGTGGCCAAGAACGGCGTGTTCCCACCCGGGTGATCCACCGGCCCGGCTCCGTGGGGCGGCTCTCCCCGCCCCACAGTCTTCGGGCTTCCCGCTGGCCTCCTATCCCACCACCTTGCTGCCCGGCGGGATCACCACCGGCTCCGGCGCCCCGACCTCGACCGGCTTCACCCGGCGGGCCGGGCCCAGAGTCTGTTGCGCCACGAACCAGGCGAGGGCGATGGCGCCGATCGCGAACAGGGTGTCGCCGGGGATGCGCATCCAGCGCAGGACCTCCATGACCGGCATCTGCATGAGCTCGGGGCTCCGCGCATACCAGTAGCCGTATTCGACCGAGGCCCAGGTCTGCACCAGACCCAGCGGGAGGAGGCTCGCCGTCACCATGGTGAAGAGGCCGATGTTGATCGACCAGAAAGCGAACTTCAAAACCTTTTCCTTCCACACCACGCCCGGCGCCATGGCGCGCAGGCAGAAGAGCATGAGCCCCATGCCCAGCATGCCGTAGACCCCGAACAGCGCGGCGTGGCCGTGGACCGGCGTCGTGTTCAGCCCCTGCATGTAGTAGAGCGCCACGGGCGGATTGATCATGAATCCGAACAGGCCCGCTCCCACGAGGTTCCAGAACGCCACCGCCACGAAGAAGTAGATCGGCCAGCGGTACGCCTGCACCCATGGCGTGGCCTTCGAGAGCTTCAGGTTGTGCCAGGCCTCGAACCCCACGAAGAGGAGCGGCACGACCTCCAGGGCCGAGAAGACGGACCCCAAGGCCAGCGCCACCGTGGGCGTGCCCGAGAAGTAGAGGTGATGGAGCGTCCCGATGATACCGCCGGACAGGAAGATGGTGGCCGACAGGATGCTCGCCTCGTTGGCCGTCTTCAGACGGAGGAGCTTCAGACGCGCGAAGAGGAACGCGATCACCACCGTGGCGAAGACCTCGAAGAAGCCTTCCACCCAGAGGTGGACCACCCACCAGCGCCAGTACTCGGCCACGGCGAGGTTGGTCCCGCGGCCCGCTCCCAGGGCCGCGCCGTAGAAGCTCGCGATGGCCGCCGAGGAGATGAGGAAGAGCGTCAGCACGGGCTGCTGCTCGTCCTTCCTCCGGAGCGCCGGCCGGATCGCCCGGAACACCAGGAAGAACCAGAGGAAGAGCCCCACGAGAAGCGCGATCTGCCACAGCCTCCCGAGATCGATGTACTCGTAGCCGCTGTGGCCGAGATAGAACCAGGCGTCCCCCGTGAGCATCTGCTTGACGCTCATCCACTGCCCGGCCATGGAGCCCACGACCACGAGGAGGAGCGCGCCGAACAGCACGTTGACGCCAAGCCTCTGGCCTTTCGGCTCGCCGCCGCCCACCGCGGGCGCGATGTAGAGCCCCGCCGCGAGCCAGGCCGTGGCGATCCAGAAGATCCCGAGCTGCACGTGCCAGGTGCGAGTGATCGTGTAGGGCAGCGTTTTGGAGAGCGGCACTCCGTAGAAGCCGTCCCCCTCGACGCCGTAGTGCGCGGTCACGACGCCCAGGAGGATCTGCACGAGGATGAGCGCCGAGACGATCCAGAAATACTTGACCGTGGCCTTCTGGGACGGCGTGGGCCGCGAGCCGAGGAGAGGATCTCTCTCCGGCAGCTCCTCCAGGACCTCGGGCTCCTGCTTCGCGTGCCAGAACGCCATGCCGCCGATGCCGGCGAGGAGGAGGATGATGCTCACGCCCGTCCATACCACCGCGTCGCCGGTCGGCCGGTTGCCGATCAGCTCCTCGTGCGGCCAGTTGCTCGTGTAGGTAATGGTGTCGCCCGGGCGGTTCGTGGCGGCGGCCCAGGAGGACCAGAAGAAGAAGCCGGCGAGCTGCCGGAGCTTGCCCGGATCGGTCAGCGTGCCGGCCGGGAGCGCATAGGCTTCCCGCCCCTTCGTGAAGACGTCCGAATAGTGGGCGAGGTTGGCCTCGAACGCCCGCGCGCGGACCGGATCGATCGTGATCGTCCGCGTCGCCGGATCGTACGTGTTGGCCCGCATCCCGCGCTCCAGCCGCTCGCGCAGGGCGGCCTGCCGCTCGGCCGGGATGCGCTCATAGGGAGCGCCGGCCTCGGCCTGGGCCCAGTCGTCCAGAATGAACGTGGCCTCGCGGTGGAGCCAGTCGGCCGTCCAGTCCGGGGCCACGTAGCTGCCGTGCCCCCAGATCGAGCCGGACTCCATGCCGCCCAGCGACTGCCACACGTTCTGTCCCGTCCGGATGTCGCCCGGCCCGAGCAGCACCCGCCCATCCGTCGACACCACTCGATCCGGAATCGGCGGTGCCATCTGATAGATCCGTACCCCCACCCATCCCAGGACGGCGAACGACACCAGAATGACTCCGGCGAAAGCGATCCAAAGCCGTCTTATGTTCATGAGCTTCTCGACCTCCGTTCTCAGGAGGGGCGCCCCTGCGCCACCTCGGATGGGGAGAGTCTCCCGCCTTCCGAGAGCGGAGTCTTTGCGCTGGATCAAGGAGGGGCGTCTATGGTAGATTCCTGGAACCGGACACCGGAAGCCGTCGCTCAAGCCCAAGGAGAGAGAATACAGTCCCATGGACCAGGAACAGATCGCCCACTTCGAGCGGCTCTTCTCGTCGTTGAGCCAGAGGATGGACCAGGGGTTCGCCGCCGTCGATCAGCGATTCGACAAGTTAGAAACTGAGGTCCGGCACGCCCATGTCATCATTGAGGGCCTCAGAGACGAGGTCAAAATGGTGGCCGAGGGAGTCGACAGCGTCCGCGAAGAGCTGCAAGCGCACAAAGCGGAAGTCAACGCGAGGTTCGACAAGGTCGACAAGAGACTCCTCGCGATCGAAGCCAACGCTCGCAACTCCTACGAGGATCTGAACTCGCGCATTCCCAAACGGCAATCGGCTGATCCCCAAAGTCTCTGATGCAGGACAGGGCCTCTCCGCTGTATCCTCCCCGGATCAAACCGACGGGAGGGAGCGCAGTGGACGAGAAAGAGGCCGAGGTCCGGTCCGAGTTCCAGGTCGAGCGGATCGCCTTCTTCAGCGACGCGATCTTTGCCATCGCGATCACGCTTCTCGTGCTGGAGATCGAAGCGCCCGAGCTTGGGCGAGGGGCCCAGGAAGTTGCCTTGTGGAAGGCCCTACTCCACGAGATCCCCAAGATTCTGGGATTCATCGTGAGCTTCCTCGTGATCGGCACCTACTGGGCTTCCCACCACCGCCTCTTCCGCTGGATCGCGGGGTATGACCACGCCCTCGTCTGGCGCAACCTGCTGTTCCTTCTCGCCGTCTCCTTCATCCCCTTCCCCACCGCCTTCTTCAGCGAGAACG
>DATEIO010000506.1:0-2920 GCA_035278895.1 Thermoanaerobaculia bacterium | reverse complement strand
TCCGGGGATTGAAGTCCTTGCCCCCCTTGGCCGTGCCGGCGGCCGTCGCGAACTTGACCGATGCCACGCCGTCGCTGCCGTCCGCGCGCTCCACGGTCACCGACAGGGTTCCAGCCCCTTCATCGACCGTATAGGCGGAGGAGGCGAGCTCGATCTTCCCCGGGCCGCCGGTGCCGCCGCCCGTGTTGCGCACGACCACGGTGCCCCGCATGCCGCCCGTGGGGCTGCCGTGGACCTGGCAGTGGTAGGTGTAGGTGCCCGGCGTGTCGAACGTCCGCTGGAAATTGCCGCGTTCCGCCGGAGAGCCGCTCGTGAACGATCCGTCGTCGCCCTTGACGTTGTGGCTCGAGGTGGTGCCCGACCAGGTCCAGCACACCGGCTGCCCTGCGTCGATGGTGATCGTCGCGGGAGAGAAGGTCGTGCCGTTGCTGCTGATCGAGACCTTGGCCTGCACCCCCTGGCACCCCTCCGGCGGATTGGGGTCCCCGCCACCCGGGTCGGGGTCGTAATCGACCTTGCCGTTCATCATCATGTGGTCATGCTGGCCTGACGCGGACACCGCGAGCAGGAAACCGGCCAGGAGCATCGGAAGGATAGGGCGAGAGGGCATGGCATCTCCTCCTTGGACACGCCGCGCGGCGGCGATCTTCTGGAGGGTGAGTCCCCCGGGGGAGGGGGGAGGTTCAAAGGGGGGCGGAAGAAAGGACCCAAAGGACACCAAGGACTGCAAGGACATCAGGGACGGTTTTCTTGTCCTTGGTGTCCTTGAGGTCCTTGACTGGACTTTCTGCCGCGTAGGCCTCTTAGAAGGCGTTGTTTTTCAATTTCTCGCGAATGATGTCCAGGGGAGCCAGGTCTTTGACCTCCCTTGGATCTCTCCAACTCTCGATCTGCTGGATACGACTCTCTAAAGCCTGAAATTCATGAGCCATCTGGTCCTTAAGCACTTGAAAGCTGGTACTGAGGCTCAATACGCCCTTGGCAACCAAATGGAGGTCTGAGCGAAGAGCCTCGATCTGCCGGGAGGCTTCGCGGAAGCGTTCGTCAGCCGAGGCAATCAGTTCCTGCTCCATAGATCTCTGTCCCGCTCCTCTGTTTCTTTATGTGGAAACAGATTACCTCGAGAGGTGCCGGGCGTCAATCCCCCAGTACCAGCTTCCCGATCATCCGGCCCGATTCCAGCGTCGCGTGGGCCCGCCGCAAATTCTCCGCGTTCAGGGGGCCGTAGTGCTCCTTCATCGTGTGGCGCAGCGTGCCGTCCTCTAGGAGGCGCGCGGTCTCCTCCAGGATGTCGTGCTGCGCCTCCATGTCCGGCGTTTCGTACATCGCCCGGGTGAACATGTACTCCCAGCAGATCGCGGCGCTTTTGCTCTGGAAGGCGTTGATGGGCACCGGCTGGCCGCCCTTGACGCCCACGATCAGGCAGACCTTCCCCTGCGGCTTGACCGTGTCCACCATGTTCTGGAGGTGCTTCTCCGTGTTGGCCGCGCAGAGGATGTAGTCCACCTCGCCCGCCCCGATCCGCCGGAGCTCGTCTTTGAGCGGCTCGTGGTGGCTCACGACCTCGTCCGCGCCGAGCTCGCGGCACCACGCCTCCGTCTCCCCCCGGGAGGCGGTCGCGATCACGCGGAGCCCCGCGACCCGCTTCGCGAGCTGGATGGCGATCGAGCCCACTCCGCCCGCGCCCGCAATCACCAGGAGGGTCCCCGGCGGGCCCCCTTCCGGCCGGCGCGGCACGCCCATTCGGTCGAACAGCGCCTCCCAGGCGGTGAGCGTAGTGAGCGGCATGGCCGCCGCCTCCTCGAACGACAGGTTCTGCGGCTTTCTGCCCACGATCCGCTCGTCCACGAGGTGATACTCGGCGTCGCACCCCGGGCGCGTGATGCTCCCCGCGTAGTAGACCTCGTCGCCCGGGGAGAACAGGGAGACCCCTTCGCCCACGGCTTCCACGACGCCCGCGGCATCCCAGCCGAGGATCTTGGGCTCGGTCTCCACCTTGTCCTTGGGGGCCCGCACCTTGGTGTCCACGGGATTGACCGACACCGCCTTCACCCGCACGAGCAGGTCCCGCCCCCGCGCCTCGGGTTTCGGGACCTCCACGTCGATCAGGCTTTCGGGATCTTCGATCGGCAGGTACTTGTAGAGTCCGACGGCTTTCATCAGCGCTCCCTCCCTTGTCGGCTCTAACTCTTGCACAGGTCGAGCACGACCTCCACCCGGCGGTTCTTCTGCCGCCCTGCCGGATCGTCCGAGCCGTCGGGCTTCGCGTTGGGCGCGACAGGACGCCGCTTGCCCCAGCCTTGAGTAGGAGTGGAGGCGGCGACGGCGCCGCGGGCCACCAGCCAGTCCTTCACCGCCTGGGCGCGCTTTTCGCTGAGCGTCTGGTTATAAGCGTCGCTCCCCTTGGCGTCCGTGTGGCCCTCGATCGTGGCCGGATGCTTGCCGGCCTTGGCGAGGAGGGGGAGGAGGGCCGCGAGCGTCTCCTCGGCGTCCGGATTGAGCGTGGCCTTGTCGAACTCGAAGAGCGCGTCCGCCCCGACGAGGAAGCGCTTCGCGCACTTCGCGTCCTCGGTGCGGATCGCCTGGAGGCCCTTCGGCACCTGGATCTCGCCCGGCTGCTGCCAGGTGTCCCGGGGCTTCTGGATCTCCTTGGGCTGCTGCCAGTTGTCCTTCGGTTTCTGGATCTCCTGCTGCGCGTTGGCGGCTCCCGTCAGCGCGAGCAGAGCGAGGCCGGCCAGCCCGGCATGGATGAGGTGTCGCTTCATGGCTCCTCCCGGATGAGGACCCTACTCTACAGGAAGACCTCCGCCGCGTAGGACTCGATCCACCGGACGACCTCTTCGGGATCGTCCGAGATCGCGATCCACTGGCTGTAGGGAAGGCCCTTGGCAAGCTGGGCGAGGAGCGGGTACACCGGTTT
>DATEIO010000505.1:0-2170 GCA_035278895.1 Thermoanaerobaculia bacterium | reverse complement strand
CGCCTCCTCGACCAGACGCGCCTGCCGGTCGAGGAGGTCTGGATGGACTGCGAGACCCCCGAGCAGGTAGCGGACGCCATCCGGCGGCTGGCCGTGCGGGGCGCGCCGGCGATCGGCGTGTCCGCGGCCTACGGGCTGGTGCTGGGAATGAGGACCGTCCGAAATCCTGAAGAGCTGGCCGGATGGTTCGCGGAGGTCTCGGAGCTGCTGGGGAGCACCCGCCCGACGGCGGTCAACCTGCGCTGGGCCCTGGAGCGGGGGCGGAAGGTCTGCGAGGGAACCGCGTTGCGAGGCCCCGAGGCGGTGTCCGCGACGGTGGCGGCGCTCCTCGACTGGGCGCGCGAGCTCCACGCCGAGGACGTGCGGGTCAACCGCCGGATCGGCGAGCACGGCGCCGCCCTCTTCGCTCCAGGTGTGCGGGTGCTCACCCACTGCAACACCTGCGGGCTCGCCACGGCCGGCTACGGCACGGCGCTGGGGGTGATCACGTCCGCCTGGCGCGACGGCAAGGTGGAGAAGGTCTGGGTGGACGAGACGCGGCCGCTCCTTCAGGGCGCGCGCCTGACCTCCTGGGAGCTCAAGAAGCTCGGCATCCCCTTCCGGCTGGTGACCGACAACAGCGCCGGGGCCCTCATGGCCCAAGGGCTGGTAGACCGGATCGTGGTGGGCGCGGACCGCATCGCGGCCAACGGCGACACGGCCAACAAGATCGGCACCTACACGGTGGCTGTCCTGGCTCACCGCCACAAGGTGCCGTTCTACGTGGCGGCCCCGCTCTCGACGATCGACCGCGCCACGCCCACGGGAGCGCAGATCCCCATCGAGGAGCGCCAGGCCGTCGAGGTCACCGAGGTCTTCGGCACCCGCGTGGCGCCCGACGACACCCTCGCGCTCAACTTCGCCTTCGACGTGACGCCGGCCGAGCTGATCACGGCCATCATCACCGAGGCCGGGGTGCTGGAGCCGCCGTACGAGCGCAGCATCGCCGCGGCGTTCGAACGCCCATGAGAAAACTTGTTTTGTGGGATTGCTAAAGAGAAAAGGCTTTGGTGGAGGTGGTGGGAGTCGAACCCACGTCCGAGAAACACGTCTCAGGGTCTTCTACGTGTGTATCCTTCTATCCTAAGTCTCGCCACCGTGCTCTGGAAGAAGGCCAACCTGGCACGGCAGCCAGCCTCGCTTTATATCAGGATGCGCCGCGAGGCCTTCGCATCCATTGATCCGCTTTAGCGTCGTTCCGGTGGGCGCCGCGAATCAAGGCCCACCATCGGAACGTCACGTACCTTTTTTAGGCCGCGAGGGCGAAGTTATCGTTCGCAGGTATATCTTCGAGTGTTACGAGTGGAAACTCGACACGCTACCGCTGGACCGCCCTGTTCCCCGTCGAAACCGGTACACCCCCATTGAGTTGCCAAAGAACCGTGCTGCCTGCACCAGTATAAACCAGCCGCAGGGAAGGGACATTCCCCCCCGGCCTTTACGGCGACGCCGGCCTGTCCTCGGCGGCCACCGCCTCCAGGAAATCCTCGGGGCCGCTGTTGCGCAGGCGGGAGATCACGAGGAACCAGCCGCCGAGCGCCAGTACGGCGCCGAAGGGGGCGACGGCCAGGAGCTTGGGATTGAAGGGCCAGAGGACGGTCATCAACGCGCCGGCCAGCGCGAGCACCAGGATCACCACCGCCTGGGTCTGGACATAGTAGATCGACTCCTCGGCCCGGAACACCACCCGTGAGCCCTGCCCCGAAGGCTCGACCAGGACCGGCCCGGTCACCAGCCCCCGCCGGATCCCCGCGACGACCGGAAGGTGCAGCTTCCCTCCCCAGCCGTCCCGCACGAACTCCGCCCCCCAGTCCTTCGCCGTCTGCTCGACCGCGGCGATTGCCCTCCCGGGAGGAATGTCCAGATCAATGGCGTGCTCGTTCACTGGAAGAAGCATAGCCCACCCCGGAGCGCTCAACCCGCGCTGCCGAACGTTCGACCTCCCTCCGGGAACGTTCATCCTCTCTTCGGGAGCGTTCGTCCTCTCTTGCGGAGCGTTCATCCTCCTCTACGGCGCGTTCATCCTCTCCCGGGGAGCGTTCATCCTCCTCTGCGGCGCGTTCATCCCCTCTTGGGGAGCGTTCATCCTCTCTTGGGGAGCGTTCCGCAGAGGAGGATGAACGCTCCGACC
>DATEIO010000504.1:0-4114 GCA_035278895.1 Thermoanaerobaculia bacterium | reverse complement strand
CCCATCGACTCCATGGCGCAGTTGCCGGCGAAGACCAGCAGGTCGGCCCACGAGACGCTCTGGCCGTACTTCTTCTTGACCGGCCAGAGCAGGCGGCGGGCCTTGTCGAGGTTGGCGTTGTCGGGCCAGCTGTTGAGCGGGGCGAAGCGCTGGGCGCCGTCACCGCCGCCGCCGCGGCCGTCCTCGATCCGGTAGGTGCCGGCGGCGTGCCAGCTCATCCGGATGAACAGCGGGCCGTAGTGGCCGAAGTCGGCGGGCCACCAGTCCTGCGAGGTGGTCATGACTTTGATGACGTCGCGCTTGAGCTCCTCGACGTCCACGCCGGCGAACGCCGTGGCGTAATCAAATTTGTCGCCCAGCGGGTTGCCCCGCGGGTGATGCTGGTGCAGCACGCTCAAGTCGAGCTGGTTGGGCCACCAGTCCTGGTTGGCATGCGGCCGGTGGCGCTTCGGGGTTGGGGATGGGATGACTGGATTTTCGCTCTCGGATACGCTCACGGTAAGGTCCCTCTCTGATCTCACAGGATGCTGTCGGTTGGTTTTACGTGCCGCAGTCGGGGCAGAGGCCCCAGTAGATGACCTCGGCCTCGTCGATCCGGAAGCCGTGGTCGTGGGATGCGGTCAGGCACGGCGCCTCGCCCGTCGCGCAGTCGACGTCGGCGATGGCCCCGCACGACCGGCAGACGACGTGGTGGTGGTTGTCACCCACTCGCGCCTCGTACCGGGCGTTGGCCCCCGACGGCTGAATCCGCCGGATCAGACCCGCCGCGTGGAGGGCGCGCAGGACGTCGTACACGGCCTGATGGGAGACCTCGCCGAGGTCGGCCCGGACTGCTGCGAGGATCGACTCGGTGTCAGCGTGCGGATGCTGCCGCACCGCGTCGAGCACGGCCACCCGGGGCCGCGTCACCCGCAGCCCCGCCTCCCGCAGGAGGTTCTCGTGGGTCTTGGCCGTGGACATGGGGGGAGCATGACAGGTTTTCTGGAATCGTTCAAGATTAGGTCCGTCCCCAGCTCCGAGGCAGACCCTTCCGCGGATCCACCCCTTCCGGGGAGAGGGACAAAGACCACCTCTAACCCTGGCCGCGGTATCCTTCCTCAATCTTCATCTGCGAAGGCCACTCGCATGCTGCGCATTCCCGGGAAGGTAACCGACATCCTCCATGCGGCGTCGCGGCTCTCTCTGGGCTACGACTTCTTCATCTCCTATTCCAGGAGGGACGGAAGCGGTTACGCGCAGGCTCTCGAGGAGCAACTCAGGGGCCTTGACTATTCCTGCTTCCTCGATCGCAAAGAAGTGTCCGGCGGCAGCGAGCTGACACCCACGCTCGAGAGGGCGTTGCGTCGGAGCCGTGCCCTGATCCTCATCGGCACGGCCGGTGCCCTCAACTCCTCCTACGTCGCCCTCGAGATCGCCAGATTTTCAACCTTGCGGCGGAAGAGGCCTGTGATCCCGGTCGACGTAGCTGGAATCCGGCAGCAGGCACCGTGGCCCGGATTTGCCGACCGCGTCTGGCTGGAGGAGGACGACCCGGTGGAGACACCGTCGCCGCGTGTCCTCGCTGAGCTCCTGCAGTCGATGACCAGCCGGCGCCGCTACACGATCTGGCAGACCATCCTGGCCGCTGTAGCCCTCTGCTTTCTTATCCTTGGTGTCGTATCTCTGGTGCAATGGCGGCGCGCAGAGCAGCGCTATCGGACCGCGTTCTCACGCCAACTCGCCGCACAAGCTCTCCAGCACCTCGATAACCGGCTTGACCTCTCTCTGTTGCTGGCGGTCGAAGCCTGGAACGCCGGCGAAACCTTGGAAGCAGAAAGCAGCCTGCTCTCCGCCTTGGAGCATAGTCCTCACCTCATCACCTTTCTCGTCGGGCATACACAAGATGTTTATGCCCTGGCGTTCAGCCCGGACGGAACGATCCTGGCGTCCGCCGGGTTCGATCGGCGCATCCGGCTATGGGATGTCGCCACCCACCGCCCCCTGGGTGCGCCGTTGACGGGCCATCGCGGGTACATCTTTGACCTCGCTTTCCACCCTCGCGGAACCCTGCTGGCCTCGGGAGGACAGGATGGGCGTGTTCTCTTGTGGGACCCCAAGTCGCACCGGCTCCTGGGAAAACCCATCATCTCCGGCTGCGGTTCCGTTCTGAACGTCGCTTTCAGCCCCGACGGCGGGATCCTGGTCGCGGGAGGTGGTAACTGCATCACACTCTGGGACTTGGCGAAACGAAGCTCTCTGGGCCCCCCTCTCGCCGGAGATGACGCACTGGTGGATCTTCTCGCAAGTCATCTAGGCATGGTGCGCCCGACAAAAATAGGCGCTCTCCGACAATCCGCCGAGACGTTTCTCGCGGCGCGGCAGCGCCGATTCGAGAGTTGGGGAACGAGCGTCGCCTTCAGTCCTGATGGCAAGAGGGTAGCGACACCTGGCAATGGCAACACCAACACCATTACCCTCAGGAATCCAGCCACTTGGGAGCCCCTTGGAGCCCCTTGGACAGGCCACAAAGATTCTCCTTGGAGCCTTACATTCAGCCCAGACAGCAAGATCCTCGCCTCAGGTAGCTTCGACGCGACAATCCTCCTGTGGGATCCGGAGAACGGCCAGCCTGTAGCCCCCCCGTTGGTTGGTCACCGTGACAAGGTCGTGCGCGTCACCTTCAGCCCCAAGGGTCAGACGTTGGCTTCGGGCAGCAGTGACGGAACCGTCATCCTTTGGAACCGGCGCGATCCGCGGTGGCTGGCTCCGCCGCCGGGCGGAAACCAGGGGACAGTGCTCCAGGTAGCTTTCAGCCCTGGAGGAAAGCTCCTTGCATCGGCGGGCCAGGACGGCAGCGTCGTCCTCTGGGAAATCGCTTCGAGGCGGCAGGTCGCCCGGCCGTTGAGCTCTGGCGCGTACTCTGTTTCCGGCCTCTCCTTCAGCCCGAACGGCCGGCTCCTGGCTATGGGCCGAGACCTCATTAGGCTCTGGGATCTGGAGAAGAAACGGCCGGCGCATGAGCCACTCGGAGTCCAGGGATCGCTGGTCACCGATGTCGTCTTCAGTCCAGACGGCCGTCTCCTCGCCTCGGGATGGTCCAACGACCTCATCCTCATCTGGGATACAGCGACGTGGAAGCCGCTTGCCTGGGTGGCAGGCTCGGCGAAAGGCTGGAGAGACCTGACACTAGCATTCAGCCCGGACTGCCGCACTCTCGCTTCGGCTTCGCTGACCAGCGGCGAGAACGCGATCTACCTTTGGGATGTGCCGGGCCTGCATTCGCGTGGCCGCCCGCTCCGCCTCGCGTCTCCGGCAGGAGAAGGGGAATCCAAAAATCTGCTCTACGAGATTGAGCAGATTGCAGCCTCCAACCTGGCCTTCAACCCCGATGGCTTCCTCTTGGCAGCAGGCCGTGGCCAGGAAGTCACTTTGTGGGACCCAACCACAGGCAGGCTCCTCGATCCTCCCCTGCTCGGGCACCGCTCGACCGTTTTGAGCCTGGCGTTCCGCTCCGATGGACAGATGCTCGCATCAGGTAGCACCGAGGGCGTGTTGATCTGGGATCCGCGGAGCCGACAGAGGATTGGTCCACTCCTGGCCAGCGCCAAAGCGATCCGGACGGTCGCCTTTAGCCCAGATGGACGCTTTCTGGCCTCAGCTGGCGAGGACGCCACAATCTCCCTGCGCGAGCTTTCAATCGCGTCATGGATCTCACGCGCTTGCTCTATGGCAAACCGGAACCTGACCTCTGAGGAGTGGGCCCAATATTTGGGAGAGGAGCCTTATCGGGAGACCTGTCCCTCCGCAAGGGCTGAGATTTGAGGCTGGAGAACCCTGCGACGGCCGGCAAGCCGGGCTCGCCCTCACTTTTCACTCAAAGCAAAGAAAAAGCGCGCGGTAATCTTGTCGCAAGATCCTGCAGCGAGCCGAGACATCTCTCACTGGTGAAACGGGTAGATGCCATTTTGGGCAGACGCACTGCGCGGCCCGCAGGGTTCTCTGCCTCACCTTTTCGAAGTAGGCCAGAAACGGCTCGATTTTCGTGATTTCCATCCAGTCCTTCTCCGCTCCTCATAAATATGCTAATCTTTTGGGGCTTTTCCTCTATGAAAGGAGGACGACTGATGAAGTACCG
>DATEIO010000503.1:0-2918 GCA_035278895.1 Thermoanaerobaculia bacterium | reverse complement strand
GCGTTCGTGTAGTGGAGCACGTACTCCTTGAAATACCGCTCGTTTTCGAGAACGTAGCGGATGATCCCGCCCAGGAAAGCGATGTCGCTCCCCGAGCGGATCGGCACGTGGAGGTCGGCCACGGCGCTCGTGCGGGTAAAGCGCGGGTCCACGTGGATGATTGTCGCGCCCCGGGCCTTGGCCTCCATCACCCAGCGGAATCCCACAGGGTGGCACTCCGCCATGTTAGACCCCTGGATCACGATGCAGTCCGCGTTCTGGAGGTCCTGCTGGAAGGTCGTGGCTCCGCCCCGCCCGAACGTGGTCCCCAGACTGGGGACCGTGGAGCTGTGTCATATCCGGGCCTGGTTTTCGACCTGGACCATCCCGAGCGCGGTCCATAGCTTCTTCAAAAGGTAGTTTTCCTCGTTGTCGAGCGTGGCCCCGCCCAGATGCGCGATCCCGAGCGTCCGCCGCAGCGGCGCCCCGTCCTTCTCCCGCGTCGCCTCCCACGTCTCGTCCCGCGTCTTCTTCACCCGCTCGGCCACCCGGTCCATGGCCTCTTCGAGGGGGATGACCTCCCACTCCGTGCCATACGGCCGCCGGTAGAGCACGTTTTTCACCCGGTGCGAGCCGGTGACGAGCTGGAACGTGGCGGCGCCCTTGGGGCAGAGGCACCCTTCGGAGATCGGGGAATCGGGGTCCCCCTCGATGTCGGTGATCCGCCCGTCCTTGACGAACACGAGCTGCCCGCAACCCACGGCGCAATAGGGGCAGACGGAGCGGACCACGCGGTCGGCTTTTTTGGTGCGCGGGGTGAGATTTTCGCTGCGGGGGGACCGGGCGGTCTCGCCCAGGGCCTTCCAATCGCCGCGCCGGACCTGCTCGATCACGGGCCAGCGTCCGATCCCGGCGATCCACTTGGGGATGCTCATCGGCACCTCCTCTCTCGCCGGGCTTGCATGAAATTAACGTGCCCAAGCCAGGGGCCCCCTCCCCCGACTCGAACGCCGCATCGCAGGGCCCCCTGGGACCGCCGGCGTCTCGCCGGCCTTCTTACTCGGCTTTTTCCAACGTCGCCGGAGGCATCGCCGACGTCCCCGGCTCGACGGGGCAGTAGAGATCCCGCCGCCGCCCCAAATCATTGGCCACGACCCGCTTGAAGGCCCTCCGGTCTCCGGCTTCGGCCATGCGGGCGGCGTTGTAGGCGGCGATGTCGACGACCTCCAGGTTCATGCGGACCTTCTTGAAGAGGCGGGGGATCTTCTCGCCGGGGATCTGGATGTGGTGAAGGCCGCCGCTGTAGGCGAGGAGCATGCGGCCTTCTTCCACGGCTTCCAGGATGTCGGCGATGCCGCCGCGGACGGTCATGGGCTTGCCGTCGGCGTCCAGGCCCGTGGCCCGCTTCATCCGGCCTTCGGGGAGGAGGAGGACCATGGCGTCGAGGTGGATCTGGCGCAGGAGCTCGTTCCAGGTCTCGTCCCGCTCGCGGGTGATGGAGATGACCCGGGCCGCGACCAGGCTGTAGAAGCGGCCCACGACGGGGCGGTCCGCGGTCTTGCGGGCGACCGGCACGACGCCGTGTTTGGCCATGCGCCAGAGGAACCGGTTGGGGCAGCCCCCGGCGAAGACCCACTCGTAGAGGCTCGTGTGGTTCAGGATGGCCACCACCCGGTGGTGGTCCCAGGACTTGGGCGGCACGTCGCCGATGAACCGCATTTCGATCCTGAAGAAGATCCGGGCGACGACTTTCGCCGAGAACAGGATCAGAAAGACCAGGTATGAGCGCACACGCCTCCCCAGGGTAGAGCCTTCGTTGTCCGGACTCGCAGGATTCTATACTCTTCCTTCCCGAGAGGAACCCTATGGCCGCGCCACCGAAGCCCCCTGCGTCCCGCCCCGCCATCTCGGCGATCGTCACCACCTTCAACGAGGAGCAGCACATCGCCGGCTGCATCGAGTCGCTCCTCTGGTGCGACGAGATCCTGGTCGTCGACTCCTTCTCGACCGACCGGACGCCCGAGATCGCCCAGAGCTACGACAAGGTCCGCTTCTTCCAGCGCACCTACTACGGCTCGGCCTCCCAGAAGAACTGGGCCATGGACCAGGTCGAAAACCCGTGGATCCTGATCTACGACGCGGACGAGCGCTGTACCCCGGCTCTCCAGCGGGAGATCGAGGAGCTCCTGGCCGGCAATCCCACGCACGACGCCTACACGATCCACCGGCGCGTCTACTTCATGGACCGCGTCATCCGCTTCTCCGGCTGGCAGAACGACCGGGTGGTCCGCCTCGTGCGGACGGGCACGGCCCGCTATCCCAACCGGCGCGTGCACGCCGACATGATCACCCGCGGGCCGGCCCCGGTGCTCAAGAGCTCGATGGAGCACTACATGGCCGATTCGCTCGACGAGTACGTCAAGCGGATCGAGAAGTACAGCTTCTGGGGCGCCTCCCAGAACTGGAAGGAGAAGAAGAAGGCGGGCTACACCCAGGTCTTCGGCCGCTCGGTCTGGCGGTTCCTCCGCACCTACATCTTCCAACTGGGCATTCTGGACGGCATGCACGGCCTCGTCTTCTGCATGCTCCAGGCCTACGGCACCTACCTGAAGTGGGCCCTCCTCTGGGGCTGGCACATCAACGCCGCCCGAGGCCGCCAGCCCAACCTCCCCATCTTCGACGACGACGAGGCCACCTGGCGCGGGTTGGACGAAGGGAAGGAGGGGGCGCGGGCGGCGCAGTAGGTCCCCTGTAACCTTTTCCCCCGCCCCGGCGTAATGCAGGTGGCGAACCCCTGTTCGCTTTCCCCTCCGGGAGGGATTCATGGGCTCATTCCTGCAAGACCTTCGTTTTGCGTTTCGCATGCTGCTTAAAAATCCGGGGTACTCCCTGGCGGCCGTGGCGGCTCTGGCCCTGGGGATCGGCCTCGTGACCACCAT
>DATEIO010000502.1:0-19114 GCA_035278895.1 Thermoanaerobaculia bacterium | reverse complement strand
GCCCTGCACGGGCGGGCGCGGCCGGTCCGTGGGGAGGTCCAACGCCTCCGGCGCTCCGGCGAGCCGCTCCCGCCAGAAGGCGAGCTGCCGCTCCAGGACCTCGCCCTGGAGCCAGCCGCGCTGCCAGACCGCGAAGTCGGCGTACTGCACCGGCAGCTCCGGCAGCCCGGCCGGCCGGCCGGTCGTCCCCGCGGCGTAGAAGGTCGCCATCTCGCGCACCAGGATTCCCAGGCCCCAGAGGTCCGCCACGATGTGGTGGACCGTGAGGAGCAGGACGTGCTCTCCAGGCCCCAGGCGCAGCAGCCCGGTGCGCAGAAGCGGGCCGCGGGCGAGGTCGAAGGGGCGGACGGCCTCGGCTTGCGCCAGGCGCCGTGCCTCGGCTTCCGGATCGGGAGCGCCCGAGAGGTCGCGCACGGGGAGGCTCCAGCCCTCCGCGGGGGCGATCCGCTGCGCGGGCCGGCCTTCGAGGCCCACGAACGTGGTGCGCAGCGCCTCGTGCCGTTCGACGACGGCCGCCACGGCCCGCGCGAGGGCGGTCAAGTCCAGGCCGCCGCGCACCCGCAGGGCGAGCGGCAGGTTGTAGGCCGGGCTCCCGGGGGTCAGCCGGTCGAGGAACCAGAGCCGCTCCTGGGCAAAGGAGAGAGGGAGGAGCCCGTCCCGGGAGACCGGGAGGATCGGCCCCGGGGCCGGGAAGCCGTCGCCCGCGGCACGGGCCAGGGCCAGGGCTCCCGCCTGGGACAGGACGGTAGGGGCCTGGAACACCGCGCGCACGGGCAGGTCCACCCCGAAGGCCTCGCGCACCTCGGCCACGAGACGGGTGGCGAGGAGCGAGTGGCCGCCCAGGGCGAAGAAGTCGTCGGTCACCCCCACCTCGGGGACGTCCAGGACCCGGGCCCAGATCGCGGCGAGCACCTCCTCCTCGGGGGTGCGCGGGGCGACTCTCTCCCCCGCTCCCAGGGAGACGACCTCCATCCTTTCGAGCGCCCGGCGGTCCACCTTGCCGCTCGGGGTGAGCGGCAGCGCGGCGAGCGTCACCCAGGCCGCTGGGACCATGATGCCGGGCAGGCGCTCCGCGAGAAACGTGCGGAAGTCCGCGGGCTGCGGCGCGTCGCCCCGGGGGACCACGAAGGCGGCCAGCCGGGCGTCGCCCGCCCGCTCCTCCCGGAGCAGGACGGCGGCGTCCGCCACCCCGGGGTGGAGGCGCAGGGCCGCCTCGATCTCCCCCAGCTCGATGCGGTGGCCCCGGAGCTTCACCTGGTGGTCGGTGCGGCCGAGGAAGTCGAGCGTGCCGCCGGCCCGGAAGCGGCCGAGGTCGCCCGTCCGGTAGAAGCGCGCCCCCGGGTCGCTGGAGAACGGGTCGGGACGGAAACGATCCGCGGTCAGCTCGGGCCTTCCCAGGTAGCCGCGGGCGAGGCCGGCGCCGCCGATCCACACCTCGCCGGTCGAGCCCAGGGGGACGGGCCGGAGGTTTCCGTCCAGCACGTGGATCTGTGTGTTTCCGATCGGGCGGCCCAGGGAGACCGGGCGGACGCCGGGCTCGACCCGGCCGGTCGTGGACCAGACCGTGGTCTCGGTGGGGCCGTACTGGTTCCACAGCTCCCGGCCGGCGGGCAGCAGGCGGTCCGCGAGATCCCGGGGGAGGGCCTCGCCGCCGCAGAGGAGGAGCAGGCCGGGCCGGCCCTCCCACCCCGAGCCCAGGAGCTGCCGGAAGGTCGCGGGGGTGGCCTGGAGCACGGTCGCGCCGCTCTCGTCCAAGGCCCGGGCGAGGAGGGCTCCGTCCGCCGCGGTCTCGCGGTCCGCGAGCACGACCCGGGCGCCCCGGGTGAGCGGCAGGAACAGCTCCAGGGCCGCGATGTCGAAGGAGATCGTGGTCACGGCGAGGACCACGTCGCCCTCCCCCAGCGGATGGAGGGACGCCATCGCGGCAAGGAAATTCGCGAGGGCCCCGTGGGTCACCTCGACGCCCTTGGGCCGTCCCGTGGAGCCGGAGGTGTAGAGCACGTAGGCCCGGTCCCCGGCGAGAGGCCCGTCCGGCAAGGGGCCGGAGCCTTCCCCGGAGACGTCCTCCACGAACACCGCGGCGCCGGAGTCTTCGAGCAGGAAGGCGCGCCGCTCCGCGGGAAGGTCCGGATCCACGGGGAGATAGGCCGCCCCCGCCTTCCAGACCGCGAGGAGCGACGCCACCATCTCCGGCGAGCGGGGGAGGCCCACGGCGACCAGGTCTCCGGCCCTGATCCCCAGGCTCCGCAGGTGGCGGGCGAGGCAGGTGGCCCGCTCGGAGAGCTCGCCATAGGTCCAGTCCCCCACCGCCAGGCTCCCGGGCCGCGCGGCCGCGACCGCCTCGAACTGCCGCAGGGCCGGAGCGTCCGGGATCTCCACCGCCGTGTCGTTCCACTCGGCGAGCACCTGGTGCCGCTCTCCCGGCGAGAGGGAGGGGAGCTCGGAGAGCCGGCGGTCCGGATCGGCCGCGGCGGCGTCGATCAGCAGGTAGAACAGCTCCACCCAGCGGCCGATGGTCGTCCGGTCGTAGAGGTCGGCGGAAAACTCCAGGGGCCCGGTCAGGCCGTCGTCCCGGTCGTAGACGCCGATCATCAGGTCGAAGCGGGCGTGGGCGTCGAACACGCTCACCGGCTCGAAGGAGAGGTCGGCGACCTCGATCTTGTGGTAGTGGGCGTCGAGCACGAGGACGATCGCCTGGACGAGCGGCATGACGCTCGTGTCGCGCGCCGGGTTGATCACTTCGACGAGCTTGCCGAAGGGGAGCTCCTGGTGGGCGTAGGACTCCAGGGCCGACTTGCGCACCCGCGAGATCACCTCGCGGAACGTCGGATCGCCCGACAGGTCGGCCGGGAACGGCAGCTGGGTCAGGAAGTAGCCGAAGACGGTCTCGAGCTCAGGGCGAGCCCGGTTGGCCGTGTTGGTGCCGAGGATCAACCGGTCCTGCCCCGAGATCTTCTGGAACAGGGCGTCGAAGAGCGCCAGGACCGCGATGAACAGGGTCGCCCCCTGGCTGCGGGCGAACGCGTGCAGCCGCTCCGCGCGGTCGCGGCCGGTGTGGATCATCCAGCGGTCGCCGTGCCCGGTCTCGACCGGCGGGCGCGGCCGGTCGGTGGGAAGCGCCAGCACCCGGGGGTAGCCTTCGAGGCGCTCCACCCACCAGTCGACGTAGTCCTTGAGCACGCTGCCCTGCATCCACTCCCGCTGCCAGAGCACGTAGTCGGGGTACTGGAGCGCGGGCTCGGGCAGCGGCGAGGGCCGGCCGTTCCTGGACGCCTCGTAGAGCACCGCGAGCTCGCGGAAGAAGTGCTGGAACGTGATCCAGTCGGTCGCCAGATGGTGGATCACCAGGAGACAGAGGTGGTCCTCGGGGCCGAGCCGGACGAGCGCCGTGCGCACGAGCGGCCCGGTTTCCAGGGAGAACAGCGCCCGCGTGCCGTCGTAGAGCACCTGGTCCGTTTCAGCCGCGCGCCGTCCCTCGGGGAGACCCGAGAGGTCGACCACCGAGAGGTGCTGCTGCCGCTCGGGCACCACGCGCTGGACCGGCCGGCCGTCCACGGTCGGGAAGGTCGTGCGCCAGGCGGCGTGGCGGCGGACGATCTCATGGAGGCACCCCGCGATCACCCCGAGGTCGAGCGGCCCCGTGATGTGGCTCGCGGCGTCCACGTTGTAGGCCGAGTTCTCCGGATCGAGCTGGTAGATGAACCAGAGCCGCTCCTGGTCGGAAGAGAGCGGCCAGTCCCCTTCTCCGTTGGGCGGCGTGCGCCGGGTCACCGGCGGCGGCTGGTGCGTGCGCGGGGCCGCAGCTTTCTTCTGCTGCTGCTGGCGCGCGCGCAGCGCCTCGAACAGCGCGCGCTGCTCCGGAGTGAGCGATGAGAGGCGGTCGTCCAGGCTCACGCCGCGCCCCCGGGGGAGAGGCCCAGCTCCGCCATCCTGGCCAGGGCCTCTTCGGGGGAGAGCCCTTCGACCGCGGCGAGGAGCTTTTCGAGCTCGTCCGGATCCTCCTCGCCGCCGGCCTGCTCGCGGGCGATCACCGCCGCGAGCTCCGCGATGGTGGGAGCCTCGAACAGGGCCGTGACGGGCAGGTCCACCCCGAAGAGGGTGCGCACCTGGGTCATCATCTGGATGGCGAGGAGCGAGTGGCCGCCGAGCTCCAGGAAGTTGTCCTCAATGCCGATGGCCTCGATGCCGAAGAGCTCCTGCCAGAGGACCGCGACCTTCTCCTGGAGCTCGTCCTGCGGGGCAACGTAGGGGGTCGAAAGCCCCGTCCGCTGGTGCGGCTGCTCGGAGCGCCGGGCCTTCTCCATCTCCGCCAGGAAGACCTCGGTCGTGAAGGCGTCGGTCTCCGCGATCAGGGTTTCGAGGTCGCTGTTCGAGACGATCGCCCGGGAGAGGCCGCTCGCGAGGAGGCGGCGGAGCGCCTCGGCGCTGTCCGCGGACGGAATGCTGTGGGCGGCAAGGTCCTGCTGGAGCTGGTCGTTCTGGAGGCCGGGGATCATGCCTCCGCCCACGCCGCCCGCGAGCCAGCGGTCCCACTGGTAGGGGTCCCAGTGGATGGCGATCGTGGGCACGCCCCCGGCCGCGGCCTGGCGCTGGGCAAGGGCGTCCAGGTACGCGCCGGTCGCGGCGCTGTCGAGCTGGCCCAGGCCGCCGGTCACGGTGAGCGTCGAGGCGCAGAGGGCCACGAACGCCGGCCCTTCGCCGTTGCCCTGGGCTGCGGCCAAAAGCCCTTCGGCGCCGCGGGAGAGCGGCCCCAGGAAGGCAGCCAAGGTCTCCGGGGTCTTGAGCTGCAGGAGGCCTCCCACGAAAGAGCCGCCGGTATGGAAGACACCGTCCAGCTTTCCGCAGCGCGCGAGGAGCGAGCGCATGCCGCCTTCCGAGGCCACGTCCTCGCGCACGAGGAGCACCCGGTCGAGCTCGCCCGCCCGCTCCAGGGAGAGGAGCCGCTGGATGGTTGCGCCGATCGGATCGTGGCCGGTGGGCACCTGGGGCCACCCCTCCCACTGCTCGCGGGTGGGGAAATCCGGCGGCACTGCGAGGGCCACCTTCGCCCCGAGCGCGTGGACCAGGTGCTCGGCGACCGCCGGACCGATCCCGTGGACGCCGTCGGTGACGGCGTAGGCGCCGCCTTCTCTCAGGGGATTCTCCTGGAGGTCGGCCCGCACCCTTTCGAAGGAGCGGACGAAGCGCTGCCGGCCGCGGTACGCGACCACGGGCTGCGGCTCCGTCTCCATCTCGGCCACGATCTGGCCGAGCAGGCGCTCCTCGGCGGGCGAGCCCGGCGCGGGGAGCACGACGTCGACGGCGCTGCAGGTCAGACGGGTCGCTTCCTGATGGATCACCTTGACGGCGCCCAGGAGGGCGGCCTTGGCGGGCTCGACCGAGTCGCCGTCCAGCACCTCCTGGAGACGGTTCGCGAAGACGCCGATCCGCACCGGGGACGTGCCCTTGCCTTGAAGCTCCTTCTCCAGGGAGACGAGGCTCGCGAGCCCGGACTTGAGGGCGGCCTCGAAGGAGAGCTCCTCCCGCGACAGGCCGGCCAGATAGACGATCCGGGACGCTTCCCCGGGGAGCGCCTCTCCCGGCGACACGGTGGCGACCTCCGCACCCGCGCTCCGCAGCCTCTCGGCCAGCCGCTCGCCCAGGCCCTCGCGGTCGAGGACCACGAGCCAGGAGCCGCCGGCTTTGGACGCCCGCCGGACCGCCGGGGACTCCTTCCAGACCGGCACCCAGAGCCAGTCCTCGAGAGGGGCGCGGCCCTCCTCCGCCCCGGAGGAGAGAGCGCGGGCCGCCCGGGAGACGCTGGCCCCCCGCGGCGGGTCCACCCAGCAGCGCTGGCGCTCGAAGGGGTAGGTGGGCAGCTCGACGCGCAGGCGCCGCTCCCCGGCCCAGAAGCCCGTCCAGTCAACCGCGGCGCCGCTCGTCCAGAGCCGGGCCACGGCCGAGAGGAGATGCTCCACGTCCGAGCGCCCCTCGGTCGCGGCGCGCAGGGCCGACACCGTCACCAGGCCCGCCGGGGCGTCCGGATGCTGCTTGACGAGCGTTCCGAGCGTGCCGCCCGGCCCGGCCTCGACGAACAGGCGGTCGGGGCTCTTCAGAAGCTCCGCCACCCCTTCGGCAAAGCGCACGGTCTGGCACATGTGCCGCGCCCAGTACCCGGGATCGGCCAGATCGCCGGGCGTCACCCAGGTGCCGGTGACGTTCGAGAGATAGGGGATCGACGGCGGATTCATCTCCACCCGGCGGGCGATCTCGGTGAACGCGGCCACGGCCGGCTCCATCATCGCGGAGTGGAAGGCGTGCGTGGTCTGGAGACGGATCGTCGAAACCCCCCTCCCGGCCAAGCTCTGGGCGAGGCCGTCCACGTCCTCGGGGGTCCCGCCCACGACGCAGAAGTGGGGACCGTTCGTGGCGGAGACCGACAGGCGCTCTCCCAGGAGCGGCCGCACCTCCTCCTCGGGGAGGGGGACCGCGAGCATGGCGCCGGCCGGGAGATCCTGGATCAGCTTCGCCCGGCGCGCTACGAGGAAGAGGGCGTCCTCGAGCGAGAGCACTCCGGCGAGGCAGGCCGCCACGTACTCTCCGATGCTGTAGCCGATCATGGCCTCGGGCACGATCCCCCAGGACATCAGGAGCCGGGCCAGGGCGTATTCGACGGCGAAGCAGGCCGGCTGGGCCACGTCGGTGCGGGCGAGGCGGGCCGCGGCCTCGCTCCGGGGCGCGGCGTCTCTCCGGAGCAGGGCCCGGAGGTCCGGTCCCTGGCTCGCGGGCCGCGCGGCGCCTTCTCCCGCGAAGATCACCTCGCGGAGGTCCACGCCCAGGTGGGGGGCGAGCCCGTCCGCGCAGAGGTCGACCTGCTCGCGGAACACGGGCTCGACGTCGTAGAGCTCGCGGGCCATGTCCACGTACTGGTCGCCCAGCCCGGGGAAGAGGAAGACGGCCGGCCGGGCCGCCGTGCCCTGGCGCACGCCCGAGAGGCTCCGCGCGGGATCGGCGAGCGCCGCGGCGGCCTCCTCCGCGGTGCGAGCGAGCACGGCCCGCCGGTGCTCGAACCCGCGGCGCCCCACCCCGAGGGTGAACGCCACGTCCGCGAGGTCGAGCCCGGGACCGGCCGAGAGTCGCGCGGCGAGGTTTTCCGCCACCTTGTCCAGCGCCGAGGCCGTGCGCGCCGAGAGAGGGAGGAGGCACACCGGGCGGAGCGAGGGCTCCCCCGCCTCCCGGGGCGGCGCCTCTTCGAGCACCACGTGGGCGTTGGTGCCGCCCAACCCAAAGGAGCTCACCCCGGCGCGGCGGGGGCCGTCCCCTTCCGGCCACGGGGAGAGCGCCGTGTTGACGAAGAACGGGCTCCCCGCGAAGTCGATCTGCGGGTTGGGCTTCTCGTAGTGGAGGCTCGGCGGGATCTCCCCATGCTTCAGGGCCATCACGGTCTTCAAGAGCCCGGCGGCGCCGGCCGCGGCATTGCAGTGGCCGAGGTTGGTCTTGACCGATCCCAGGGCGCAGAAGCCGGTCCGGTCCGTGCCGGCGCGGAAGGCCTGGGTGAGCGCCGCGACCTCGATGGGGTCACCGAGCGAGGTGCCGCTGCCGTGGGCCTCGACGTAGCCGATCGAATCCGGGAGGACGCCGGCCATGAGGAGGCTCTCGGCGATCACCTCGGACTGCCCTTCGACGGACGGCGCCGTGAAGCCCACCTTGGCGGAGCCGTCGTTGTTGATGGCCGAGCCGCGGATCACCGCGTGGACGAGGTCGCCGTCCGCCACCGCGTCTTCGAGCCGCTTCAACACCACGACGCCGGCCCCCGAGCCGTTGACCGTGCCCGCGGCGCGCTCGTCGAAGGCGCGGCAGTGGCCGTCGGGCGAGACCACGCTCGACTCCTGGTAGAAATAGCCCCCCTTCTGCGGCACGTCGATCGACACGCCGCCCGCGAGCGCCATGTCCGACTCGCCGGCAAGCAGGCTCTGGCAGGCCGTGTGAACGGCGACCAAGGCCGTCGAGCAGGCGGTCTGGACGAGGACGCTCGGGCCTTTCAGGTTCAGCTTGTAGGAGACCCGGGTGGTGAGGAAGTCCCCCTCGTTCATCAGCATCGCCTGGAGGATGCCGACCTTGTCGAGCAGCTCCTCGTTGGGCAGCAGGTTGAAGAGGAGGTAGGCGTTGGCGCCGGATCCTCCGAACACGGCGATCCGCCCGGGGAAGCGCTCGCCGTCGTAGCCCGCGCTCTCCAGGGCCTCCCAGGCGCACTCCAGAAACACCCGGTGCTGGGGATCGAGAAGCTCGGCCTCCCGCGGGGTGAAGCCGAAGAAGGCCGGATCGAACATCTCGCACCCGGGGAGGATGCCCTTGGCCTTGACGTAGCGCGGGTCGGCCAGAAGCGCAGGGTCGACTCCGGCTTCCTGGAGCTCCTCGTCGGTGAAGAAAGAGATGGCCTCGACGCCGTTTCTCAGGTTGTCCCAGAACGCCGGGAGGTCCGGAGCGCCCGGGAAACGGCCGGAGAGGCCGACGATCGCGATCCCCTGGAGGGAATCGGAGGTTTCTTCGCTCATCAGGGTTTCCTCACGGTTCCTTTCTCCGCCTTCCTTCGCCGATCTCTCAACTCCTGGAGCTGCTTCATCGATTCCCGGCGGGTCTCGGTCCGGGCGCGGGCCCGGTCGAGGGAAGGCTTCTCCGTCCGGACGGCGCCCAGGCTCCGGGCGAGGGCGGCGACGGTCGGGTGCTTGAACAGGTCGACCAGCGGGAAGTCACGGCCGAGGGCCTTCTGCAGACGGCTGTGGAGCTTCACGATCAAGAGCGAGTTGCCGCCCAGATCGAAGAAGTTGTCGTGAACGCCCACCTGCTCCAGGCCGAAGATCTCGCGCCACACGGCGGCGATCCTCTCCTCGAGCTCGCTCTGGGGGGCGACGTAGGTCTCCCGGCGGCTCCGCGGCGGGCCCGGGGCGATCCCGGCCAGCGCGCGGCGGTCCACCTTACCATGGGCGTTGGTCGGCATCGAGGGGAGGACGAGGATCGCCCCCGGCACCATGTAGGCCGGGAGCTGCCGGGCGAGGAAGGCGGCGAGCTCCTCCGGCGTAGGCGCGGGCTCGGTCCGCGCCGCCACGTAGGCCACCAGGTGCTTTTCCCCGGGCGCGTCCTCGCGCGCCATGACGACCGCCTCCCCCACGTTGGGGTGCCGCGCGAGCGTCGTCTCGATCTCCCCCAGCTCGATGCGGAAGCCGCGGATCTTCACCTGGTCGTCCACCCGGCCCACGAACTCCAGCATGCCGTCGGGCAGGAGGCGTACGAGGTCGCCCGTCCGGTACAGGCGTTCGCCGGTCTTGTCCGCCAGGTAGGCGAACGGATTGGGGATGAACTTCTCGGCCGTCAGGTCCGGACGGCCCAGGTAGCCGCGGGCGAGGCCCTGGCCGCCCAGGTGGAGCTCTCCCGTGACCCCGATGGGAACCGGGCGCAGGCGGCGGTCGAGCACGCAGGCCCGCACGAAGGAGAGGGGTCGGCCCAGGGGCACCTCGAGCAGGCTCTCGCCGACCGGCCGGGCGCCCGGGAAGGTGGCCAGGGTGGCCGCCACCGTGGTCTCCGTGGGGCCGTAGGCGTTGATGAACCGGAAGCCCTCGGGGACCCGCTTCCACCAGGCCACCAGCCGCTGGGCGAGAGCCTTCTCGCCGCCGATCATGAGGACGCGGAGCGCCGGCGGGAAGGGGAGCTCCTCCGTCTCCATGGCCGCCGTGAGCTGGTGCCAGAAGGCCGTGGGGAGCTGCGCCCAGGTGATCCTCCGCCCGGCCATCCAGGCGAGGAGCTCCGAGATCCCCTCCTGGACCTCGCCCCGCACGTAGAGGGTCGCGCCGTGGGTGATGCAGCCGTAGATCTCCTCGACGGAGGCGTCGAAGCTGATCGAGGAGAACTGCATGTTGTGCCCGCCGGGCCCGATCCCGAAGAAAGGCGAGGTGGTGCTGATGTACATCACCACGGCCCGGTGCGGGACCATCACCCCCTTGGGCTTGCCGGTCGAGCCCGAGGTGTAGATGACGTAGGCCACGTCGTCGGCCTGGACCGGGACCCGCGGGCTCTCCCCGGGCTCCCCGGCGATCTCTCCCCAGTCCGCGTCCAGGCGGATCACCCGTGCCCCGGTCTCGGGCAGCCGGTCCGCCAGCCGCGCCTGGGTGAGGACCACCCGCGCCCCTGAATCGTCCAGGGTGAAGGCGAGGCGCTCGCGGGGATAGCCCGGATCGAGCGGCACGTAGGCCCCGCCGGTCTTCAGGACCCCGAGCATGCCCGCGAGCATGTCGAGCGAGCGCTCGACGAAAAGCCCCACCCGCACCTCGGGGCCCACCCCCAGCCGGAGCAGGTGGTGCGCGAGCTGGTTGGCCCGGCGGTCGAGCTCGCCATAGCTCCAGGCAACGTCCTCGCAGACCGCGGCGGGCGTCTCCGGGCGCAGGGCCGCCTGGCGCTCGAAGAGCTGGTGGAGGCAGACACCGTGGAAGCTCCGCCCGGCGTCGGCCCACTCCACGAGAAGCTGGTGGCGCTCCCCGTCCGCCAGCACGTGGAGCTCCGAGATCCGCCGCGCGGGGTTGCCGGCGACCGATTCCAGGAGCACGCCCAGGTGGCCGGCCAGGCGGGCGATCGTCGAGCGGTCGAAGAGGTCCGTGTTGTACTCCATGGCGCCGGCGATCTCTCCCCGGGCCTCGGAGAGAGACAGGGTCACGTCGAACTTGGCCAGGGCGTCACCGAGCTCGACCGGCGTGAGCGCCAGGCCGGGCAGCTCCAGGGCGCCCAGGGGAGTGTTCTGAAGCGAGAACACCACCTGGACGAGCGGCTGGTGGGCGAGGTCGCGCGCGGGCTTGAGCTCGTCGACCAGCTTCTCGAAGGGGAGATCCTGGTGGGAGTAGGCCGCGAGAGCCGTCTTGCGGGTGCGCAGGAGCAGCTCCGTAAACGACGGGTTCCCGGAGAGGTCGGCCCGCAGCACGAGCGTGTTGACGAAGAAGCCGATCAGCCGCTCGGTCTCCCGGCGGTTGCGGCCCGCCACGGGGGAGCCGACGTTGAAGTCCTCCTGCCCCGTCGAGCGGTGGAGGAGGGTCTGCCAGGCCGCGAGGAGGAGCATGAACGGGGTGACGCCCTGGTGGCGGGCGAGGGCGGCAAGCCGGGCCGAGAGCTCCCGCGGCACGGAGACGGGCACCCAGGCGCCGTTCTGGGTCTGGACCGCGGGGCGCGGCCGGTCCGCAGGGAGCTCGAACACGGACGGGGCCCCCGCGAGCTGCCGCCGCCAGAACTCGACCTGGGCCGCCAGCCGCTCGCCCGAGAGCCACCGCCGCTGCCAGACGGCGAAGTCCGCGTACTGCACCGGCAGCTCCGGGAGCTGCGAAGGCGCCCCGGTCCGGGCGGCCCCGTAGAGGGCCCCGAGCTCCGCGAGCAGCACCCCGAGCGACCAGCCGTCCGAGACGATGTGGTGCATGTTGAGGATCAGCAGGTGCTCCCGCTCGGCCAGGCGCAGGACGGTCGTCGAGAGGAGCGGCCCGCGGTCGAGCGGGAAGACCCGCAGGGCCTCCCGCTCCCCCAGGCTCCGCGCCTCGGCCTCGCCCGCGGCGGGCGGCAGCGAGGACAGGTCCACGACCGGCAGCTCCCAGGCCGCGGGCGGCGGCCCGGCCACCTGCACGGGCTCGCCGTCCCGCTCGGGAAAGACGGTCCGCAGGGCCTCGTGGCGGCGCACGATCTCGCGGAAGGCGGCGGCGAACGCCGCGACCGCCATCTCCCCGCGCAGGCGGACCGACAGAGGGATGTTGTAGGCGGCCCCGCCCTCCTCCTTCAGGCGGTCCAGGAACCAGAGGCGCTCCTGGGCAAAGGAGAGCGGGAGCGGTCCGTCGTGGGGGACGGGCCGGAGCGGCGGTGCCAGGGTGGACGTGCCCGCCTCGACCTCGGCCTCGATCTCGGCCGCCAGGTCCGCCAGCACCGGCTTCTCGAAGACCCGGCGCAGGGGGATCTCGACGCCGAAGACCTCCCGCAGGCGGGAGACGAGCCGCGCGGCCAGGAGCGAGTGCCCGCCCAGCTCGAAGAAGCTCTGGCTCGCCCCCACCCGGGGGATCTCCAGGATCTCCTGGAACACCCGGGCGAGAAGCTCCTCGACCGGCGTCCGCGGGAGCACGATCTCCTCTCCCCCCTCGGGGGCGGGCAGGGCCCGGCGGTCCACCTTGCCGCTGGGCGTCTGCGGCAGGCGGTCGAGCCGCACCCAGGCCGTGGGGACCATGGCGTCGGGCAGCTCGCCGGCGAGAAAACTCTTGAGCTCGCTCCACGCCAAAGCCGCCCCCGGGCGGAACGCCACGTACCCGATGAGGCGCCGGACCCCGCTCTCCCCGCCATGGACCGCGGCCGCGGCCTGGGCCACCGCGGGATGGCGGGCGAGGGCGGTCTCCACCTCGGCGAGCTCGATCCGCACCCCGCGGACCTTGACCTGGTGGTCGCGCCGGCCGAGGAGCTCGAGCGTGCCGTCCGGCCGGAAGCGTGCGAGGTCCCCGGTCCGGTACAGGCGCGCGCCGGGCTCCCACCCCTCCGCCCAGGAGAACGGGTCGGGGAGGAACCGCTCGGCCGTCCAGTCCGGCCGGCCGAGGTACCCCCGGGCGATCCCTGAGCCTCCCACGGCCAGCTCCCCGGGCACGCCGGCCGGAACGAGATCGAGGTCGGGCCCCAGGAGGAAGACCCGGTCGTTCGCGAGCGGCCGGCCGATGGACGGCCGCTCGGGCCAGCCCGCGGGGTCGCCCGCGAGGGCGAGCGCGGTCGCCACGTGCGTCTCCGTGGGGCCGTAGTGGTTGTGGAGGGTGGCCCCCGGGAGCGCCGCGAACAGCGCCGCCACCTGCGGTGTCACGTAGAGCTGCTCGCCGGCCGTCACCACCTCGCGGAGGGAGGCCGGGGAAGGCCCTGACGCGAGGGCGAGCTGCTGCAGGGCCACGAAGGGGAGGAACAGGCGCTCGATCCTCTTCTCCGCGAGAAACGCCAGGAGGGCTTCGGGATCGCGGCGGGTCTCCTCGGGAACGAGCACCAGGGTGCCGCCCGTGGCCCAGGTCGCGAAGGTCTCCTGGAAGGAGACGTCGAAGGAGAGGGGGGCGAACTGGAGCGTGCGGGTCCCCTCCCCGGCCCGCGAGTCGCCGGCCTGCCAGGCGAGCAGATTGACGAGGGCCCGGTGGGGCATCGCCACCCCCTTGGGCCGGCCCGTGGACCCCGAGGTGTAGATCACGTAGGCCAGGCTCTCCGGGAAGGCCGCGGGCGTCTCCCCGGCCGCCTCGGGCCAGGGCCCGTCCTCCTCCACCAGGAGCGCCCGCTCCGGCAGGGACGGCAGCTCGGGGAGGAGGGCGGTCCGGGTGACCACCACGGGCGCGGCCGCGTCCTCCACCATGAGGCGCAGGCGCTCTTTCGGATAGGCCGGATCGAGCGGCAGGTAGGCGCCCCCGGCTTCGAGGACGCCCAGGACCGCGACCATCATCTCGATCGAGCGGTCGAGGAACACCCCGACCGGCACGTCCGCGGCCACGCCCCGCGCCGAGAGCCGGCGCGCCAGGCGGCCAGCCCGCTCCACGAGCTCGCCGTAGGTCAGCCGCTCCGCGCCGTGCTCGACGGCCACGGCTTCCGGATGGAGCGCCGCCCGGGCCGCGACGAGCTGGTGGACCGTCCGCTCCCGGGGGAACCCGGCCGCCGTCCGGTTCCAGGCCGCGATCTCGTCCCGCTCGGAAGAGGTCAGGAGCGGCAGGGCGGAGAGGGTCTGCTCCGGATCTCCCACCGCCTCGGCCAGGAGGGCCGCGAAGCGGGTGACGAAGCGGGAGGCGGTCGCCTCCGCGAAGATCTCCCGGTCGTACTCCAGGTGGCCGGCGAGATTTCCCGTCTCGTCCTCAGCCGCGTGGAGCGCCAGGTCGAGCTTGGCGGTGCCGGGGTCCACGTCCGCGAGGCCGGCGGTCACGCCCGGGAAGCCGGGGTCCAGGCGCGGCAGGCTCTGGAACACGAGCATCACCTGGAAGACCGGCGTGCGCGCCAGGTCGCGGCCGGGGTGGAGCTCCTCGACCAGCTTCTCGAAGGGGAGGTCCTGGTGGGCGTGGGCGTCCAGGGTCACGGCGCGGGCGCGGTGCGCGAGCGTCCGGAAGGAGGGGTCGCCCAGGAGGTCCAGCCGGAGAGCCAGGGTGTTCGTGAAGAAGCCGATCAGCCCTTCGATCTCCAGCCGGTTGCGGTTCGCGATGGGAGAGCCCACGACCACGTCGCGCTGGCCCGAGAGCCGCGCCAGAAGCGCCGCGAAGGCCGCGAGAAGGACCATGAACGGCGTCCACCCCTCCCGCCGGCCGAGGGCGCGGAGGTCCGCCGCCAGCTCCGCGGGCAGCGCGAAGGGGATGCGTCCCCCCGGGCGGCGGGAGACCGCCGGACGCGGCCGGTCGAGCGGCAGCGCGAGCGCCTCGGGAGCGCCCTCGAGCACCCGCTTCCAGTGTCCGGCCTCCCGCGCGAGCCCCTCGCCCGAGAGCCATTGCCGCTGCCACACGGCGAAGTCGGCATACTGGACCGGCAGCTCCGGAAGCGGCGACGGAAGGCCCGCGGCGAACGCCCGGTAGAGCGCTCCCAGCTCCCGGAGCATGACGCCCAGGGACCACGCGTCCGAGACGGCGTGGTGGAGGACGATCGCGAGCCGGTGCTCCTCCTCGCCCAGGCGGAGCAGCGCGGCGCGGAACAGGGGCCCCGCCGCGAGGTCGAAGGGACGCCGCGCCTCCCGCTCCAGAAGGCGCCGGGCCTCGGCCTCCCGTGCCGCCTCCGGCAGCCCTGCGAGATCCGCCACGGCAAGCGGCCCGTCCGCGGGAGGAAGGACGACCTGCACGGGCCCGCGGGAGCCCTCGCGGAACACGGTGCGCAGCGCCTCGTGGCGGCGGACGATCTCCGCGAGCGCCCGCGAAAGGACGTCCGGGCGCAGGGGACCGGCCAGGAGGAGCGCCCCCGGCACGTTGTAGGCGGCAGATCCGGGCTCCAGCCGGTCCAGAAACCAGAGCCGCTGCTGGGCGAAGGAGAGCGGCGCGCCCTCCGGTCCCCGCGGCACGGGGACGATCGGTGGCGCCGCCGGGCTGTCCGCCCCGCGCGCCTCCTCGATCCTTTCGGCGAGCGCCGCCGGAGTGGGTGCCTCGAAGAGGGCCGAGACCGGCAGGTCCACCCCGAACAGCCGCCGCACCCGGGAGACCGCCTGGGTCGCCAGGAGCGAGTGGCCGCCCAGGGCGAAGAAGTCGCCGTGCGGCCCCACCCGGGAGACGCCCAGGAGGTCGCCCCAGAGCCCGGCGAGCAGCTCCTCGGCCGGCGTGCCCGCGGCCTCGAAGCTTGGAGTCTCGGCCGCCGGCACCGGCAGCGCGCGCCGGTCGAGCTTGCCGGCGGGGGTGAGCGGCAGCGCCGGGAGCGAAATCACGAGCGAGGGGATCATGGACTCGGGGAGCGTCGCCCGCAGGGCCTGGCGCAACCGGTCGGGCTCCACGTCCCCTGGCTTCGCCACTACGTAGGCGAGGAGCCGCTCGCCGGCCGCGTCGGCGATCACGGCCGCGGCCTCGACCCCCGGGAGCCGGGCGAGCGCCGCCTCGACCTCTCCAGGCTCGATCCGGACGCCCCGGATCTTGACCTGGGAGTCGGCGCGGCCGAGGAACTCGAGCGTGCCGTCCGCTAGCCAGCGGGCGAGGTCGCCCGTGTCGTAGAGCCGCTCTCCGTCTCACCAGGGATCGGGGACGAAGCGCTCGGCCGTCAGGTCCGGCCGGCCGAGATAGCCGCGGGCCACCCCCGGGCCGCCCACGTGGAGCCGGCCGGAGAGGCCCGCCGCCACCGGCCGGAGCCCGCGGTCGAGCAGATGAATGCGGGTGTTCGCGATCGGCCGGCCGAGCGGGACCCGCCAGGGGTCCTCCCCCGGCGCGCAGGCCCAGCGGGTGACGTCGACCGTGATCTCGGTCGGGCCGTACTCGTTGTCGAGCGACGCGGAGAGCCGGGAGAAGAAAAGGTCCCGGAGCCCGGGCGTGAGCGCCTCTCCCCCCGAGAAGACCTGGCGGAGCGACGTCAGGCGCTCGATCCCCTCCTCGCGCAGGAAGACGGCGAGCATGGAGGGGACGAAATGGGCGATCGTCACCCTCTCCTCCGCGATAACCCGGGCGAGAGAGGAGACGTCGCGCTCGCCGCCCGGCGGGGGGATCACCACACGTGCGCCGGCGATCAGCGGAGCGAGCGTCTCCCAGATCGAGACGTCGAAGCTGAACGGGGCCTTCAAGAGGAACGCGTCCTCCGCCGTCAAACCGTAGGTCTCCTGCGCCCACAGGAGGCGGTTCGCGAGCCCCCGGTGGTGGAGCATCACCCCCTTGGGCCGGCCCGTGGACCCCGAGGTGTAGAGCACGGCGGCCAGGCCGTCCGCTTCGGGCCGGATGGGCGCCGGAGCCTCTCCGCCCTCCGGGTCTTCCCCCTCGAGGAGGACAACGCGGACGCCGGCCGGCAGCGCCGGCAGGTGCCTCTCCTCGGCGAGGACGACCGCCGCTCCGGAGTCTTCGAGCATCAGGGCCAGGCGGTCCGCCGGGTAGGTCGGATCGAGCGGCAGGTAGGCCCCGCCCGCGTTCCACACGGCGAGCACGCCGGCCACGAAGCCGGGCGAGCGCCCGGTGCAGAGCCCCACCACCCTCTCTGGCCCCACCCCGTCCCGCCGCAGCCGGCGGGAGAGCCGCTCCACCTGGTCCCGAAGCTCGCCGTAGGTCGTCCGTCCGCCTTCAAAGACGACGGCCGGGGCTGCGGGCGCCTCCGCGGCCCGGGCGAGGAAGAGCTCGTGGAGGCGGACGTCCGGAAAGTCCAGGACGGTCCCGGCGCTCCACGCGAGGAGCTGCCCGCGCTCGGCTTCGGAGAGGAGCGGAAGCTCCGAGAGGCGGAGGTCCGGATCGGCTGCCGCGCCTGCGAGAAGCGTCGCCAGGTGGCCGAGGAGACGGTCGGCGGTCGCGGCCTCGAAAAGCTCCGTCCGGTATTCGAGGAAGCCCGACAGCTCCCCATCCCGCTCGTGGAGCGAAAGGGTCAGGTCGAACTTCGCCGTCCTCGTCTCCACCTCGAGGAGCGACGCTTCGAGCCCCGGCATGCGGACCGCCACGGGCGGCACGGCGAGGAACGCGAACATCACCTGGAACAGCGGCGAGACCCCGGGGTCGCGGTGCGGGTGAAGCTCCTCGACCAGGCGGTCGAACGGCACGTCCTGATTCGCCTGGGCGGCCACGGCCGTGCGGCGCAGCCGGCGCAGGAGCGCCAGGAACGGCGGATCGTCCTCCATCCTCCCGCGCAGCACCAGGGTGTTGACGAAGAAACCGATCATCCTCTCGGTCTCGACCCGGTTGCGCCCGGCGGACGGCACCCCCACGGGCACGTCCCCCTGGCCGCTCCAGCGGGAGAGGACCGCGGCGAAGCCGCCCAGGAGGGTCACGAAGAGCGTGATCCCCTCGGCCGGCGCCAGAGCGCGCAGGCGGGCCGCCAGCTCCGCGGAGAGCGCGACCTGCCGGTTGGCGCCGCGGTGGCTGCGGGCCGCGGCCCGCGGGCGGTCGGTGGGGAGCTCCAGCACCGGGAGCCCGGCGAGCTCCTGCCGCCACCAGGCGAGCTGCCTCTGCACAGCCTCGCCTTCGGCCTCCCGGCGCTGCCACAGCGCGAAGCCGGCGTAGGAGAAGGGCAGCTCCGGCAGGGGCGAGCCGCTGTAGAGCGCGGCCAGCTCCTCGAAGAAGACGCCCATGGACCAGCCGTCCGCGGCGATGTGGTGGAAGCTCGCGACCAGCACGTGCTCGCGGGGGGCCAGCCGCACCAGGAGGAAGCGGGCGACCGGCCCGTGCGCCAAGTCGAACGGCCGCTCCGCCTCGGCGCGCAGCACGGCGCGGAGAGCCTCGTCGCGCAGCTCCGGAGCCACGCCCGCGAGGTCCACCCGCGCGAGCGGCAGGGCCGCGGCCGGGGGCGGCGGGAGCACGACCTGGACCGGCTCTCCTCCGACCTGGGGGAAGACCGTGCGCAGCGGCTCGTGGCGGGAGAGGATCTCCGCCAAGCTGCGGGCGAGCGGCAGGAGATCCAGAGTCCCCGCGAGCCGCGCCGCGACCGACAGGTTGTAGGCCGTGCCTCCGGGCTCCAGGAGATCGGTGAGCCACAGGCGGTGCTGGGCAAAGGAGAGCGGCGGCCCCGAGGCCGGGGCGGTCTCCGGGAGAGGTGCGGCGGGCAGCCCGGCCAGCCGCTCCGCGAGCGCGCCCGCGAGCCGGGAGGCCAGGCCCGCCACCGTGGGCTCCTCGAAGAGGCCGGCGAGCGGCAGGTCCACGCCCAGCGCGTCGCTCACTCGGGAGATCACCTGGACCGCGAGGAGCGAGTGGCCGCCCAGCTCGAAGAAGTTGTCGTGGACGCCGACCGTGGCGACCCCCAGGACCTCGCTCCAGATCCCCGCCAACCGCTCTTCGAGCGGGTTCCGCGGGAGCACGGTCTCGCGCTCCCCGCCTCCGGGCACCGGGCCCAGGCGCGCCAGGGCCGCGCGGTCCACCTTGCCGTTGGCCGTGAGCGGCAGTGCGGGGAGCGCCACGAAAAAGGCGGGGACCATGTAGTCGGGCAGGCGCTCGCGCAGGAAGCCCTGGAGGTCCTGAGGGAGCTCGTCCCCCTCGCGGGGCACCGCGCAGGCCACGAGAGCCCGGCCGCCGGGCAGGTCGTCCCGCACCACGACCGCCGCCTCCCCCACCTCCGGGTGGAGGGCCAGCGCCGCCTCGATCTCCGCGGGCTCGATGCGGAAGCCGCGGATCTTGACCTGGCGGTCCGCCCGGCCGAGAAACCCGATCTTCCCCGACGGATCCCAGCGCGCGAGGTCGCCCGTCCGGTAGAGGCGCGCGCCGGCCTCCACGGCGAACGGGTCGGGCACGAACCGCTCGGCCGTCAGATCCGGCCGGCCGCGGTAGCCGAGCGCCACGCCGTCGCCCCCCGCAAACAGCTCCCCGGGCACGCCCACCGGCACCGGCTCGAAGCCCCAGTCCAGCAGGTGGACGCGGGTGTTGGCGATCGGAGCGCCGATCGAGACCGGGGTCTCCACCTCGCCCGGGCTCCGCATCGGGTGGCAGGTGGTGAAAGTGGTGTTCTCGGTGGGGCCGTAGCCGTTGATCACGGTGGTGCC
>DATEIO010000501.1:0-4685 GCA_035278895.1 Thermoanaerobaculia bacterium | reverse complement strand
GTGCGACATGGTGGACGACCCCGAGCTGCTCGACCTGGTCGAGCTGGAGCTGCGGGAGCTCTTGTCCTCCTACGACTTCCCGGGCGACGACATTCCGATCATCCGCGGCTCGGCGCTGAAGGCGCTGGAGAGCGGCACGGCGGACAGCGAGTGGGGCGCCAAGATCATCGAGCTGATCGATGCGGTGGACAGCTACATTCCGCTGCCGGAGCGGGCGATCGACAAGGAATTCCTGATGCCGATCGAGGACATCTTCTCGATCTCGGGCCGCGGCACGGTGGTGACCGGCCGCGTCGAGCGCGGGATCATCAAGGTCGGTGACGAGGTGGAGATCGTGGGCATCCGCCCGACGGTCAAGACGATCGTCACGGGCGTCGAGATGTTCAAGAAGCTGCTGGATCAGGGCCAGGCGGGCGACAACATCGGCGTGTTGCTGCGTGGCACGAAGAAGGACGACGTGGAGCGGGGTCAGGTGCTGGCGAAGCCGGGCTCGATCAAGCCGCACACGAAGTTCAAGGGCGAGGTGTACGTGCTGACGAAGGAGGAGGGCGGCCGTCACACGCCGTTCTTCAATGGATACCGCCCGCAGTTCTACTTCCGGACGACGGACGTGACGGGTGTTGCCACCCTCCCGCAGGGGACGGAGATGGTGATGCCGGGTGACAACGTGAACCTGGAGGTGGAGCTGATCGCGCCGATCGCGATGGAGAAGGGCGTTCGGTTCGCGATCCGCGAGGGCGGCCGCACGGTCGGCGCCGGCACCGTCACGGACATCGTCGAGTAAGCAGTCTGAGGCTTTTGGAAGCACAGGTCAGTAGCTCAATTGGCAGAGCACCGGTCTCCAAAACCGGGGGTTGGGGGTTCGAGTCCCTCCTGACCTGCCACTCTTTTCAATCGGTTCGATCGGGGCGCTCATGAACTGGTGGAACAAGGCAAAGGAATTCCTCGGAGAAGTGCGCTCCGAGATGAGGAAGGTGACCTTCCCTACGCGGGATGAGGTGGTCGGCACGACGATCGTGGTGGTCATCACCAGCGTGATCTTCGCGGTCTACCTCTGGATCGCGGACTTCCTCATTCAGCAGGGGTACGTCGGGATCATCCGGGTGTTCGGTTCATGACGGATCAGTACACCGACCAGGCGGCCACGGCGCGCGAGCGCAAGTGGTACATCGTCCACACCTACTCCGGGTTCGAGGAGCGGGTCAAGGAGACTCTCCGCCAGCGGGCCGAGGCCTTGGGGATGGGGGAGGCCTTCGGCGAGATCCGCATTCCGACCGAGACGGTGGTCGAGTACAAGGGCGGGAAGAAGCGCGAGACCCAGCGCAAGTTCTTCCCCGGCTACATCCTGGTCGAGATGGAGATGTCCGACGCGGCCTGGCACGTGGTCAAGAACACTCCGAAGGTTACGGGCTTCGTGGGGACCGGCAAGAAGCCGACCCCGCTCTCCGAGGAGGAGGTCAACCAGATCCTCGAGCAGGTGGTGACCGCCAAGGAGAAGCCGAAGCCCAAGTACATGTTCGAGAAGGCGGAGCCGGTGAAGATCACCGACGGCCCCTTCACCAACTTCACGGGCGTGGTCGACGAGGTCAACCTCGACCGCAACACCGTGAAGGTCATGGTCACGATCTTCGGCCGGCAGACGCCGGTCGAGCTCGATTTTTCTCAGGTCCAGAAGCTCTGAACAGGGGTTGAACTCGAATGGCCAAAAAAGTCACTGGAATGATCAAGCTGCAGATCCCCGCGGGGGCGGCGACGCCGGCGCCTCCGGTGGGCCCGGCTCTGGGCCAGGCGGGTGTCAACATCATGGACTTCGTGAAGAACTTCAACGCGCGCACGGCGGGGCAGACGGGTCTGATCATCCCCGTGGTGATCACCGTGTACGCGGACCGGAGTTACACGTTCATCACCAAGACGCCGCCGGCTCCGATCCTCCTTCTGAAGGCGGCGGGGCTGGACAAGGGGTCCGGTGAGCCGAACAAGAAGAAGGTGGGCAAAGTCACCCGGGCACAGGTCGAGGAGATCGCCAAGACCAAGATGCCCGACTTGAACGCGGCGAGCCTCGAGACCGCGATCAAGACCATCGAGGGCACGGCCCGCTCGATGGGCCTGGAAGTCCAGGGATAAAAAGCCGGAGGGCGCCTTCGGGCGTCCGCTACAGGAGGAGATTGTGGCGAAGCACGGAAAGAAGTACCGGCAGGCGGTCGAGAAGGTCGAGACCCGGCCCTACCCCCTGGAGGACGCGATCAAGCTGGCGAAGGAGGCCTCCTTTGCCAAGTTCGACGAGACGCTGGAGATCGCGATGCGCCTCGGGGTCGACCCCAAGCATGCCGACCAGATGGTTCGCGGCACCGTGGTGCTGCCGCACGGTTTGGGCAAGACGGCCCGCGTGCTCGTGTTTGCGAGCGGCGAGAAGATCCGCGAGGCGGAGGAGGCCGGAGCCGATCACGTGGGCGGCGACGACGTCGCCAAGAAGATCGAAGGAGGGTGGCTCGACTTCGACGCCGTGGTCGCCACCCCGGACATGATGAGGGTCGTCGGGCGCCTGGGCAAGGTGCTCGGTCCCCGGGGTCTCATGCCCAACCCCAAGGCGGGCACGGTGACCACGGACGTCGCCAAGGCCGTGCAGGAGATCAAGGCCGGTAAAGTGGAGTTCCGCGTCGACAAGACCGGCATCATCCACGCGCCGGTGGGCAAGCTCTCCTTCGGGCCCGAGCGCCTGAAGGAGAACGCGGACGCCCTGATCGGAGCCGTCCTGAAGGCCAAGCCCGCCGCGGCCAAGGGCAAGTACGTGCGTGGAGTGAGCGTCTCCTCCACCATGGGCCCCGGCATCCAGGTGGACGAGACCCATCTCATGGCGGCGGAAGCCTAGGAGAGGAGCTGGACATGGCTTTGACTCGCACTGACAAAGAACAGATGCTCGCCGAGTACGAGCAGGGGCTTGCGAAGGCCCCCCATGCCTTCCTCCTGGGCTACCAGGGGATCACCGTTCCCCAGGTGACCGAGCTGCGCAACCGGGTGCGCCAGAGCGGCGGCGAGTACGTCGTCGTGAAGAACACCCTCGCCCTGCGCGCCATCGACAGCCAGGCGCTGGGCCAGCTCAAGGACCACTTCGTCGGCCCGACCGCCGTGGTGTTCAGCCTGAAGGACCCGGTCTCCGTGGCCAAGGCCCTGACCGATTTCGCCAAGGACGTGCCGGCGATCCAGTTCAAGGCCGGCCTCGTCGAGGGGCGGGCCGTTCCCGCCGAGCAGATCAAGGACATCGCGTCGCTGCCGAGCCGCGAGGAGCTGATCGCGAAGCTGCTGTTCCTGCTGCAGTCGCCGGTGATCCGGTTCGCCCGGGTGCTCGCCGCCGTGCCGCAGCAGTTCGTCGCGGTTCTGGACCAGGTCCGGATCAAGAAAGAAGAGTAGGCCGGCGGCATACGCCCAGGTCTTCCAAGGATAAGAAAAAAAGGACTCCGGACTCCGCAGTCCGCAGCGCTAAGGAGAGAAAATGGCTATCGCGACCGAAGATTTCATCAAGCAGATCGACGAGATGACCGTCCTCGAGCTGAACAACCTCGTCAAGGCGCTCGAGAACCACTACGGTGTCTCCGCCGCGGCCGCCGCCGTGGCCGCCCCGGCCGCCGGGGGTGGTGGCGCCGCCGCCGCTCCGGTCGAGGAGAAGACCGAGTTCGACGTGGTCCTGAAGTCGGCCGGCGACAAGAAGATCAACGTCATCAAGGTGGTCCGCGAGGTCACCAGCCTGGGTCTGAAGGAAGCCAAGGACCTGGTCGAGTCCGCTCCGGCCACCGTCAAGGAAGGCATTTCGAAGGACGAGGCCGAGGCGGTCAAGAAGAAGTTCGAAGAGGCCGGCGCCACCGTCGAGCTCAAGTAGGCGCGGGACCACGCGCGGACCACGTGGAGCAAAGCGACACGTACGCTCGATTGGACCTCTCAGCAGGCCGGCGACGACAAGATGCCGGAACAGAACCGGGCGCGGGCATAAACCGGGCGCCGCGGATGTTCTGGATTCTGCTCACCATGCCCGGTGACCCTCCGCGAAGCAAGCGGGGGGCCGGGCATGGTGTCTCCTGCTTCCGGAACAGGAGCCCCGGGCACCCCACGGTCGTAACTTTGGTTGCCGCGTAGCAATCAACCAAGGCATCGAGGAGATACCAAGGACCCCTATGGATACTTCCCCCACCCCGCAAGCTTTAGTGCGCAACGGCTATCGAAAGGACTTCTCCCGGATCAGCACGTCGCTGCCGATCCCCAACCTGATCGACGTCCAGCGGAGGTCCTACGAGCGCTTTCTGCAGATGAACCTGTTGCCCGAGGAACGGGCGAACCAGGGCCTGCAGTCGGTCTTCACCGGGATTTTTCCGTTCTCCGACTTTCGCGAGACCTGCTCGCTCGACTTCGTCAAGTACTCGATCGGGGACTGGCAGTGCAAGTGCGGCGAGCTCAAGGGGCTCGAATACCTCCGCATGACCTGCACCAACTGCAGCTCGAAGATCATGACCGATCACCCGCATGAGGAGACGGTCACCTGCACGGAGTGCGGCTTCGTCAACAAGAACCGGGTCACCAAGTGCGACATCTGCGGCAACCCGGTCGACCTGCAGCTCAAGTACTCGATCTCCGACTGCCAGGAGCGGGGCATGACCTTTGCCGTGCCGCTCAAGGTCACCTTCCGGCTGTTCGTC
>DATEIO010000500.1:0-20308 GCA_035278895.1 Thermoanaerobaculia bacterium | reverse complement strand
CGGGAACGAGCCCACGAAGGCGCCCGTCGAGTACCCGGCGGCCTTGAGCACGGTCGCCATCGTGGGGATTCCGGCCGGGACCGTGAAGCCGCTGTTGTCCCGCACGCCGTGCTGGTAGGGGTAGAGCCCGGTCAGGATGTTCGTGTGGGACGGCAGCGTCACCACGTTGTGCGCGTGGGCGTTCGGGAACACCCGTCCCTGGGAAGCCAGGCGGTCGAGGATGGGAGTCTGCGCCTTCGCGTTGCCGGCAAACCCCGGGGCGTCGGCCCTCAGGGTGTCGATGGTGATGAGGACGACGTCGCCGCGCTGCGGAGCCTGGGGAGCCGCGTCGGTGCTGGAAAGAAGAAGGCCCGAGAGGACGGCGATTGCCGCGAGATTCCGTTTCGGCATGGCAGGCGATTGTAGCGTCCGGCCCGCCAAAGAAAAACGCCGGGGTTGCCCCCGGCGTTCTCCTTCCCGAAAGGGGGAGGGGCTACCGGAACCGGAGGATCGCCCCGAGGCGGAAGACCCGCGGCGAGAGGGCCTCGTTGATCTGGTTGGCCCGGGTGACGCGGAGGTTGCGCTCCCGCTGCAGGACGTAGGACTCGTTCGTCAGGTTGAAGCCGTCGATGCCGACGTTCAGGTTGAAGTCGCCGATCTTGAAGTCCTTGTCGATCCGCGCGTCGAACACGACGATGTCGTCGTTCCGGAAGGCGTCGAGGTCGTTCGTGAGCTGGACGCTCCGTCCGCCGAAGGCCGAGCGGCTGGAGACGAACGGCGGGGTGATGAAGCCCTCGCGCCCGTTGACGCCCGCGGCGACGTTGAAGCTCCAGGGCTTGTCCGGCGCGACCTGGTAGAGGCCGTTCAGGCCGAAGCTCCACCGGCTGCCGGTGAAGATGTTGGCCTTGTTCGAGCCGGACTGCTCGGAGAAGACGTCGTTGCCGTCCGAGAAGCCGAGGCCGTCGCTGATCGTGTCGGTGGGATCGTCGTAGAACCGGAACTGGTCCCCCATCTTCCACTTCCAATCCGCGTAGGTGAAGTGGCCGCGGAAGCTCCAGCGGTTGACGAGCCGCCGGTTGACGGAGAGGGTGAGGCCCAGGTATTCCTGCTCGCGGTCGCCGTTGGTGTAGAAGCTGCCGCCGGTGGGGGTCAACCCGTCGCGGAGGTCCCAGACCGGGCGCGCTCCGGCGTCCTGGCCGTTGGGCATGAGGCAGTCGTTGACCCCGCCGCAGACCGTGCCCGCCGGGACCCAGTCGTTGCGGTTCGCGAGGCGCGTCTGGCCCGTGGCGTCGTCGGTGACGAAGAGCCGCTCCTCGGGGATGTCGTGGATGTTGCGCCAGGTCAGGCTGATCCCGGCCGCGAAGTTGGCGCCGAAGCCCTGGTCGACCCCGAAGGTGAGCTCGTCCGTCATGGTCGGATCGAGATTCGGGTCGTTGACGTTGGGGGTCAGGAGGGCCGTCGGGTTGTCCGGATCGATGTTGTAGGTGTAGGCGAACTCGAGCGAGCCGAACTCGTTCGGGTCGAGCACCAGGTTGCCGTTCGCGTCGGTGAAGTAGAAGTAGGCGTAGCTGTAGGCGACCGGGTTGACGCGCGAGGCGAGCGGGAGCTGGCCCAGCTGCTCGGCGTACTGCGAGAAGGTGCCGCGCAGCAGCGTCTGGCGGTCCTCGCCCAGGGCGTAGGTCACGCCGACCCGGGGCACGATCGTCTCCCACTCGAAGCCGCCGGCGTCGTTGCCCTGGAAATTCAGGGCCGGAATGAGGCCGCCCGGCGCCAGGGGGTTGCCCGGATCGGAGCTCGCCAGGTTCTCGACCGTCTGCTTGTCATAGCGCAGGCCGGCGTTGATCGTCCAGCGGTCCACGGTGATCGTGTCCTGGAGCCAGTACGAGTCGTAGTTGGAGAGGATCCCCACGTTCCGGTTGCGGGGGAAGACCACGAGCTCCGTGTTCCCCTCGATGTCGTTGAGCTCGCCGGCAAACATGAACTTGCCGCGCGGCCAGACCGTGCCGGAGAAGTTCTCCTGCTCGCGGAAGCCGCCGCCGAACTTGAGCTCGTTGTTGGCCGGGCCCACGTTGAAGAAGTAGCTGCCGTCCAGGCGGGCCTGCTCGATCGTGGCGTCCTGGGTGAAGTCGTAGTTGGTGCCGCGCAGCACGCCGTCCTCGGTCCGGATGCGGTCGGCGTCCAGGCCGCCCTGGGGAGAGAGGGTGAACTGGCCCTCGTCCTTGGACCACAGGCCGGTCAGGACGAAGCTCGAGTTGAAGATGTGGGTGTCCTCGATCTTGTAGATGTCCTGCGGCGTGGTCTGGTCGTGGGTCGTCGCAGGCGCCCGGGTGGGGCCCGCGCCGCGGCCGAACTTGAGCTTGTCGTTCGTCCAGTAGTGGAGGACGCCCGAGTTGCTCCCGGCCTGGAAATTGAGCTTGGAGTTGAAGTCCTCGAGCTGGGTCGTGTCGAGCTGGCCGCCCTGCACGATGTTGCCGATCTCGCTCTCGCCGTACGAGACCCAGCCCCACAGGTGGTCGCGGAGAAGCGGGCCGCCGATGTCCGCGCCGTACTCCTCCACCGCGTCGATGCGGTTGCCGTTGTCGAGCGACGGATCGGATTGGTACTCGCCGTCCGTGCGCAGGTAGCGGGCGTTGCCGCGCCACTCGTTGGTGCCCCGCTTGGTGACCTGGTTGATGGTCACGCCCGCGGTCGCCACCGTCACGTCGGTGCTCGACACCGTGAACTGGACCTCCTCGAACGCGCCGAAGTCGAAATAGGTCGCCGAAGCGCCCACCGCGTTCATGTCGGTCAGGATCACGCCGTCCACCGCGAAGGTGTTGTCGCGCGAGTTCGAGCCCATGCCGAGGAAGGCCGACTGCTGGCCGCTCTCGTTGCCGCCGACGTTGATGCGGTCGACGAGCACGCCCGGCGCCTGGGACAGGAGCGACCAGGGGTCGCGGGCCGTGGGCACCTTGTCGAGCTCGACCGACGAGACGGTCGCGCCCTGGACGGTCTTCCTCTCATCCAGGATCGGGCTCTCGCCGGTGACCGTGATCACGTCCTCGACCGCGCCCGAAAGCGTGAGCTCGATGTTGGTGTTCGAGCCGATGCTGACCGTGATGTCCGGGTACTCGACCGTGGAGAAGCCTTGCAGCTCCGCCTTCAGAGAGTAGGACCCGGGATACAGGTTCAGGAAACGGAACCGGCCGTCCTCCCCGCTCACCTGGACCTGCGGGGCCCCCGTGCCAGTCAAGGTGACGGTCACCCCCGGCAGGGGTTGGCCCTGATCGTCCATCGCCGTGCCGTACAGGTCGCCGGTCTGCAGCTGTGCGGCGGCCGGCATGGCCCACGCCAACAGCAGCGCAGCGACAACAGCCACTGCCAGATGCGAAGTGCTGCCTCTGCCCATCTTGTTCCCCCTTTCGAAGGGTCGAAGCGTTCTTGGGGTGGATTATGCAACGGACGTGGGACGACTTCCAGCGTTCCCGCCGGAAGCCGCCCCCCTTCCCCGGTCAATACGGATTCGCGCTGAGCACGCCGTTGGTCACGCTGCGCAGGTAGTAGCCCGCCGTGGGGCGGTTCCGGAGGTCGAAGGTGCCGCCGGACGGGACCTTCCAGATCTTGTAGTTCGAGAAGGTGAGCGGGCTCCCTGACACGCAGACCTCGGGCGCGTGGTCGCCAAGCACGAAGTAGGCCGGGCCGTCGCCCATCACGGTCGCGAGGCCGTTTCTGTCCACCACCACGGAGGTCACCTCGTTGACCGCGATCGCGAGGGCGCTCGCGGCCTTGCCATCCTTGATCTGGCGGGCGATGAACGCCATGGTGCGGCCCATCCGGTCGCGGGGCACCAGGTGGGACTCGGTGATCGTGTTCTGCAGGTTCGCCCAGTGGAAGAAGTCGTAGGTGAAGGTGACGGTCCGGTGGTAGGGGTTCGCCAGGGCGTCGGCCGAGGTCGCGCTGCCGCCGCACCCGTCGTAGGTGAAGTCCCCCTGGATGGCCGTGCCCGCGCTCGTGCCGCCGACGCCGCCGCCCCGGGCGTAGACGGACTCGACGGCCGTCTCGACCTTCGTCCCCTTGAAGTACTTCACGTAGTCGCACTGGTCGCCGCCCGCGAAGAAGACCACCTCGGCGTTCTTGACCGTCGTCTCGACGGCCACGGTGTTCGAGTCCGCGGCTCTGGTGATGACCAGGGTCTCGACCGAGTCCACGCCGTTCATGGCGTAGATGTAGTCGTTGTAGCCGTTCGATCCGGAGGAGCGCAGGATCACCACGTCGACCTTCGTCGCGCAGCTCGTGCAGCCGCGGACCTGGTCGATCATCCACTGGATCGCCGCGTCCACGTCCGTGCTGCCGCCGCCGAAGTCGTGCGCCGGTCCGGCCAGGGAGACGACCACGTCGGCGGCGTTGCCGGCCAGGTAGCGGGTGACCTTCGCTTCGGCAGGGAGCGCCGCCATCGCGGCCAAAAGCAAAAGAGACAACATCATGCGTCGCATAGGATCTCCTCCGGATCGTCGAAGCGCACAAGCGCGCAGGGACTCCAATGGGAACCGCCTCATACCCACAGTAGTGCGCGCAGGCGAGGGAAGCGTGCTACCGTAGAAAAAACGACCTCTCCGGAGGGCACCGATGCGCGATACGAAGGTGATCCTCGTTCTCCTGGCCATCCTCGTCTTCTTTGCCGTGGGCTTCCTGCTCCAGGCGCTGGAGTCGATCCTCCTCCCCTTCGTCATCGCCGTGTTCCTGGGGAAGATCCTCGCGCCTCTCATGGCGGCTCTGCGCAAGCGCCGGGTGCCGGACGGGGTCTCGATCGTCCTCGTCCTTCTCCTCGTCGCCGGGGGCCTGACCCTCTTCGGCTGGATGCTCTACTCCACGGTCGAGTCCTTCGCGGGAGCGGCGCCGCGCTACAAGGAGAGGACGGCGAGCCTGGTCACCGACGCCTCCGGCTGGCTGGCGTCCGCGTCGCCGGAGCTTTCCCAGCGCCTCCAGGAGTGGAAATGGGAAGAGGCGGTCGAAGCCTCCTCGCTGACCGGGTTCGTCGCCGCGACCCTGGGCTCGTTCCTGATCTTCTTCAACGACGCGTTCCTGATCCTGCTCTTCCTCGTCTTCCTCCTCGCGGGGAGCGACGGCTTCCCCCGCAAGCTCGAGCATGCGCTCACCCCCGAGCGCGCCGGCCGCGTGAGCACCGTGATCCGCAGCATCGACGGGGAGGTCCGCAAGTACCTCGTCATGAAGACCCTGGCGAACCTGTTGAACGGCTTCCTGGTGACGATCCTCCTCGCCGCCTTCGGGGTGGACTTCCCGCTGCTCTGGGGGTTCCTCACCTTCCTCGCGCACTACATCCCGAACCTGGGCGCGATCCTCTCGGTCGGCCTGCCCGCGGTCTTCTTCTTCCTGCAGTTCGAGTCACCGGGCCGGGCGCTCCTCGTCACGGTGTTGAACCTCGCGCTCCAGTTCGTCATCGGCAACGTGGTCGAGCCGCGGCTCATGGGAGCGAGCCTGGACCTCTCCCCGCTCCTCGTCCTCGTCTCCCTCATCTTCTGGGGATGGCTCTGGGGACCCTGGGGCATGATCCTCTCGGTCCCGATCACCTCGACGATCAAGATCATCTGCGCCCACATCGAGCCGTTGCGCCCGCTCGCGATCCTGATGAGCGGCAAGCCGCCCGAGGCCCCGGCCGCGGCCCCCGCGCCCGCCGCACCGGCCGAGGCCGCTCCGGCGGCCTAGCCTTTGAGGAGAGCCTCCGATGTGAGAGATTCGCGCCGGGCGAATCCGCATGAAGAGGCTCCTCATCCTCTGGCTCACCCTCTTCCCCGCCTTCTGGCTCGCGCGGACGGCGGCGTCCGCTCTCCTCTGGCAGCGGATCGATTCCGGCTACCCCACCGTCTTCCAACTCGTCACCATCCCCCTCCTCCAGACCCTCGCGGTCGGCTGGATCACCCGCGGCCCCGGGCCGCTGCCGCTCTCCGGCTTGTGGTGGGAGGTCCGCAGGGACCGCCGCCTTCTGGAGCTCCTGGGCACGGATGCGGTCGTCCTCCTCCTCGGCGCCTTCCTTCCCGTGTTCCCCTTTCCCGACATCGCCGCCGGCCTCCAGATGGTCGCCGCGGGGATTCTGGTAGCGCGTCTCGTCTACCGGGAAGATTGGACCCGCCTGGAGGGGATCCGCCTGGGAGCGCTCGCCGCCGCTCTCGTGGGCGCCGGAGCCGTCTTCGTCTACGACTGGCTCCATCGGGTGACCGACTATCTCCTCTTCGACGTCCCCCCGCTCCACCGCTGGCTCGCCGTGGACGCCCCTCTTCTCGGGATCGGCATCGCCCTCGTCCTCAGCGCCCAGCCGCTCCTCGATCGCCGCAACCCGACGGCGGGCACGGCCCTGGACGCCGCCGTAGGCCTCTGGCTCCTCGGCGCGGCAATCGCCGTGCTCGGCCTGTTCGGAGCCGAAGCTCCCACCGAGCCGTGGACCTCTGCCGCCGGGGCGTGCACGCTTCTGGCATCGACGGCGTTGCTGGCGGCTGTGCTTTTTCCGTCTCTCGCCGACCCGATCGCGTAAGAGCGACACGGGGTTGCAACCGGGGTACGGATCAACGTAAATTTGCCCGCAGCTGGGGACACGCTTATACTAGGGTCATGGCCGAGCCTGTGAAGAGAGCTCCGGCTCCCGACGAAATCGATGATCTGGACGACGACCCCTTCCACGTGGGTTGGCGTTGGCAGTGGATCTCGTTGCCTGACGGGACCCGGACGAAGCGAGAGATCCCGCTGACAGTCGAGGATCTCCTGGACCCCCAGGTGGGAGACCAAGCGGTCCAGAACAACTGGCACGTCGAGATCGCCCATGTCCTTCTGGACATGCTCAAGTGGCGCTACGCAGCGCATCCGGACGTCTTCATCGGCTCGGACCTGAAGATCCTCTGGGGCATTCCCGGGCTCGAGAATCCCGCGCCGGACGTCGTCGTCATCCCCGGGGTCCGCAACCGGGACAAGTACCGCCGGAGCTTTTCCGTCCGGAGAGAAAGGGCTCTCCCCGCCCTGTGCATCGAGGTGGTTTCCGACGACCCGAAGCAACGCGACAACGACTACAAAGCGAAGGTCCGGATCTATCAGCAGGCGGGAGTCCGGGAGTACCTGATCCTCGATCCCGCCTACCACACCGGAGATCCCTTCTGGGCTGGCTACCGCCTGGACCCCGGCGGCCGTTACCGCCCGATCGCGCCGGACGCCGAAGGCCGGATCTTCTCCGAGACGACCGGCCTCTGGTTCGGAATCGATCCTGACGGGCGGTCTCTGCGAATTGTCGATGCCATCACGGGCGAGCGCCTGAAGACCTCGGAGGAGGCCCGGCAAGCGGCGCAGGATGCGGAAGCCGAATTGGCTCGCCTGCGGGAAGAGATCCGGCGTCTCAAGGATTCGATGCCGAGATAAGCTCAAAGGGCCCCAAGAGATTTGCAGCATCCCCCGATTCTTTTGCTGCAAAACCGGTCCGACTTGCAGCATTCCTCTCGGTCCGTGTTCTCCCGGCATCCAGGAAAACGCTCCGCCCCAGGCCGCGCAGGTGTCGCCTCGGAATTTTTGCTGCAAGCCTCCGCCAATTTGCAGCAAAATAATCCACATTTGCAGCGCTCCTGTGTATTTCTGCTACAAGTCCAATCCTTGATGCTGCAAATCCAAACTGACTTGCAGCATCCTTCCCGGGGCATGCTGCATACGCCGAAAGGCGGCTCATCCGCCCCTCGTGATTTGCAGCATCCCTCAGTTTATTGGCAGCATTCTTCGAGAGACTTGCAGCAAAAATTCTGCGATTCGCAGCATCCTAAGAGAGGCGGGAGCCTACAACCGGCTGATTTGCAGCACTTTTCGCTCTGCGGAAGCGTGGCAGCGTGGGGTGGATGTCCCGCAGGAGAGATTTTGCAGCATTCTGGGGCGAACGTAAGAAGGACCGCAGCCCGGCGTACTAGCAGGCGAGCTCTGGAGACCCGAAAATGACCCTCCGAAAACTCTATATCGCCACCGCAATCCTCCTCACCTCTCTCTTCACCGCCGAGGCCCACGCCGCGGACCCGCGCGAGATCCTCGCCAGGTCCAAGGAAGCGGCGGGCGGCAAGGCGTGGGACGCGGTCAAGACGCTCCACGTCCGCGTCCGGATCGAAACGAGCGGCCTCTCGGGGACGGCCGACTCGTGGGAAGACGTGCTCACCGGCCGCACCGCGGCGAGCTTCGCTCTCGGCCCCGTCACCGGAGCCGAGGGCTTCGACGGCAAGGTCCACTGGATCGTCGACCCCACCGGACAGGTGCGGGCGAGCGACAGCGGCGACTCCCGCGAAGGCTCGGCCAACCAGGCGTACCGCCGCGTCCTCGCCTACTGGTACCCGGAGCGCTGGAAGGCCGAAGTCACGGACGGCGGAGAGAAGACCGAAGGGGACCGCACCTTCCACGTCGTCAGGATCCACCCCGAAGGGGGCCGGCCGTTCGAGATGTGGATCGACGGAAAAACCTTTCTCATCGACCGCCTGATCGAGCCGGGAGGTAACGAGGTCCGCACCGACTTCCAGTCCGACTACCGCGAGATCCAGGGCCTGAAGTTTCCCGGCAAGACGCGCAGCACCAACGGCGAGACGAAGTACGACCAGCTCGTCACGCTCGAAAGCGTCGAGGTGAACCCCACGATCGAAGAAGCCAGGTTCCGCATGCCCGAAGGCGGTCCGAAAGACTTCTCGATCGCCGCCGGCAAGACCACGGCCACGGTGCCCTTCGAGTTTCTCAACAACCACATTTTCGTGAAGATCCGGTTGGACGGCCAGGGTCCCCTGAACGTGGTCTTCGACACCGGCGGCATGAACGTCGTCACCCCCGAGGTGGCGAAGCGCCTGGGCCTCGAAAGCGAGGGCGCCATCCAGGGCCGGGGCGTGGGCGAGAAATCCGAGGACGTGGGCATCACCAAGGTGAAGGAGATGCGGCTGGGGGACGTCACCCTCGCCAACCAGGTCTTCTACGTGTTCCCGTTGAAGGATATGGACAAGATCGAAGGGGTCCCCGTCGACGGGATCATCGGCTATGAGGTGTTCAAGCGCCTCGTGGTGCGGATCGACTACGAGAACAAGATGGCCACTCTCACCCTGCCGGAGGCTTTCAAAGCGGACGGCGCGGGGACCGCGGTGCCCTTCACCTTCGATGAGCAGACGCCCCAGGTCGAAGGCAGGATCGATGGCATCCCGGGCCGCTTCAGCCTCGACACCGGCAGCCGCTCCTCGCTCGACCTCCTCGGTCCCTTTGCCGAGACGCACGGGCTCGTCGCGAAATATGCGCCGAAGCTCGAGATGGTGACCGGCTGGGGCGTGGGCGGCGGGGTGCGCTCCGCCGTGGCCCGCGGAAGCCTGCTGGAGCTCGGAAGCGTCCAGGTTCCCTCCCCCGTCACCGAGATCGCCCGCACCAAGTCGGGCGCCTATACCGACCGCTACCTCGCCGGCAACGTGGGCAACGGAGTCTTCCGGCGCTTTACCGTGACGTTCGACTACAGCCGTCAGCAGGTCTACTTCCAGCCGAACGCAAGCTTCGCCGCGAAAGACACCTTTGACCGCGCCGGCCTCTGGATGAACAGGAACGGCGAAGGCTTCGAAGTGGTCGATCTCGCGGCCGGAGGTCCCGCGGCCGAGGCGGGCTTGAAGACGGGGGACACGATTCTCACAGTGGACGGCAAGAGCGCGAAAGACCTGGTTCTGCCCGAGGTGCGGGCCCGGTTCCGGGAGTCGGCCCCGGGCACGAAGGTGCGGCTGGGGGTGATCTCGGGGGGCGAGAGGCGGGAGGTTGTGGTGACTTTGCGGGATCTGGTTTGAAACCGGACGAACACGGACGGACACGGACCAACACGGACGGTAAAGCCCCAGGGACGCCTGCCGCAGACGTCCCTGAGGTCCTTTGGGTCCTTTGGCGCCTTTCCTATCTCTTCGCTCTCACGTCCAGCTCCACGGCCACCCGTCCCGGAGGGAGCACGCCGGTCATCAGCAGCACCTTGCCCGATTCCGGAATCGCCACCTGCACCGGTTTGACCCCGCCGACCAGGCCCTGCTTGAGCTCCTCGAAGGCGTCGAAGTCGTAGTACCCGGGAGAAGAGCCCACAGCGCTCATGTCCGTGATCGTCATCCCATCCAGAGAGACCGGAGCCGGCTTGAGCTGCAATTGGACCTCCGAGATCTTCCCGTCGGACAGATCCAGGTTCGAATGCTCGGCCACGGAAAAGCCTTCGAGGGCGGCCTGGAGGGTATAACGCCCTCCGGGGAGGGACTGGAACCGGAAGGCTCCATTGGCGTCGGTCACCTGGATCAAGGGCTGGCCGGACCACGATCCGTACAGGAGCACGTTGGCGCCCGGAAGCGGCTGGCCCTGGTCGTCCACGACCTTGCCGAAGAGCGCGGCCTTGCCGCCGGGTCCCACGTACTGCGACTGCTGGCCGCTCTCGTTGCCCCCGACGTTGATGCGGTCGGTCAACACGCCGGGCGTCTTCTGCAGCACCGCCCAGGGATTCCGCGCCGCCGGAACCTTTTCCAGCTCCGCGGTCGTCACCCGAGGCGCGGCGGCCAGGACCACCGGCCGGAGATCTCCCGCGCGGTAGCGGTACTGGGTCCCCTCCGGAAGGAAGAGGCGCCAGCGGTGCTCGAGAACGGGCGGACCGATCTGCGGGAGGTCCAGGGCGAGTTGCGAGCGGCCCGGAGGGATCGCCCGCTCGAGGACCGAAACGACCTCGACGACCGGTTCGTCGCGGCTCTCGAATCCCAGGGGGACCGAGACCGTTTCCCCGCTTTTTACAGGCCGCACCGGGACGCCGTCCACCTGGGCGGACCACACGACGGCCGAAGCGGGCAGCACGAGGTTGACCGCCGTGCCCGCGCTTCCCGAGCGCAAGGTCAGCCGGTCGCGGTGGAGCACCGTGCCGTCCGGAGTGACGAGCGTCATGGTCTCGCGCAGACGCACGACCATGCCCACGCTCGGCGCGGGAGGCAGCGTGGAGACGGCCAAGGCCGTCTCGGCCGTCGACGGGCCGGAGAGCCGCCACGCCGCCGAGAGGTCCAGCTCGGCCAGGGCTTCGCGCAGCATCGGCGGCAGGTCGTCCAGGTCGACCCGCGTCCAGCTCGCCTCGGGGAGAGGACGCGCCGCCCCGGCCACCGAAGTGGAGAGCGCAAGATAGCGCGCCCGCGGCTGGGACCGGGGGGAGACCGGAGCCAGGGAGAGCGTTTCTCCGGATTTCGGAGTCGAAGAGAGGATCAGATATCCGGTCCCTTCGAGCCGCTTGCGGCGGTGGACGGTCAAGCTCTGCCCCTCCTGAACGGGGAGGACCGTCCCTTCGTCCGTGCCGGCCTGCTCGACGTCGAGCCCGGGCGGCAGGTCGACCGTGAAGGTGGAAACGCTCCCGAGCGACACCTCGTAGAGCACCACGTCGTGGCGGCGCGGTCCCTCCGGACGGAGCTGGAAAATGGTGAGAACGACCGTCCGCGCGAGCAGCTTCTGCGCGGACTCGTCGATCCGCGGCCGCAGCTCGACCTGCTGCTCGTCTCCCCGCGGGATCGACAGACGCACGGTGCGGCGGCTACCGGCCACCTTTTCTTCGACCAGGGTTGCCTCCGCAGCGCTCCACGCCAGGTCGGCCGGCACGTCGAGCTCGGCCAGGGCGACCGGGGCTGCCGCAGGAGCGAGCCGAAGCTGTCGGACACCCCCATCCGCGGAGATCGTCGCCCGGCCGGAGAGATGGACGGAGTAGCGGCCCGGCTCCGGCGCGATCAGCGCCAGACCGTCCTTGAGCATGGCCACGGTCGCGCCCTTTCCGGAAGGGCTCGCGGGCCTCACCTCGACCTCGCTCGCAAACCCCTGGATCGGAAGCGGGACCGGTTTGACCGGGGTCCCCTGCACGAGCACCTCGAAACGCCAGTCCGCCTCCGCGCTCTTCGCCTCCTCGGCCACCCGGATCGAAATCTCCTGCTCGATCACCTGGGCCACGGGCACCTCGCGGGAAGCCGCCTTCTCAGCTTTGTCTTTCTCGATGCGCTCCGCCGCTTCGACAAGCGTCAAGTAGTCCTTCAAGGGGAGGACGACCTCCCCGGGAGCGGGGGCCTCCGCAGCCCGGGCGAAAGAGGCCAGGAGCAGGAGGCCGAACGTCATCAGGAGGAATCGGGATTTCAGAACCATTCGACCTTCTCCTTTCCCGTCTGCACCCGGATCACGAGAGGCGATGGGCTGGCGGAGAGCGCGCTCCACCCCGCTTCCACCCGCGCGAAGCCCGGGGGCTGATCGAAGAGAGTCCAGGCGGCCAGAGAGACCGGGCGGCTGGATTCGGACGTGACCTGCTGCGCCATCCGGTTGCTGACGTTGCGCGTCACGTTGGACGCGAGCGGCAGAGACACCCCGCTGGCGCGCGTGGGATCCGCCAGGGTGTACGAGCGGCCTCCCGGCAGGACCACGCGCACCTCGACGCGAGCGGCCGGGGCCGACAGCTCCGGCAGCGGCACCACGAGATCCCCCGAGGCCTTGGGAAGCGCGAGCGGCATCACCCCTTGCACGTGGACGACCTGCGGCGTATCCCCGGTGAGGAGCGGCACGGCGAGCGCTCCTCCGTCCTGCGAAGCGGTCCCCGCCTCGACGGGAATCCCGTCGCGCCGGCCGTCCACCAGCTCGAAGCCGGCCGGGAGATTCAAGACGAGTTGCTGGCTTCCCCGGTTCCGGACCTCGGCCCAGAGCTGATACGAGGCGCGGCCGGCCTGACCGACCGCCACGTCCACCAGCAGGCGGTCGATCTGCACGGCCAGCACCTCGCTCCTCTCCGCCCAAACCGCCTCCCAGAGGGGAGGCCGGGTGGGATCGAGGATCTTGAAAACCCGTCCCGGCACCTTCTGGAGGTTCTCCGGCAGGAGCTTCACCTCCCGGTCGTCGGGCGTTTGCGCCGAGCCCGACTCGACCAGGTTCAGCAGCCCGTCTCCGCGCAGCGCCGCCTTGACGAGCAGAGAGGTGCGGGAGCTCTCCCTGGGGATCAGAAGGGGGGACGCGAACGTGTCCTTGGGCTCACCGATCAGCTCCATCTCGACCGCGAGCGAGTCGTTGATGGGGGACACCGGCGTGATGATCAGATCGCTCCCTTCCATCTTCCAGCCGGCGACCTTCAGTCCGCGGGCATCGGTGACCTCGAGCCCCGGGGGCACCGCGATCGCGAGCCGCGAGAGCCTCCCCTGGGCGACCCGCGCCTCCACCCAGCCCCTCACCCCGAGCCGGGTGCGCGAGAGCGAGGCCGTGGTGGCCGCTGTCGCCTCGAAGCGGAGGGGGAGCTTGTCCTGCTGCGGAGCGGCCGTCTTGCCGGACAGGCGGAACGAAACGCTGCCGGCCGGAAGGGCGGCGAAGGCCCACCCTTTGCCGTCGGGCGAACGGCGGACGGCGCCCTCCGGTCCGGAAAGCTCCACTTCGTCCACTTCCGGAGCGGCCGTGAGGCTCCCGCGCAACACCGCGGCGCGAGGGGCCGGGAAACGGAGCCGCCAGGTGGGACGGACGGCGCTCTCGTCCGCCTCGACCGGCGCGATCGACTCCAGCCGCACCCGGTGCGTCCCCCGGCCCCGCACGATGAGGACCCACTCCTGCTCTTCTTCGTCCGCCTCAACCCGCCCCTCGAGCGTTCCGAGATCGGCCTTCGTGAACGAGAACCCTTCCCCGAGCGGCACCTGCTGCCAGCCGTCGGCGTAGATCGTCAGCGAGAGGTCGTGCGCGATCCGCGCGCTCGTGGCCCCGGCCACGACCTCGACCTCGGCCCGCTCCAGCGCGTACGGAACGGGCGGCACCGGGGAGTCCGGCAGCGCCGGCCGGGCGCGGGCGCGCAGCTCCTCGTACTTATCCAGCGGTAATGTGACCTGCTGTGCCTGGGCCGCGAGAGCCTGGACCGCCAGCAGAATTCCTGAAGCCACGAGCCTCCACGGTCTCCGCATCGACCACCTCCTTCTGAGAATCCTGGAGGCAGTCTACGGGAAAGGAGTCAGATCCCCAGGAAGGGACCGCTCGTCCCGGACGGGGGGCCGGTCGTCACGGGATGAGAAACGGTTAGATAATCCCTCCCCGTGCACTCCCCGCCCCTCCTCCCCCTGATCCTCTTCGCCCTCACCTACCTGGGGCTCGCCCTGGGGAGAATTCCCGGCCTGGCGCTCGACCGGACCGGCTTTGCGGTGCTCGGGGCGGTCGCGTTCCTCGCGACGGGGTCGATCTCCGTGGAGGAGGCCAAGGAGGCGGTTGACGCGCCGACGATCGTGGTGCTGTTCGGAATGATGCTCCTGTCCGCGCAGTACCGGCAGTCGGGGCTCTACGCGGCGATCGGCCGGCGGCTGGCGGCGGTGCGCGATCCGCGCCGGCTGATGCTGGGGACGATCGTGGTGACCGCTCTCCTCTCGGCAGTCCTCACCAACGACGTGACCTGCTTTGCGCTGGCGCCGCTCCTCGCCGGGGCGCTCCTCGCGTCGGGCCGGGCGCCGCTCCCCTATCTCCTGGCCCTGGCGTGCGCGAGCAACCTCGGAAGCGCGCTTACGCCGATCGGCAATCCGCAGAACATCCTCATCGCCCAGAGCCTGGACCTCCCTTTCCCGGGCTTCGTGCTGGCCTGCGCCGCGCCGGTCGTCCTGTCCCTTGCGGCCCTTCATTTCTTCATGGTCCGGCGCCTGGAGAATGGGGCTACGGGCTCCGGGATCGTGCCGTCCGCGGTCGCCGAGGAGGAGGCGGTGCCGCTCCACCGCCCCGAAGCGGGGAAGGCGATCGTCCTCACGGTGGCGGCGATCGTCCTCTTTCTCACCCCCGTGCCGGCGCCTCTTACGGCCTTGGGAGTGGCGGGGGTGGTGCTCACGTCGCGGCGCATGCACACGCGGCAGATGCTGGGCCTCGTGGACTGGCACCTGCTGGCGCTCTTCCTGGGCCTCTTCATCGTGGGGCGCGGCTTCGAGATCTCGGGGTGGACGGAGGCGGCCCGCGAGGCGCTGGGGGCCGCCGGGCTCGACCCCTCCCATCCGGCCACGCTCGTGATCGCGGTCTCGCTCCTGGGGCTGGCCGTGGGAAACGTTCCGGCGGTGATGCTTCTCCTCCCCTTCGTGGGCCGGGAGCCCGCGACCGGCCATGCCCTGGCGCTCACCAGCACCTTTGCCGGCAACGCCGTGCTCGTGGGGAGCATCGCCAATCTCATCGTGGCCGAGCAGGCGGGGAGGCTGGGAATCCGGATCGGTTTCCGCGAGCATCTGGGAGTGGGGCTCCCCATCACCCTGATTTCCCTGGCGATCGCCGCGGCGGCGATGCTGCTCTGGTAGAGGCCGTCAGCCAAGCACGACCCTCCCCGCCCTACACCCCTTCGCGGATCTTCACCGAAAAATCAGGCTGGCCCTGGGCCCTGAGGGCACGGTCGTTGATCTTGAACCGCTCGCGCGCTTTTTCGAAGGGCAGGTCGGTGTCGAGGAGGCCCAGGTCGTAGGCGAGCCGGTCCGAGTAGCCGGGGAGGATCACCTCGCGGCGGAAGCGGGGGACACGGCCGGGGGCGACCTCTTCGACGTGGCGGACGATGTTCGTGGTGCAGGTGTTGGTGAGCGTGTTGTAGAACTCCGGCTCCTCGCGCAGCCGGTTGGCCCTCTCGAGCATGCCCACGAGCATGGCCCGGATGCGCTCTTTCGGGGCGCGGATCGGGTAGAGGTAGACGTCGTCCTTCCGGTAGTTCGAGCGGAGCTGGATCAGGTCGCGCTCGTCGCCCACCACGTACATGAGCTCGTACTGGCGCAGGATCCCTTTCACCACCGAGAACTCCTCCCCCACCTCCTTGCGGATCTCGACCGAGACCGCGAGGTACTCCGGGCCTGCGAAGCCGAAGCTCACCAGGGTGTGGGCCGCGCCCTTGCCTTCGTCGAACGGCTCGACCATGAACCAGAGCGATTCGAGCTTTCCGAGATCGAACGTCTTGTCGTACCAGGCCGGGTCGTAGTCCGTGGTGCTCCGGTACCGGACATTGCGGATGTTCCGGACGTGGACGAGATCGCCTTCAAAGGTGGCGGACGCGAGCTTCGTCTGATCCCGGGACCAGTTGCGGGCGTTCGAGGGGCGGATCGAGAAATAGGCTGCAACCGCGAGGAGGAGGAGGAGGAGCGCGAGCCGGGCGCGCTTCCGGCGGAGCCAGGGCATGGCGCTCGTTTCAGTGCGAGCGCAGCGACCGGGCGATCAGCCCGAGGCCGCCGAAGAGGAGGACGAGCATGACGAGGGTGTTGAACAGGCTCGTCGAGCGGAAGTAGATCTGGAGGTTCATGATGATCCCGGCGAGGATGATCACGGCCCCCACGAAGAGCAGCAGCCAGCCCACCTTGGATCTCCCGTTGAAGAACAGGATGCCGATGCCGAAGATGAGGGGCACGAGGGTCATGCCGAAGGCGTTGTACCCCCAGACGTGCCAGAAGCCGGAGCTCACGGTGACGTTGCTGGTGAGCCAGTAGCCGCCGGCCACGGCCATGGCGAGGCCGATCAGGAACTCTCCGAGGCCTCCCGGTGTGCCGCCCGCGCCACGCAGCCGTTCGTCCGTGTCCATGATCGCGATGATATCTCAGAGGCGGCGCAGGAGGAGGTGCCGGTAGGAGCCGACCGAGGGCTCGGCGTGCTCCACGGCGAACGGGGCGCCGGAGCGGGCGAGGATCTCCCCCATCTGCCGGTTGGTCGAGGTGAAGACGAGATCCAGGAGGGCGAGGCCGGCGCGCGCGAGAAGCCCGGGCCGGGCGCCGTCCGGCAGGAACTTGTCGAACACGGCGAGGCGCCCTCCTTTCTTGAGCACCCGTGCGGCCTCGGCCAGGCAGCGGGCCGGGTCTGGAATGACCTCCAGGACCATGTGGAGGATCGCGGCGTCGAACCCGCCGTCCGGCAGGTCGAGGGCCAGGCCGTCCATCACCCGGAAATCGATGCCGGGGCGCGCGTGGGCCCGGGCCTGCTCCAGCATGGCCGGGGTCAGGTCCGTCGCCAGGACCCGGACCCCTTCCGGGACGAACGGCAGGTCCGCGCCGGTGCCGCAGCCGATGACGATCAGCCGCTCGCCGGGCTCAAGGTCGAGGAGCTCGACCGAGCGCTTCCGCTCGCGGGGGAACTTCGTGATCTTGTCGTAGTGGGGGGCCCAGATCGTGTAGCGGAGGCGGAGCCAGGCATTCGAGGCCATGCGGTGAGGATATCGTCTGCGGTAGGATCTTTCCCCATGTTTGCGGGTCATTTCGGTGTGGGGCTCGCCGGCCGTGCCGCGACGCCCCGGGTGTCTTTGGGAACCTGGTTCCTGGCGGTCCAGTTCCTGGATCTCCTGTGGCCGGTCTTCATCCTGCTGGGCTGGGAGCACGTGCGGGTCACCCCGGGCTATACGCGGCTCTCCCCGCTCGACTTCTACGAGTACCCGTTCAGCCACAGCCTGTTCATGGCCGTCGTCTGGTCGCTCCTCTTCGCGGTGGCCTACGGGCTCGTCCGCCGGCGGAGCGTGCCGCGGAGCTTCCGCACGGGGCTCCTCCTGGGCGCGGGCGTGGTGAGCCACTGGGGGCTCGATTTCCTCACGCACCGGCCCGACCTGCCGCTCGTCCCGGGCATGGGCCGCTACGTCGGACTGGGGCTGTGGGACCAGCCCGTTCTCGCGATCGCCGTGGAGCTCGCGATCTACGGCTCAGGGATCGCCCTCTACCTGCGGGCCACCCGGGCGCGCGACGGCGTGGGGCGGCTCGGCCTCTGGGGGCTCCTGATCGTGCTGCCCGGAATCTGGCTCTCGGGGATGGCCGGAGCGCCGCCGGACGACGAGAGGGTCATCGCCTGGGCTTCGATGATCCAGTGGCTGCTGGTCGCCTGGGCGTACTGGGTCGACCGGCACCGCGAGGCCGTCACGCGCTGAACAGCTTGGCAGAGAAAAAAAGAGGGCGGAGGCGCCTCCGGGAGGAGACGCCTCTGCCCGAGGGGAGAGTTATTTCTTGGGTGCGGGAGCCATGGCGCGGGTCCTCAGAAGGGCACCTTCAGGTACCCCAAGTCTTCGCGGCGGCCGATCGGAGCGGTGACCGGCTCGCGGGACGATTCCTCGAAGAAGCGCAGCACCTGGATCGGGTCCGTGTGGGCCAGCCGGTGGTAGAACCGGAGGGCCACCTCGACCTCGGTCTTCCAGAGGGCGCAACGCTCCTCCGAAGGCTCCTGGGGGTCGTCGCCTTCGAATCCGGAGGCGGCGAACGAGCTCTGGTTGCAGATGTGCCGGGCCCAGCATCCCCGGCAGGACGGCTCGGACTCCTCCTGGAAGGCCGCCGGCTCCGCCTCTTCGGGGAAGCCCTTCCAGAAGTCGGGCATCAGGCCGGAGCCCAGGCCCGGGACGTCGAACGGCAGGCCGGAGCTCCAGCCGCCGCCCGGAAGAAGATCGAGCGGCTCGCTCCTCCGCAGCCGCCCGACGATGCGGGAGAGCGGCTTGTAGTCCACGGGGAAGCGCTGGGCCTCGAGCTCGCCGGCCATCTCGTCGCAGACGGCGAGGAGGTCGTTTCTGTACTCGCGGACCCGGGCGGGCTGCGGCTTGCCGGTGAAGACCGCGTCCTCGAGACGGACGGCGTCCAGATACTTGACGCCGGTCCGCTTGGCCCATCCCCAGAGGTCCAGGAGGCGGGCGCCGTCCAGCACACAGCAGACGGTCAGCCGCTCGGCCATGCGGTCCACCAGGAGACGGACCGCGGGCTCGGCGCGCCAGGCCTCGACCCGGCCGCCCAGACGGATGAGCTCGTCCGAGCCCGGGAAGCTGCCGCAGCGCAGCCGCACGTGGATCGGCAGGCCGGCCAGGAAGGAGGCGATGGCGGGCGTGACCTCGGAGGCGTCCAGGGACAGCTCCGAGGAGACCTCCTGGAAGCCGGGGGCGGCCAGCCGCCGGCTTTCGACCACGATCGTCTTGAGCAGGCTCCGGCCCGGGAAGTCGCCGCCCCAGTCGAGGTGGAGCTTGACCTTTCCCGTTCCCAGCGAGTGCTTGAAGACGTGCTCCAGGGCCGGCAGCACGGCCTCCTCGTCGGGCTGGCCGATCCGCGCGTGGATCGTGTCGTCCACCCGGTAGATCGCTCCCAGGCTCCACCAACCCGCGGCCTCCAGGGTGCCGACGGCCTCGGGCTCTTCCCGCCAGCCGTTCCAGCCCTCGGAGGTCAGGAGGTCTTCGCCGGCGAGCCAGCCGACCAGGTCCTCGTCCAGGTCCCCGGTTTCCAGAGCGGGCGCGACGTGGAACTGCAGCTCCTCCGGAACTTCTACCACCGCGGCCCTCTCCAGGTCGTAGATCAGGCTGCACGAGCCGTCGCCATCGATCAGCGGATGAAGCGCTCGCAGTCGAAGGGCTCCAGGCATCGGCAAGGTGGTGAGCTGCATGATCTTCCTCCTCGGGTAGCTCCAGAGATGGACCGGCCGTGCATCAACCGCTGAACCAACCCGGCCATCCCATCTCTTCTACTATCTTCGTTGCCGGAGAGGCGGATTTCGAGACAACTTTTCCCAAAAAATTTTCGACGACTTTTCGGGAGGCCGGCCCGGCCGCGCCCCGGAAGGCCTCAACCTCTTTCGTTCCCACGACTTGGGCGCCGGAGCGGAGATCCACTCAGGATTTCAGCAAAGGGGCTCAAATGCGGGCGAATCGATCACGGCTTTTCAAGAGCTAAAGTTTTGATCCTTCAATTTTTTGGTTTCGGAAGAGATCGGAAAGCCGCCGGAGGAGACCCCCGGCGGCCTCGTAGCGCTACTTTGAAGCGCCGGGCTTCAGCCAGCGGTCGAGCCAGGCGAGCACGGTGTCGTGCCAGAGGATGCTGTTGGCGGGTTTCAACACCCAGTGGTTCTCGTCGGGGAAGTAGAGGAGCTCGCTGGGGATGTTCTTCCGCTTCAAGGCATTGAACGTGGCGATCCCCTGGTTGTCGGGCACCCGGTAGTCGAGGCCGCCGTGGACGACCAGCATGGGCGTCTTCCAGCGGTCCACGAAATTCACCGGATTGTGCTTCTCGTAGGTCTCGGCCGCCTGCCAGTACGGCCCGCCCTGCTCCCACTCCGGGAACCAGAGCTCCTCGGTGCCGTAGTACATCATCCGCTGGTCGAAGATGCCGTCGTGGTTGACGAGGCACTGGAAGCGGTCGGGCCAGTTCCCGGCGATCCAGTTGATCATGTAACCACCGTAGGAGGCGCCCAGAGCGCAGGTGCGGCCGCCGTCGATCCAGGGATACTTCTGGAGCGTGGCCGCGAGCCCCTTCTGCAGATCGACCAGAGGCTTGCCGCCCCAGTCTTTCCGGATCGCGTCGGTGAAGGCCTGGCCGTAGCCGGTCGAGCCGTGGAAGTCGATCTGGACGACCGCGTAGCCCGCCCCGGC
>DATEIO010000499.1:0-6293 GCA_035278895.1 Thermoanaerobaculia bacterium | reverse complement strand
AGGCCGTTCACGGTGCGGAAATCCGCGAAGTAGGCCCTCTGCTGCATCTCCTGGGGGAGCTGGGTGTAGTCCACCACCTTCGAGTCCACGGCCACTTCGAGCCAGGTCTTGGGATCCAAGTGCCAGGTCTCGACCCAGCCGTTCGCGAGCGTGACCTTGAGCACGACGGTCGCCTGGCCGTTGATGTCCCCCGGACCCACCAGCTCCACCTTGTGGCCCTTGGCCTTGTAGTCGAGGAGGACCGGCTCGATTTCGGCCTCCCGGGCGATCAGGACGGTGTCGGGGCCTTCGACCGCTGTGGCTTCCTGAATGCCGTAGGGCGGGAAGATCCACCAGGGGGTGGCGCCGTTGTGGGCCACGGTGACCTTGGCGTGCATCGTCTCCGTGTCGAAGCGGTAGCGGCCCGGCCGCTTGCGCCGCAGCGTGAACGGGCGGTCCTCGCTGAAGCTCCGGTAGGTTCCGGCAAGCTCCATGGACTGGACCGCCCGCCAGCGCTCCGCGCCGCCCCGGGCGGCCACGTATTTCGCGACGATCTCGTCCACGGACGCCGTCTCCGTTTTCGCCACGGACGTTGCCTCCGCCTTCGCGGGCGAGGGGCTTGCCCCCGCCCGGGCCGGGGCTCCGGGAGCCGCCAGATCGAGCGCCATCATCTCGTCCTCGTCCCGCAGGTAGACCTTGCCGTTGGCGAGGATGGGGGAGGTCCAGGCCTTCCCTTCCAGGGCCTGGAAGCCCGCGAGCTCCTTGTAGCCCTCGGGGGTGGCCTCGACCAGCAGGAGCTTGCCACGGTCGGAAAGGACGATCAGCAGGCCGTCCGCCGTGGCGATGAGCGAGCCCTTGCCCAGGCCGCGCTGGGCCCAGACCTGCTCCCCGGTGGCCACGGAGATGCACTTGAAAGTGGCGTTGTCGAAGCCGTAGATGTGCTCGCCCAGGACGACCGCGTTGTTGAAGTGGTTCTTCATCCCGCGGGTCTCCCACACCTTCTCGGCCGTGGCCTGGCCCCCCTCGGTCCGGATGCGCAGCAGGGTCGCGCCCGCGTCGTCGCCGGCCGAGATGTAGACCTTGTCCGGCGGGATGAAGAGCGGGCTCGTGATGACCGTGGGCGGCCCGGGGTGGGTCCAGAGGAGCGAGCCGTCAGGGCGCAAAGAAACGATCTCCGGGCCAGCCCGGCGGGCGGTGACGTACTGCCGGATCCCGCCGATCGTCATCAGGACGGGCGTGCTGTAGGCCGGATCTCCCTCCCGCGCCGCCCAGCGGACCTTGCCGGTCGCCTTCTCGAAGGCCACGACCCCCCGCTTCTCGGTCCCGCCCACCTCCAGGATCAGGAGGTCGCCGTCGATGAGCGGCGAAGCCGAGTATCCCCAGGTGGGCCGCTTGGCGCCGAACGCCGGGACGAGCTCGACCGTCCAGAGCACTTTCCCGTCTGTCGCCTGGAGGGCCGCGAGCCGGCCCAGAGAGCCCAGGGCGTAGATCGTCGGGCCGTCGACCGTCGGAGTCCCCCGCGGGCCGTTGCCCATGTTGTCCACGAGCTTGTCGCCAATGGGGGCGCGCCAGATCTCCTTGCCGGTGGCCGCGTCCAGGGCGAGCACGTACTCGGTCTTCTCATCCGAGTCCTGGGTATAGAGCCGCCCGGAGGCGACGCTCATCCCCGCATACCCTTCCCCGATCGCCCGTTTCCACACCACCCGCGGCCCCCCCTCGGGCCACGTCCGCGGCAATCCGGTCTCCGGCGAGATCCCGTCCTGTTTCACCCCCGCGAAGCGCGGCCAGTCGCCGGCCAGAACGGGGAGGGCCGTCAGAAAGAGGAGGGAAACAGTCGAGATTCGTCTCACGGGCATACCTCGTCCGGCGTCTGCCGCTTGGGTGGAGAGGTATACGCGCGGGGGAGCGTGGGGTTGCGCGGGGGAGTGGGTAAGTGGCTCGTGGGCAGTATTCAAGAAAAGATATCGCGCGGCAAGGCAAAGCGGCGTATGAGAGAGGAAAGGACGCCTTTCCTCAACTCGGTGCCCTCTCCATGGCACTTTACGGGGTGAGAGGCCGGTCTGCCATTGATGTCCGGATGGTAGATCATCCGCTCACTACCCTTGGCGCGGTTGGAAAAGAACTCGAATCTGGGATCGTGTTTTAAGGATAGCGACAACGTCACGAAACGACTTGGGCTTGGCCAAGGAGATCAAACCTCGGTGGGTACGAAGCTGCGCCGCATGGCTTCGATGACATGGGCAGGCGGTATGGGCAGGCCGGCGATGCTGTATTCCGGCTCTGAAAGCTCGGTCTCACCCACCAGGGCCTCCAGGTAGTCTCTTCTCGTCTCGGCGAAGCGTTCAAACCAGACAGGGTCTGCAGCCTTCCAGATCAGACACGGCTGACCCTTGAAACGGGAGAAGCTGATTTGCATACCCACTACGTCGGCGAGATCTTCCAGGGCTTCGTCGAACGTCTCCCCATAGCCCCTGAGATCCATCTCCAGGGCAAGAGCCACCCACTCACCTTCCTCCTGGTATCCCAAGACGTTGAGAGAGATCTGATGCTGCATGGCGACTCTCCTTTCAAACCGGCGTATCTTGCTGCCGCCGGCCTCTGGGATACCGATGTCCCTGCTCTCTGATAAACGATATTCTTTGACCTTCGGGCGAGACTGTCAAGGGGTGGCCGCCCGCGTTCGCGATACAGGATCCTCCTCTGACGGCCTACCCGGACACTCCTGCCCTCTCCAGATTCAAAGCCAGCAGCTTCTCCAGGATTTCCTCGTCCGAGATCCCCGGGTCCCACCTGTAGGCGGCAAAGACCGCCTCGTCGAGCTTCCGGTGCGCGAGGTCGAGCCACGTGGGGCGCTGGTTGTAGAGGTTGGTGAGGGTCCGCTCCCGGAGCTTCTCCGCGCTCTCGTCGTCCCGAGGCACCAGACGCGGATACCGGACCGTGCCGATCCCCCGCCCGTCGGGATCATGGACGTACCGCGCCCAGGGACCGCCCACCGAGCCGGGAAACTCCAGTACCTCTTCGCGGGTCCACTCCGGCGGATTCAACCAGCGGTTGCGGAGATTGTCGAGCTCCTTGGCGGCTGCGGCGATGGCCGTCTCCTGCTCGGGGGTGGGATGGGGGAAGGGGAAGGTCTCGAAAGTCTTGGTCGGGATGTAGCGGAATCCGCTCGCGCGTTCCCGGAGTTGGGTCCCTTGGGAGAAAGCCCAGGTCTCGTGAAGTCTTGAGTGCAGGACCCCGAGGAAATAGTCGTCAGACCTGCAAAAGACGATTAACTGATGATCGGGAAGCACTGGAGAGTCGAGCCAGACGAACAGGCGGAACTTGGAGACCGTCGGCGTCACAACGTAGCGAGGCAGACCTTGCAGTGCCGCACGCAGTCCCGGTCTGGGCTCGACATGGCGCCACCAGTTGTCTCGATAAGCCTCCCGTCGATTGGTAGCTCTGCTCTCCTTGACGTTCTCCTGGATGAAGGCGAACGGGGCTTGGTAGAGGGCCACTTCTGACTCAGCTTGTGCAACAAAATCTATGATCAAGGAGTTTTTGCGTATACGGGTCAGGCCAGATGTATTGACCCACGGGCGGATGACATCAGAATTCGGAAGCCCATGAGGATTGGGTTCACTCAGCATCCAGGCAAGATTCTCAAAGTCGTCCTCAAACTTCCCTCCCTTGGTGTCGCCCATGAATGACAGATCAACTTGGTCTTGAAGCCGAAGGGCTGCCGTTACATCCACATCGGCTGTCAAGTTCGAGAAAATTTTTTCCACCTCCCGGCCGTCGAGGACCGGAGTAGCTCCTTCGCTTGCCCCGAATCCCACCATGGAAACATGAACAGCGACGCCGTCCTGCACCCACTCGCGGTCGCTCAAGGCAAAGAAGATGCTCCCCGTGGAATTTATCCTCTCCAAGACAACACGGTTTGCGCCTCCTCGAATCGCTTGAGTGGCGAGGAGTCCGGCCCGCTCACATTGGCCGATCTCGATTTGGCGCCGTGCTTTCTCAAACCAATAACAACAAAGATCGGATTCGGCTGGGACTCTGCCTTCCCAAAGTCTGAAAAGATCGCTCAGGTATTCATCGGGTATTCCGGCTCCCCGCATCCTCTTCCCGCCCAGAAACGGCGGATTCCCAACGATGAAATTCACCTTCGGCCACTCAGGCTCTTTCGGATTCTCCGGATCGGACCGGTCCAGGATCGCGTCCTTGCATTCGAAGGAGTCCATGGGACGCAAGACGGGATCGTCCTTCAAGCCGAAGCCGTTGTTCCAGATCCATTGCAGATAGCCGATCCAGACGCTCATCTGGGCGAGCTCGAAGGCGTATTCATTGATTTCGATGCCGTAAAGCTGCCAGGGACCGACCAGCGGGATGTAGGGCCAGCCGTGCTCGCCCGCGTAGAGGATCACCTCTTTTTCCAGGTCCTTGAGCTTCTGGAGAGTCACGTAGAGGAAGTTTCCGGACCCGCAGGCCGGATCGAGGACGCGGACGTGGGCGAGCCGCTCCCAGAAACGGCGGATGAGGAGGTCGGACTCCAGGCGCGCCTTGCGGAGGGTCCCGCCTTCGATGGGCGGTTTCCGCCGGTCTTTCTCGGTGGGGTTTTTCTTGCCGGTGGCGAGGAGGTTCTCGACGGTCTGGCGGACCTCGGTCCATTCCCGGCGCAGAGGCGCGAGGACGACGGGCTCGACCAGGGTTTCGATGTCCTCGCGGCTGGTGTAGTGGGCGCCGAGCTCGGCGCGGTTTGCAGGGTCCAGGCCGCGCTCGAAGAGGGTGCCGAGAATGGACGGATCGATAGCGCTCCAGTCCAGGCGGCCGGCTTTGACGATCTTCTCCAACTCGTCCCGGGTGGGAACCAGGACGTCGGCATCCGTGAAGAGGTTGCCGTTGAAGCGGCGGATCTGGTCCACTCCAAAGAAGCCGCCGTGGGCCATGGCTTCGAAGAGGCCGGAAAGGACGCGGGCGAAGGCTTCAGGGCTTTCCCGGCTGTTCCGGAGCAGGCGGACGACAAGGTTGTCCGGCAGGAGGTGGACGCTCTGGGCGAAGAAGAGGAAGACGATGCGGTCCAGGAAGCGGGCGACCTTGCGAGGATCGAGGCCCCGGTCGCGCAGGGTCTTGGCGATTTCGGCGAAGCGGCTGGCGGCATCCCGGGTGATGCCTTCCCGGGTGACGCCGGGCTTGAGCCGCTCGGGATCGTGGAAGACGGCGCGGACGATCTCGAGATTTTCGGGCTTGGCCAGATCCTTGAGGTGGATGTCGTGGACGACGGTGGGCCGGCCCGTGAAGTTGGTGTGGACGACGAGGCGGTCCATGTCGCACACCACGAGGAGGGGCGGGTTTTCCAGGGCCTCGCGGTAGCGGAGGAGCTGGTCATAGGCGGCGGCGAGGTCGCTGTAATGCCCCTTGTACTCCCAGGCGAAGAAGCCGCGCTTCCAGACGTCGGCCCATCCCCGGCCGCCGCCGTACTTGGCGGCGCCCTTCTCGAAGGTGAAGGAATCCCCCTCGGGATCGAGCTCGGCGGGCTTGCCGTGCCCCACGACCTCGCACAGGTCGAGGAAGTGCTGCTGGGAGGCCGACCTCTCGGTGAGGGCGACCTTGGACCACTTCCAGATGAAGGCTTGAACGTTCATGCGGCGGGGAACGGGAAGCGAGAGGGAAGGCGGATCATGGCTGCGCGAGAGCATACAACGCGCTCGCGGCTGCGTCCCTCGGGGGGAACGCTGCATCCCTGGAAAAGCGCCTGTCTTCCCTCGCGGGAAGGGGCTCTCCCTCGGGGGATGCGGCGTTTCCCTCGTGGGGAGCCGGCCTTCCCTCGCGGGGAGGGGGCTCTCCCTCCGGGGATGCGGCCCGTCCCTCGGGGGAAACGGCTCACAGAACCACCCCCTCGATCATTCCCCCACACCCGTTGTGCTCGAACGAGCGGGGGCAGCCTCCATTGTGGCAGGCGTCGCCGGTGAAGCCGCTCGGGTTGGCGGCGGCGAGCCAGTCGCGGATAGCTTTTTCGAGCTGCGGGGCGTCGTAGCCCTTTTCGGTGATGAGGTAGGCGGAGTAGCCCCAGACGGCCTTGGCCATGTTGCAGGGGCAGCAGCAGGTGGCGATCGAGTTTTCGCTGCAGCAGGGGGCCGGGATCTTGGTCAGGGCGTCGTTCTTGATCTTCTCCTGCTCGGGAGTGAGACGGATCGCCTTGTAGTACTCGATGTATTGGGTCGCCTCGGACTTCATGTCTCGCGCGGGATTCGCCACGGGAACCGCGGCGGGGGCCTGGACCACGGCAACTGGGGCGATGGGCTCCGGCTGGCTGCAGGCGGTCAAGGCGACGA
>DATEIO010000498.1:0-3494 GCA_035278895.1 Thermoanaerobaculia bacterium | reverse complement strand
GGGCCGATGATGAAGCCCGTGGGGCCGAACATGCCGATCCCGCCCAGGGTGGAGAAGAAGACCATCAGATCGTGCATGCCCGTCTCCTGGCCCACGAGGCGCGGGCGCAGGAGGTTGTCCACGTTGACGATGACGAGGATGGTCACGATCAGGATGCCGATCCCCTGCCAGAGGTTGCCGGTGGCAATCTGGATGAAGGCGGCCGGGTAGAGCACCAGCCAGGCCCCCACCAGGGGGATGATCGACAGGAGGGTCGCCACCACGCCCCAGAGGAACGGCGAGCCCACTCCGAAGATCCACAGCGTGAGCCCGGAGAGCGTGCCCTGGACGAGCGCGATCGCCATGGTCCCCTTGACCGTGGCCCGGGCGACCGAGGCGAAACGGGTGGCGATGGCGTTCTTGTACTCCCGGTCGAGCGGGATCAGGAAGCGCAGCCGCCGCAGCAGGCTCTTGCCGTCCCGGAAGAAATAGAACATCGTGAACAGCGTCGTGAAGAGGGTCACCAGGACCTGGAGCGTTCCCCGCGACGTCTTGTTGATCACGGTCGCCATGAAGCTGCCGGCCGAGGTGACCGCGTCCTTCAAAGTGGCCGTCCAGTCGATCTGCTCCAGCTTGAGGTCCCGGAGATAGGGGAGCGTCCGGAGCCGCGCGAGCGGGCCCGCCTCTCCCTTTTTCAGCAGGTCGGGGATCTGTTGCCCCGCCGTCTGGTAGAGGTCGATCGCCTCGCGCACCACCATGTCGGCCACCAGGTAGAGCGGCACGATCAATCCCAGGAGGAGGACGAAGCAGGAGAAGAAGGCGGCCAGGTTCCTGCGGCCGCGGAAGACCCGCAGGAACGCCTCGTAGAGGGGATAAAAAAGCGTCGCGAACACCGCCGCCAGGAGGATGGGGATCAGGAAGGCCTGGACCATCCGGAAGAACACGATCGTGGTGCCGATCAGGACGGCGATGAAGAAGTAGCGGCTGAGGTTCTTGTCGTTCATGGGCGTCACTATTCTTTCATGGACTCGGGCCCCTGGGTGGCTCGCGGGTTGCATCCCAGGGGGTAAGGCGGCCTTTGAGAGGCCGTCCGAGACTCCGAGGAGACCCCCATGATGAGAGCTACGATCCAGATCGCTGTTCTGTTCTTGATAGCGCCGCTCGCCCTGTCCGCGCGGCCGCCCCTGGCGTCCGACCAGCAGCAGCCCGCTCCGGCGCAGCAGCCGCAGCCCGAGCCGAAGCCGCAACGGCCCCTGGCCCCGCAGGCGCCCACCCGTCCGCGGCCGGAGAAGCCGGTCCCCGCTCCTGCGCCGGCTCCCGCGCCCCAGGCCCAGGCGGCCGGCGGGCCTTCCGCGCAGGCGCCGGGGGACGTCCAGGTCCTCCTCGACCGGGCCGGCTTTTCGCCGGGAGTGATGGACGGCAAGTGGGGCGGCAACTCGAAGAAGGCCCTGGCGGCCTTCCAGGCGGCCAACGGCCTCCAGGGCTCCGGCAAGGTGGACCCCGCCACCTGGCAGGCCCTCCTCGGCAAGGCTGGCAACCAGGTGGTGGTCAACTACACGATCACGCCGGACGACGCGAACGGGCCGTTCACCCCGAACATCCCGGAGGACATGGTTGAGAAATCGAAGCTCGAGAGCCTGGGCTATACCTCGACGCTCGAGCTTCTCTCCGAGAAGTTCCACTCGACCCCCGAGTTCCTGAAGCAGTTGAATCCGCGGGCGCGCTTCGCCGCGGGAGAGACGATCCGGGTGCCCAACGTCCGCCCGGTCAACCTCTCCGGCAAGGCTGCGGAGGGCGGGCCGCAGGGAACGAACGGGCAGGGGGAAGCGGGGGACGTGCAGATCGTCGTCTCGAAGAGCGCGAGCACGCTGACGGTGCAGCGGGGCAACCAGGTCGTCTTCTTCGCCCCGGTCTCGGCCGGCAGCGAGCACGATCCGCTGCCGATCGGCGACTGGAAGGTCAACGGGGTGTCGCGCAACCCCAGCTTCAACTACAACCCGGACCTCTTCTGGGACGCCGACCCTGAGCACTCCAAGGCCAAGATCCCGGCGGGGCCCAACAACCCGGTCGGGCTGGTCTGGATCGACCTTTCCAAGGAGCATTACGGGATTCACGGCACGCCCGAGCCGCGGACGATCGGCAAGACCCTGTCCCACGGCTGCGTGCGGCTGACCAACTGGGACGCCCTGACCGTGGCCTCGATGGTCAAGCCGGGCACGCCCGTGCTCTTCCGGGAGTAGCGCCGCCATGGCCAAGGAGACGAAGCGTGGATTGGGGCTCGCCGTTCTGGGAGGGTTCGTCCTCGGGGCGGCGACGGTCCTGCTGATCGTCTGGCTCTACCAGAAGAGCAGCGGCGCACGGCTGACGACGGTGGCCGAGGCGCCTCCGCCCTCGGTCGAGCCGCCGGTCGCCGTCCCGCCCTCTCCGGAGGCGCTGCAGGAGGCCCCTCCGCCCGCGCCCGCCCCGGGCGAGGAACCGCCTCCCCAGACCGCCGCCCGCCCCTGGCTCGGGACTCCGCCGGAGCTCGCCAACCGTGGCCTCCTCGTGCCCGTCCAGGGGATCGGCCGCAACCAGCTCCAGAACACCTTCGACGACGCCCGGAGCGAAGGGCGAGTCCACGAGGCCATCGACATCCTCGCGCCGCGCAACACGCCGGTCCTGGCGGTCGAGGACGGCCGGATCGCCAAGCTCTTCTCGAGCGACCGCGGGGGGCTGACCCTCTACCAGTTCGACCCCACCGAGACCTATTCCTATTACTACGCCCACCTGGAGCGCTACGCCCCGGGTCTCAAGGAAGGAGACCGGGTGACTCGCGGCCAGGTGATCGGCTACGTGGGGACCACGGGCAACGCGGGACCGGACAACCCCCACCTCCACTTCGCCATCTCCCGGTTGAACGAGCAGAAGGAGTGGTGGAAGGGGACCCCGTTGAACCCCTACCACGTGCTGCGCGGGGAGGTGGAGAGGGCGGCGCGGTAGCCGCCCTAGTGCTCCGGCCCGCCCGCGTACTTCTTCTCCCCCGCGGTCACCGCGAGCGCGAGCCGGTTCTGGGCCGGCGGCAGCGGGCAGGTGGCGAACGAGGTGAAGGCGCAGGGCGGGTTGTAGGCGGTGTTGAAGTCCACCACCACGTGGCCGTCCTTGGGCGGGGCGGTGTCCAGGAAGCGGCCGGCGCCGTAGGTCTCCTTGCCGTTCGTCGCGTCGGCGAAGATGAAGGACAGATCGCCTTCGGGCGAGCCCTGGAGCGCATCCAGCCGGTAGGTCTTGCCCTCCCATTCGAACACCACGGCGCCGGGCGAGGGGACGTCCGACACCTGGCCCAGGACGTTAGGGACGGCCACCGTCTTCGGCGGGTCGTAGGGCTCGAAGCGGGCGTCGACCTTCCAGTCGGGCTGGACGGGGTAGTAGTCGAGGCCGTGGAAGGCGGCGAGGGCCGGGCTCTTGCTGTCCTTCACCCGGACGCCGACCTTGTCGCCGCGCTGGATCACGAAGAACGAGAGCGAGCCGAGCTGGAGCAC
>DATEIO010000497.1:0-3086 GCA_035278895.1 Thermoanaerobaculia bacterium | reverse complement strand
GGCCCCGGCGGATCGTCTGCGGGCGAGACCTCGTAGTAATGGGCGTCGTACCAGTCCGCGCACCACTCGTGGACGTTTTCGCCGAGCCCCAGGAGCCCCAGGGGGTGGAGCGACGGGTAGGCGTCGACCGGCTCGGGGCCTCGGCTCCAGCGGCGGCCGTAGTCCGGCAGCGACTCGGGGGGATCGTCCCCCCAGGGATAGAGGACGTCGCGCCCGGCCCGGGCCGCGTGCTCCCACTCGGCCTCGGTGGGAAGGCGGACCGCTGTGCCCAGCCGCTCGCCCGTCCACGTGCAGAAGGCCACGGCGTCTTCCCACGACGGCCCCACGGCCGGCATGCGCGGGTGGGAGAAGGGGGCCTCGTTCCAGAAGGGTGGCGCCTCCCGGCCGGTCGCGTCGAGGAAGGCCTGGTACTCCGCGCGGGTCACCTGCGCGCGGGCGAGGAGGAACGGCGAGACCCGCACCTCGTGGCGGGGGTTCTCGTTGTCGCGCGGGCCCCCTCCCATGAGGAAGCGGCCGCCGGGGACTTCGACCCAGTCGGCGAGCATGGGGGTAGCATAGCGCCGTTCGCGGACGGGGATATGATCGTCCCCATGGCCTGGTACAAAGAGTGGTTCGGCGAGGAGTACCTGGAGCTGTACTCCCACCGGGACGAGTCCGAGGCCGAGGTGCACGCCGACTTCGTGGAGCGGCACCTGGGCCACGGAGCCCGTCCGCGGGCCGTGCTGGACCTGGCTTGCGGAGCGGGGCGCCACACGGCGGCTCTGCGCCGGCGGGGCTACCGCGCGCTGGGCGTGGACCTTTCGCTCACCCTCCTCGCCCGGATGCGGGAGAAGGGGCTCCCCCGCGTGGCGGGGGACATGCGGCGCCTCCCCTTTGCGGCAGAGAGCTTCGACTGGGTCCTGAACTTCTTCACCTCGTTCGGGTACTTCGAGAGCGAGCGGGAGAACTTCCGGGTGCTGGAGGAGATCGTGCGCGTGCTCGCCCCCGGCGGCCGGTTCCTGATCGACCTCCTGAGCCCGGGCACGGCGCTCGCGGGCCTGAAACCCAAAGAGACCCAGGCGCTGGACGGCCGGGAGGCCGCCATCGAGCGGTGGTACGACGACAAGAGCCACCGGATCAACAAGCGGATCGCCGTGAGAGCCCCCGGCGAGCCCTCCCGCACGTTTTTGGAGAGCGTGCGGGTCTATCAGCCGGAAGAGGTGACCATCGGCCTGCGCTGGGCCGGCCTCGAGGTCGAAGGCCTCTTCGGCAATTTCCACGGAGATTCCTACGAGCGTGACAGCGAACGCCTCATCCTCCTCGGTCGCAAGCCGTCCTGAGACGCGCATCGGCCTTTCCGCGGTCCGGCTCCTGCCCCCGCTGCCCGCAGCCTGGCTTGCGGGGCGGGACCTGGACCTCCTTTCTCCGCTCTCCTTCCTGCCCGCGGGAGAGCTGCCGGCGTCCACCCCGGCCCTGCCCGGGGCGCGCCGCGAGCTTGCCGCAGCGCTCGCCGTGGCCAACCGCGGCTACGGCCACCCGGATGCCGACCGGCTCGCGAAGAAGCTCGCGGACCCGGCCACCCGCGTGATCGTGACCGGGCAGCAGCCGGGCCTCTTCGGCGGTCCGCTCTACTCGTTCAGCAAGCTGATCGCGGCTTCGCGCTGGGCCGCCGCGCTCGAAGCAGAGGGCGAGCCCGCGGTCGCGGTCTACTGGGTGGCGACCGAGGACCATGACTGGGCCGAGGTGTCGCAGACGGTCGTGCCGGCGCCGGACGGCCCGCGCGCCTTCGACCTGGGTCCGGACCCGGAGTCGCTCACCCCGGTCGGGATGCGGACGATGGGACCCGCCGTCGCCGACGTGCTCCGCGCGATCGGCGAGGCCATGCCGGGCGACCGCTACGCCGAGTGGCTCGCGACGCTCGCGCAGTGGTACCGGCCGGACGCCCGCTTCGGCGAGGCGTTCTGTAAGCTGATGGCCCACCTCGCCGGCCCGTACTGCCCGCTGCTCCTGGACTCCATGCTCCCCGCGCTCAAGGCGGCCCAACAGCCGTGGCTCCGCCGGCTGATCGAGCGGCGCAAGGAGGTCGAGGAGGCGCTCGTGCGGCGGGACGGGGAGATCGAGGCGCGGGGCTACCCCCTCCAGGTGACGCCACAGCGGGGATCGAGCCCGCTCTTCCTCCTCCACGGGAGGGAGCGGCGCAGGATCTCGTGGCGGGGGGACGAGGACTGCTACATGCTCCGCGGCCGGGAGGACTGTGCGGGCGGCGCCGCGGACCTCCTGCGGATCGTCGATGCCCAGCCGCAGCTTCTCTCTCCCAGCGCGCTCGCCCGGCCGGCGATCCAGGACGCCGTGCTCGGCACCTGTCTCCAGGTGCTGGGCCCCGGCGAGCTCTCCTACATGGCCCAGGCCGCGGCGACCCACGGGGTGCTGGAGGTCGAGCCCGCCTGGGTGTCGCTCCGGCCGCAGGCGCTGGTGATCGAAGCCCATCAGATCGACAAGCTCTCGGAGCTCGGCTTTTCCTTGACCGACCTCCTGGGCGATTCGCACGCCCTGGACCGCAAGCTCGCGGAGAGGGCGGGCGGCGACTTCGTAGCCCCGGTCAAGGGCCGCGTGGAGGAGGCGCTCTCCGAGCTGCGCGCTCCGGCGCTCGCGGCGGACCCCAATCTCGAGCGGCCGTTCGAGAAGACCCGCGAGCAGATCCTCCGCGCGCTCGACCTCTTCGCCGATAAAGCCGTGTCGGCGGCGGCCCGGCGCGACGAGGTGGCGAACCGGCGGGTCCGCCAGCTCCGGGACATCGCCCTCCCCCTGGGCAAGCCCCAGGAGCGCGTGATCTCGACCGCCCATTTCCAGGGCAAGTACGGCGAGCGCTTCGCCCAAAGCTTCTGGGAGCAGATGGAGCTCGATCCCGAGCATCTGCAGGTGATCTCGCCGTGACCACGGCAAGGAGCGGACCGATGAAGCTCGACGTGCTCGCGATCGGCGCCCACCCGGACGACGTGGAGCTGGGGTGCGGCGGCACCCTGGCCCTCCTCGCCCGGCAGGGGCGCAAGGTCGGCATCCTGCACCTGACCCGCGGTGAGCGGGGGACCCGGGGGACGGCCGAGGAG
>DATEIO010000496.1:0-7727 GCA_035278895.1 Thermoanaerobaculia bacterium | reverse complement strand
CGCTCCCCTCGACCCCGCTCTTCCTCCGGTTCCGGATGATGCGATAGACCACCTCGTCCATGCCCGCCACGGCGCGCTGGAACCGGCGGTTGCTCGGAGTGGGCATCCACAGCGGCAGGTTGGCGAGCGACCAGACCCGGTTGTGCAGGATCTCGAAGGCCGCGGACACGGACTGGCGCACGGTCTCGGCGTCCTCGGCCACGTCGGAGCCGAAGAGCGTGCGCACCGAGATCTCGAGCGACAGGTGCATCAGATCGCGCTCGGCGTCGAAAGCCTGGTGGTCGCGGGCGAAGGGGGCCCAGCGGCCGAGCGCCGACTCGGTCGAGCCGGTGATGGTGGAAGCCAGGGCCGCGAGGCGCGGGATGTGGAAGGCCGGCTGGATCAGCTTGCGCTGGGAGCGCCAGAACTCACCTTCGGAGAGGAAGAGCCCCTCTCCGGCAAAGGACTTGATGAGCTGGAAGTTCGCGCCCTTGGTGTAGTTTTTATAGTTCGTTTTACAAACGTATTCAACATCATCGGGGTGGTTGACCAGGAAGAATTTCTGGGAGCCGAAGCCGCCCAGACAGACGACGTTGCCGTATTGCCGGGCTGCCTGGACGAGGAACTGCAGAGGATCTTTGCGGACCAGCGGCAGGGCCCCCACCAGCGGATAGCCTTGCGGTCCCGGAGCGATCGTTGGCGCGAGCGGCTCCACACTCCTGCGAGTGAGATCGGATGCGATCACGTGTCTCCCCCCTTTGAATTTGAGATCCGGCTCCGGCCGGATCGATCACAATCAGCACACGTCCACACGTCTCGGTGCGGCATTCCCCCGGCCGGAAGAGAATCCGCAGGTTGTCACAAGCGCGTCACGTAGATAGTGACATAAAGTAGCAAAAGCGGGACAACGAGGCAAGACCTAACTGATGCCGTCCGTCCCGGCGCCGCACACGATCGCGCAGGCGCTCCGGACGCCGTCCAGGCGGATGCGTCCCGAAAGGAGGGCTGCCAGGGACGCGGCACCGGAGAGCTCGGCGGCGATCCCCATCTCGAACCAGAGCCAGCGGGCGGCCTCGCGCATCTCCTCGTCCGTGACGAGAACGATCCCTTCGAGGTTCCGGCGGAGGATCTCGAAGTTGAGCTCGTCGCTCCGGCGCGGGGCGAGCGTGTTGGCCGCGGTCGTGACCTCCGGCAGCTCGATCACCTTCCCGGCCTTGAAGCTCTCGAAAAGGGTCGGGGCCCCGAAGGGCTCGACGCCGATCACCCGGGCCTGCGGCCGCAAGGCCTTGACCGCGGTGCTCACGCCGGAGGAGAGCCCTCCCCCGCCGATCGCCACGAGGACCAAGTCGGTCTCCGGAGCGTCCTCCAGGATCTCCAGGCCGACCGTCCCCTGCCCCGCGGCAACCGCCGGGTCAGCAAAGGGGTGCACGTAGGTCAGCCCCTCGTGCTCGGCCGCCGCGAGCGCCGCCCGGTTGGCGTCATCCCACACGGCGCCTTCGCGGATTATCCGGGCTCCCCACCGCTCCAGCTTGACGGCCTTGGCTGCTGGGACGTTCTCCGGCAGGTAGATCGTGACCGGAGCCCGTGCGATCCGGCCCGCGTAGGCCACTCCGAGACCGTGATTCCCTCCGGAGGCGGTGACGAGGCCGCGGGCGACCCGGTCCGGGGGGAGCGAGAGCACCTTGTTGGTGGCGCCGCGGGCCTTGAAAGAGCCGGTGACCTGGAGCGATTCGAGCTTCAAGGTGAGACGGCCCGCGGCTTCGGGGACCGGTGGGGGCGGACCGGCGGGGAGCAGGGGAGTTCGGCGGATGTGGGGAGCGATGCGCTGGCGGGCGGCTTCGACGTCCGGAAGGCCGATCATGAAACCATCGTATCAGGGAGAGAGGCGTAAGTTCCGATGAAAGCGTAAGTCCTTGTCGCTGAAGGGGCCTCTTCTTTCCGGAAGGGTTGACTTACGCCCATTTACCGCCTACACTACCGCCATGATGAAACACCTCCTTCCACCCCCCTTCCGACACCGACACGACAGAGATCTTGTCCGGGATCTCAGGAGACATACACCGTGCGTACATCCGTGTTGAACGGTCTCGGTCAGGCCCTCCGCTGGCTTCGGGACCGGCAGGGAAAGAAGCAGTACCAGGTGGCGGCCGCCGCTGGAATCACGAAAGGCATGCTCTCGGCCTACGAAACCGGCCGGCAGCGGCCCTCGCTCGAGACCCTGGAGAAGATCCTGGATACTCTCGGGTGCGACCTGAACGATCTGCACAATGCCATTCAGATCATCAATGGCAAACCCGAGGCGATGAAGCGCAAGGGCGATGGCTCGGAGCGCTTCGAAGACGACCCGGCCGGGCCGGACGCGGGGGCGGGAGGGAGTGAGAAGACGCGGCAGGCTCTGGGGAGGCTTGGGCCTCTTCCCCCGGAGGAGGAGAGGGCCTTCGGGCAGATGCTCGACGGCTTCCACCGCTTCCTCCGCTATCTCCACGACCAGCTCAACCGCGGTCCCAAGGGCGGCGGCGGAGAGGGCTCGGGCTCCTCCGGTTCCAGCGAATAGCAGGGCGCGATCTTCGCGCCCTTTTTTCTTTCCCCCTCTACTCCCCCACCGCCGCCCTGACCACCCGGGAGAGCCTCTCCACCCCTTCCTCCAGTTGCTCCGGGGTGCAGTTCGAGAAGCTCAGCCGCAGGCAATGGCTCGCGTGCGTGCCCCGGCCCGCGGCGAAGGCCATGCCGGGCGTGAAGCCGACGCACTCGGTCTCGACCGCCGCCCGCAGCAGCGTCGCGGCGTCAATCTCCTGGGGAAGCTCGACCCAGACGAACATGCCGCTCTGCGGGCGGTTCCACCGCACCGCTTTGGGGAAGTGGGTCTCCAAGGCTCCAAGCAGGGCGTCTCTCCGGCGCCGGTACTCCGTGCGGAGGAAGGCGAGATGCCCGGAGAGGTCCTCCGACTCGAGCCAGGCCGAGATCAGGTAGTGGGAGAACGACGGGGTGTCCAGGTCGGCCGCGTGCTTCAAGGCCGAGATCCGGGGGATCAGCTCCTCGGGAGCGACGATCCAGCCCGCCCGCAAGCCTGGCGCAAGGATCTTCGAAAACGATCCCATGTAGAAGACCCAGCGGTCCTCGAGCGCCTTGAGCGGTGGAGGCGGGTCATCCCCATAGAAGAGGAAGCCGTAGGCGTCGTCCTCCAGGATGGGCACGCCGTAGCGCCGGGCAAGCTCGGCCAGCCGCGGCCGCTTCTCGGGGCTGATGCTCACGCCCAGCGGGTTGTGGCCGTCGGTGATCGTGTAGAGGAAGGCCGGCCGGGCGCCCCGGGCGAGGCGGGACTCGACCGCGTCCACGTCGATGCCGGTGTCCGGATCGGTGGGCACCGTCAGGAGCTCCGGCATCATCCGCTTGATCGCCATCTGGATGCCGTCGTAGACCGTCTCCTCGATCATCGCCGGTCCGCCCGGGTCGAGGAGGAGCTGGGTGAGCAGGACCATGGCCTGCTGGGATCCGCCGGTGAGAAACACCTGCTCGGCCCGGCAGCAGACCCCCCGGGCGGCCATCAGCTCCACGATCTGGTGCTTGAGCGGCTCATAGGGGATGCCGTACTGCATGGACGCAGACCGGGACGGCAGCAGCCTCGCGGCCGCCCGCGCGAGCCCTTCCATGGGAAACAGCTCGGGCGCGGGGAGCCCCACGGCGAGGGACAGGATGCCGGGCCGGGACACGAGCCCGAGAATCTCGCGCAGGGTGGACTGCTCCATGGAGGCCATGGACCGCGCAAGGCGGAAGGGTTCCGAAGACGTGGCGATTTCTCTCACAGAGCTAGAGTGCCACGAGCGGGCGAAAGCGTGGCCGGGGGGCTGTATTGCTGTAGGGGCGGCCACGCAGGGCCGCCCCTACGAAAGCAATTGCCCGCGAAGAACCAGCACCGCCTGCCCCCCGAGCTTCACCCGCTCCCCCGCCACCCGCACCCGCACGGCGCCGCCGCGGGGCGAGGCCTGGAAGGCCAGCATCTCGTTTTTGCCCAGCCGCTCGGCCCAGTGCGGGCCCAGAGTGCAGTGGGCGGAGCCGGTCACCGGGTCTTCGTCGACGCCGGAGCCGGGCGCGAAGAAGCGGGAGACGAAGTCGTAGGGGCTGCCGTCCGCCCGCGCGGTGACGATGATCCCCCGCACCGGGAGCGATGCCAGCCGGCGGTGGTCCGGGTCGAGCGCGCGAACTTCGGCCTCGGAGCCGGTCTCGAGCAGATAATCGTACCGGCTCTTCCCCACGAACCGGGGATTTTCGACGCCCAGTGCCGCGGTGAGCCCATCGGGCGGGGTGACCTCCTCCACCCGCCGGGCCGGAAAGTCCAACTCAATCCACTCCCCCTGCTTCTCGGCCGTCAGGAGGCCGCTCAGGGTGTGGAACCGGGCCGTGTCCCCGGCCGCGAGGCGTCCGGTCTCCCAGAGCACGTGGGCGGAGGCGAGAGTGGCATGGCCGCAGAGCTCCACCTCGATGGCAGGCGTGAACCAGCGCAGGCGCCAGCCGCCATCCTCGGGATGAAGAAAGGCCGTCTCAGAGAGGTTCATTTCGCGAGCGACCGACTGCATCCAGCTCGCCTCGCGGGGGCCGGGCAGCAGGCAGACCGCCGCGGGGTTGCCGGCGAACGGCCGGTCGGTGAAGGCATCCACCTGATAGAGATCGAGGCTCATGGCAGGAAGCCTACCCCAATCCGCCAGAGACGGCCCCCTCACTTTACAGTGCAAAGTTCTTTCACCTACAATCATCTCGAAGCGGGCTCCGGGGACTTTCACCGGGAGGATTTCGGTTACACTTTGCGGGGTCCAGAACCCCGAAGAGCTTTCGACGCGGAACGAGCGACTCCAGGTCAGGAACAGGCATGGGACTATCCACAGAGGCGGCTCCGGCCGTCGGGAGGCAAGCGGTGCCCGAGGGATTCTCCGGGCTGCTCGACGGCTTCCGCCAGAGGCTCGACCGCGCGCTCGACACCTGGCTCGCAGCCAAGCGCGAGGAGGCGGCGACCGCCGGCTCCCGGGAGACTCTGGAGCTGATCGAGGGCATCGCCGAGCTGGCGACCGAGGGGGGCAAGCGGCTGCGCCCCGCTCTCGTCTTCTACACCTACAAGGCCTGCGGCGGCCGGCGTGACGAGGAGGCGCTGCCCCTCGCCCTGGCGACCGAGCTCCTCCACACCTATCTCCTGATCCATGACGACATCATGGACCACGCCGAGGTCCGTCGCGGCCGGCCGGCGGCCCACGCGCGCTTCCGGGAGTCCCACCGGGCGCACGGCCTGTTGGGCGACGCCGGGGACTTCGGCCGCTCGGTCGCGATCCTCCTGGGCGACCTCGCCCACACCTGGGCCGTGGAGCTGGCGGCCGGGGTCCTCTCCGAGGGCCCGCGGGCGCGGGAGCTCGCCCGCGCCTTCGCGGCCATGAGCCAGGAGGTGATCGGCGGCCAGTACCTGGAGCTCCTCGTGGCCCAGCGCCGCGTCGCCACGGAGGACGAGCTCCTGCGCGTGCTGCGCCTGAAATCCGGATGCTACACGGCGGAGCGGCCGATCCAGTTGGGCGGCCTTCTGGCCGGCGCGCCGGCCCCGGTGCTCGCGGGGCTGCTGCGCTACGGCGCGGCCGTGGGCGAGGCCTTCCAGCTCCAGGACGACCTCCTGGGCATGTTCGGCGACCCGGACACCGTGGGCAAGCCCGTGGACGCGGACTTGAAAGAGGGGAAGTACACCTTCCTCATCCACCACGCGCTGTCTGCCGCCACCCCGGAGCAGCGCGGGATCCTGGAATCGTCCCTCGGCAACCCTAACCTCGCGGCGGAAGACGTCCCCCGGGTGCTTGCCGTGCTCGAAGACACGGGCGCGCGGGCGCGGGTGAACGCCATGGTGGCCGAGCGGCTGCGGGCCGCGCGCGGAGCGCTTTCGGAGCTCGACCTCGAGCCCGAGGGGCGCCTGTTCTTCGAAGGCCTCCTGGGCTACCTCTGGGAGCGCGAGCGGTGAGCGTGACGCCGATGGCCGCCCCCCTGATCGACGAGCGGGACCGCAAGGCCGAGCACATCCGCCTGGCGCTCGACGAGCGCATGCAGCTCGGCGGCAGGAGCCCGTTCGACGAGTACCGCTTCTCCCACGTGGCCCTTCCCGAGATCGACATGGCCGAGGTCGACGTATCGGCCGAATTCCTGGGCTACCGCCTGGAAGCGCCGATCCTCATCTCCTGCATGACGGGAGGCACCGAGCTCGCCGGCCGGATCAACCGCAACCTGGCGCTCGGGGCCGAGCGGACGCGCGTGGCCGTGGGCGTGGGCTCCCAGCGCAAAGCGTTGGAAGATCCCGCGAAAGCTGATACCTTTCGCGTTCGCGACGCCGCTCCTTCGGTCCCCCTGCTGGGAAATCTCGGCGCCGTCCAGCTCAATTACGGCATGGGCGTGCGCGAGTGCCGGCAGGCAGTCGACATGATCGGAGCGGACGCCCTGGTCCTGCATCTGAACCCGCTCCAGGAGGCGATCCAGCCGGAAGGTCAATGCGACTTCTCCGGCCTCTTGCCCAAGATCGGGCAGGTCGTGCGGGAGCTCGGCGCGCCGGTCGTGGTCAAGGAGGTCGGGTCCGGCCTCTCTGAGGGCGTGGCGCGGAAGCTGGCCGACCAGGGCGTGCGCATCGTCGACACGGCGGGCGTGGGCGGCACGAGTTGGGCGCGCATCGAAGCCCAGCGCGCCGGGGACGTCGAGATCGGCGAGGCCTTCGCCGGCTGGGGTCTCCCGACGCCGCGCTCGATCGAGGAGGTCCGGCGCGTTCCCGGGCTCACGGTGATCGGGAGCGGCGCCATCCGGAACGGCATCGACGCCGCCAAGGCCATCGCCCTGGGGGCCGATCTGGTAGGCATGGCGTATCCCTTCCTCGCGGCGGCGACCGAGTCCCCCGAAAGGGTCGCCGAGAAGGTCCGCCGCATCGTCCGTGAGCTCAAGATCTGCATGTTCTGTCTGGGAGTGAAAACGATAGCGGAGCTTCAACAGACGAAGCTTCTCGAAAAGGTCGTGAGATGAGCAAGATGAATCCCCTGGCCGCCTCCGCTTCCGCCCCCGTGACCCGCGAGGACCTCGTCCGCTCGCTGGTTTCGGGAGAACGCCGGTTCCACGAGCTGCCCAAGGACCTCCCCGCCGAGGAGGCCGCGGAGATCCGCCGCCTGGCCCTCGGGGAGATGACGCAGACCCCGCTGTCGAACATCGGGCACCACTCGCTCGACGTTCAGCGCGCCGCCCATAGGAACTGCGAGAACTTCATCGGCGTGGCCCAGATCCCCATGGGAGTCGTGGGGCCGCTCAAGGTCCGCGGCAAGTACGTGGACGACGAAGAGGTCTACGTGCCGCTCGCCACCACCGAAGCCGCCCTCGTGGCGAGCACCAACCGGGGCTGCGCCGCGGTGCGCGAGGCCGGCGGCGTGGTGGTGCGGGTCGAGGACGTGGGCATGACCCGCGCGCCCGTCTTCCGCACCTCGGGCATCGTCCAGACCCAGCAGTTCCTGCAGTGGATCCACGATCACGAGGACGACCTGCGGAAGCTGACCGAGTCCACGAGCCGGTATTTGAAGCTCCTCGAGGTCCGTCCCTACGCCTTCGGCACCACGGTCTTCCTCCGCTTCCGGTTCGATACCGGCGACGCCATGGGCATGAACATGGCGACGATCGCGTGCGACCGGGCGGTCAACGAGCTGATCGAGCCGGGCACGGGCGTGCCCTGCATCGGCCTCTCCGGCAATTACTGCGTG
>DATEIO010000495.1:0-4808 GCA_035278895.1 Thermoanaerobaculia bacterium | reverse complement strand
GAACACCAGGAGGCGGTCCGCCGGGCGCTGGCGGCGGCGGCCGAGGCCCGTCTCGAGGCTGTCGGCTCAGCTGCTCTCGAAGCGCTGCCCGGGCGGGCCGGAGCCGCGGAAGCCGTCGTGCGGGCGGCGGTCCGGAGAGGCGAGGAGGCCGTCGCCGAGCTCAAGCGACTCGCGGGCGAGCGCGACCGGGCCCGTCGGCGCGAGGAAGGGGCCGAGGTGCGGCGGCGGGAGGCGGATGCCCGGCTGCGTGCTGCGATCGAGAGGAGCTTCGCAGCCCGGAGCGAGGTCGAGAGCCGGCGCGGAGAGCTCGAAGAGGCGCTCTCCGCCTGGTGGAGCGGCCTCACGGAGCTGCGCCTCGACGAACCGGCTTTCGCTCTCCTGGGGAACCGGGTCGCGCAGATCGCCGCCGGGGACGGGGGAGACCTCGCCGCCGCGGTCGGCGACGCGGCGCGCCCTCAGCGGGACGCCCTCGTGCGCGAGCGTGTGGCCCTGGAAGCCGAGGCGAACCGGATCGCCGGGGAGAAGAGGGCCGCGGAAGAGGAACGCGAGCGCGTGGCCGCCGCCCGGGAGCTGGGGCCCGATCCGCCGCGGACCCGGGCGAGCGATCGCGCGGAGCGCCCCGGAGCTCCCCTCTATCTCCTCTGCGAGCTTGCTCCCGGTCTTCCGGAGGAACGGCGCGCCGGGATCGAAGCGGCCCTGGAGGCCGCGGGCCTGCTCGACGCCTGGGTAATGCCCGACGGCCGCGTGCTCTCCGGAGAGCACGACTCCTTCCTGGTGCCGTCCACCGAGCCCCAGGCCGGGGCGACCCTCGCCGATCTTCTCGTTCCCTCGCCCGGCCATGGCGTGGGCCGAGAGCTGATCGACGCGCTCTTGCGCTCCATCGAGATCGATGGGGGTGCGGTTGGGATCGGCACGGATGGCACTTTCCAACTCGGTCCACTTCAAGGTTCCTGGTCGAAGCCCGTGGCCGAGCATCTGGGAGCCGGCGCCCGCGAGGCGGCCCGTGAGCGGCGCCTGCAGCAGCTGGCGGCACAGATCGCCGGGCTCGGCCGCGCTCTCGAAGATGTCGCGGTTCGCGCCGGAGCCGTGGCCGGCCTCCTCGCCGCCCTCGACCGCGAAACCGCCCTGGTCCCCTCGGCCGCCCCCCTCGGGCGCGCCGCCCTCCAGGCCGAGGCGGCCCTTGCGGACGAGGCCCGAAGGCGCACGGAGCTCGAAGCCGCGGAAAGGGAGCTTGCCGAAGCGCAGGAAGCCCGGCAGGCCGCCGAGGCCCGGCTCGCCGCGCGGGCGCGGGAGCTGGACCTGGCCGCCTTCCTCGACGATCTCGAAGGTTACCGGCTCCGCCTCCAGAGCTTCGAAGCCGCCTTCCGCGATCTGGCCCGTGCCTTCGAGGCCGCCACGGCCGCCGCCGAGCGCCTGGAGGAGGTTCGCGGCCTCCTTCTCGAAACGGAGACCTATTATGCGGAGATCGAGCGACGCGCCCGGGAGAGCTTCGCCCGGGCCACCGCGGCCGAGGCCGAGCGCGCGGAGCTTGAAGCCACGGTGGGCGCCGAGGCCCAAGAGGTCCTCGCGCGCCACCAGTCCGAGACCCGGCGGCTTCAGGAGCTTGAAGGGGGCCGCCGCCGACTCGCGGACGAGGTCCAGGAGGCCCGGGAGCAACGAGCCCGCGTCCGCGAGCGGGTGGACCTGCGCCAGGCCGATCTCGCCGAGCGCGAAGCTGAGAGAGTCCGGGCCGTGGCGCGGCTCGAGCGGGCCGTGGGAACAGGGCTCCTCCCCCTGGTGCTCGAAGAGGTGCCGGAGCCGGCGGCGTGGTCGCTCACCCGGGCCCTGGAGCTTGCCCGGGAGATCGAGAAGGTGACAACGGAAGTGGATCTGGCGCCGGATGCCGCCAACCGTCGCGCCAACCGGCTCCACGACCGTTTCCGCATCCTCTCCGCGGACCTGGGCGCCGACTACCAGCCGAGCCTGGATCAGGACGAGGAACTGCTCCTCGCCCGCGTGGGTTACAACGGCCGCGAGCACGGCATCCCGGACCTCCTCGAAACCCTGCGCGACGAGACCGCGTCCCGCCGTGCGCTCCTGGCGGACCATGAGCGCGATCTCCTGCGCCGGCACCTCCTGGGCGACGTGAGAGACCATCTCCGCGACCGGCTCCGCCAAGCCCAGGAGCTCGTGGAGCACATGAACGAGCAGCTCACCGCCTGCCGGACGGCTTCGGGAATGGCCCTGAAGCTCGCCTGGGAGCCGGTCCCCGAAGCCGCTCCCGAGGTCCGCGAGGCGGTGCGCCTCCTGCGGCAGGACCTGGCACTCCTGGCGGACGGCGACCGCCGCCGGCTCGAGGCCTTCTTCCAGGACCGCATCTCCGCGGCGCGACAGCAGTGGGAAGCGGTCCCCTGGCGGGAGCACCTGCTCGCGGCCCTCGACTATCGCGGCTGGTACCGGTTCCGCATCCTCCGCCGTACCGGCGACGGCGACTGGACCGAGCTGACCCGCCGCGGGCACGACGCCAGCTCCGGCGGAGAAAAGGCCGTGGCCCTCCATCTCCCTCTCTTCGCCGCGGCCGCCGCCCACTACCGGTCCGCCCGGCCGACCGCCCCGCGGGTGATCCTCCTCGACGAAGCCTTCGCCGGGATTGATCAAGGGATGCGGGGGCGCTGCCTGGGCCTCCTCGTGGACCTGGATCTCGACTTCCTCATGACCAGCCACGAAGAGTGGGGCTGCTATGAGGAGCTGCCGGGAGTGGCGACCTACCAGCTCTACCGCGAGCCCATCAGCGACGGGGTGGCGGCCGTGCGTTTCGTCTGGAACGGCCACGAGCTCCAAGAGGAACCCCCTGCGACCGTGGAGGCCCTGGATTGAGCCCGGAAAGCGAGCTGCTCGAATACCTCGGCCGCCGGGAGCTCGCGCGGCTCTGGCCGGAGGTCCGGGCTCGGATCGAATCCCTGGGAGGCCCGCGCGGCACCGTCTTGCTGGCGGAGGCCCGGGACGATGAACGGCGGGCCGTGGCTGGCCTCCTGGGCCTCGCCACGCTTCCCTCGGGTGACGTGCGCATCCGTCTCGACCGCCTCGACCGGGCGCTCCGGGAATCCCGGTTTGAGGTCGACCTCCGGACCGCCATGACCCTCTTGGGTGGGCCGCTGCGCGACCGGACCGGCGAGCGCGAGACGGAGCGCCTGCGCTGGCAAGAGCTGTGGGCGGACGCCGAGACCCATCCCGTCGTTACTGTCCGCCCCGGCCTCCGCTCCTGGCTCGCCGGTCTCCGATCGAGCGGCCTGCTCCGGAGGCTGGTCGCGGACGGCGAGGAGAGACGCCTTCTCGAGCAGGCCCTGGCCGTGCTGACCGCGCTCGCCTCCCCGGAGCGGGACGGCGTGCGGCTTCCCGTGCTCGCGAGCGAGATCCTCGGAACGAGCCATGCCCTGGACGCCGGCCGCCCTGTGGCCACGCTCGTGCTCCGGGCTCTGGCTCTCCTGGCCGGCCAGCCGCCCCCTCGGAACGCCGGGGAGCGGCGAACCCTCTGGGAACAGGCGGGGGTGGTGACGGACGACCTGAGCTGCGACGTCCTGGTTCTCGGGCTCGTTCCCGCCGGGGAGGGGCCGATTGCCCAAGGGCTCCGGTCCTTCGCAACGGCGGGCGAGCCGGTGCGGCTCACCCTGCGGCAGATCGCGGCCGGCACTCTTACCTTTCCTCCGGGTCTCAAGGTCCGGGTCTGCGAAAACCCGGTCGTCGTCGCGGCCGCCGCAGACCGCTGGGGCCCGGCCTGCCCGCCGCTGGTCTGCCTCGGCGGCTTTCCGAATCACGCGGGAAGGCGGCTCCTCGCCGACCTCGCAAGTCAGGGCGCTGGCCTCCTCTACCACGGCGACTTCGACTGGGCGGGGTTGACGATCGCGAACAGCCTCGGCGAGACGGTTCCGTTTCAGCCGTGGCGCTTCACGGCGCGGGACTACCAGGCGGCTCTCGCCCAGCGCTGCGACCGGCCGGCGCTGGGGGACCGCTCCGTGCCGGCCCGGTGGGATCTGGAGCTCGACCACGCCATGGCCGAGGCGGGCGTGGCCGTAGAAGAGGAGACAGTCCTGGGCGATCTCATCGACGATCTGCGCCCGTCCCCTTCACTTCGGCCACCCACTCCTTGACGCTCTTCTCCAGCAGATCGAGCGGGAGCTGGCCGTGACCCAGCAGGTGGTCGTGGAAGGCACGGAGGTCGAACTTCTCTCCGAGCTCCCGCTGGGCATACGCCCGGAGCTCCTTGATCTTGAGCTCGCCGAGCTTGTAGACCGGCGCCCCTCCCGGATGGGCGATGTAGCGGTCGATCTCAACCTCGATCACATGCGGAGTCCGGGCCGAGTTGGCTTTGCAATAGTCGATCGCCTGCTGGCGCGTCCATCCCTTCGAGTGCAGGCCGGTGTCGACCACCAGGCGGATGGCCCGCCAGATCTCGTAGGTGAGCTGGCCGAACTTCGAGTAGGGGTCCTGGTAGAGGCCGAGCTCGCTCCCCAGGCTCTCGGCGTAGAGGCCCCAGCCTTCGGTAAAGGCGGGGTAGATGTCCCACTTGCGCCATTCGGGGAGATCTTCGATCTCCTCGGCGAGGGCGTACTGGAGGTGGTGCCCCGGCACGGACTCGTGGAGCGTCAGGGCCTCCATCTCCCACTTCGGACGGGATTTCACGTCCCAGGTGTTGGCCAGGAACCAGCCCGGTCGGCCCATGGCGAGCGAGCCGTTGTAGTAGTAGGCGGTCGGAGCCGACTTCGCGGCCTCGCCCTCCATGGCCTTGACGCCGTACGGGAGCCGCGGCAGCCGGCCGAAGAGCTTCACCA
>DATEIO010000494.1:0-5692 GCA_035278895.1 Thermoanaerobaculia bacterium | reverse complement strand
GGGTCCCGGTCCGCCGGGAGGAAGGGAGGACCGTGTGACGGAGCCGAGCCTTCGCGGGGCGCCCCGCCCCCTCCACATCCTTCTCGTGGAAGACCACGTCGACACGGCCGACGCCATGTCCGAGCTGCTGCGCGTCCTCGGGCACCGGGTGACGGTCGCGGGCACCGTGGGAGAGGCGCTCGCCGCCGCCGAGCGGGTGCAGGCAGAGAGCGGGTTCGATCTGGTCCTTTCCGACCTCGGCCTGCCCGATGGCCACGGCGCCGACCTGATGCGCGAGCTCAAGAGCCGCTACGCCCTGCCCGGCGTCGCGGTCTCCGGCTACGGCACCGAGGCGGACGTGCGCCGCAGCCTCGAATCCGGTTTCTCCGCCCACCTGGTCAAGCCGATCGAAGTCCCTCTCCTCCTCACGGCGATCCGCGACGCGGCGGGGTAGGATATGAAGCAAGTGCTGAAGTCTTCGTCCCCTCCGAGCGAGACGCGCTCCTCGGGAGCGCGCTACGGCGTGGCGGTGCTCGCCGTGGCCGTGGCCCTCCTCGTCAAGCTCGGGCTGGAGCGGATCGTGGACACGGGCGCGCCGTTCCTCCTCTTTCCGCTGGCCATCCTGGCGGCCGCTTGGCTCGGCGGGCTGCGGCCGGGGCTCCTCGCCACCGTCCTCTCCACGGTCGTGGCCGTCCCCATGTTCCTGCTGCCCTTGTCCGCATCGGACCTGGGATCGGGCGCCATGGCCCTGCGGACTCTCGTCTTCCTCCTCCAGGGGGTCGGGATCAGCCTCATCGCCCACGCCTTCGACCAGGAGCGCCATCGGGCGGACGCCGACGCGTCCCTGGCCCGGGCGGCCCTGGACGAGATCCGGAACAAGGACCGCCAGCTCCTCCTGATCACCGACTCGCTCCCCCTGCTCGTCTCCTACATCGATGCCGGGCGCCGGTACCGTTTCGTCAACAAGGCCTACGAGGACTGGTTCGGGATTCCGCGCAGCGAGGTCCTGGGCCAGCACGCCTGTGACGTGCTCGGGGAAGCGGCCTACGAGACTGTCCGCCCCTTCTTCGACGAGGCCCTGGCCGGCCGGACCGTCACCTACGAGCGGGAGGTCCCCTACGCCTTGGGCGGAACCCGGTTGATCGACGCGACCTACATCCCCCACGCCGGCGAGGACGGCCGGATCGAGGGCCTGATCGCCCTGGTGACCGACGCCTCCGAGCGCAAGCGGGGGGAGCGCGAGCTCGACGGGAGCGCGTAGTTGCGGGCTCCCGGAACGTGCTACACTTATTTTAGCCCTGCTGAAAGAAAGATCCTCGGGGATGAGGGGCCGGAGGAAGGATCATGTTCAGCGTGTCCTTCGGGACGAACCCGCGCCGCACAGAGCCCGCCAAGCGCTGCTCCCGTTGTGGGAACGAGCCCCGCGCCACCGTTCAGGCCGGAGGAGGCAGGACGCTCTTCTGGCTCGAATGCCGCTTCTGCGGAATCAGGACTGCGGACGGCCAGGTGTTCGAACAGGCGGTGCGGGAGTGGAACGCTCTGCAGTAACGCTCTGGAGCAGCTCGGTTGCGGCGGGCCGGACGACCTCGTCCAGCATCCGGCAGATCGAGGCGGTGAGCGAGGCCATCACGGAGTCCACGTCCACCGGAGCGAGGCCCGCGGGGAGACGCTCGGCCGGGCGGGCGTGCGCGCGGCGCACGAGGGCCTGGTGCTCTTCGAGGAGGGAGTAGGGAACGCCCGCGGCGGCGGACAGCCGTTCGAGCGTCGCCCGCTGGGGCACGTCCTTGCCGCGCTCATACAGGGAGATGAGGCTCTGGTGCATTCCGGCCGCCCTGGCCAGATCGGACTGCCTCCACTTCCGGATCATGCGGAGGAACACCACGGTCGGCCCCCAATCTTCACGCTCGTCCATTCGTCTTATCCCCCTTGATGTTTTTTTCGGCAAGGAAATGATCTCCAGGGCGCACCATACTTCCCGGGAGTTGCCCGTGCCGCCATGAAGGCCGCCCGGAAGCCCTCCCGAAAGGAGCCTTCGCCATGCGCCGTCTCCGCGTTCCGGTCCTCCTCCTCCTCACCCTCCTCGCGACACCCTGGAGTGCCGCCGCCGAGCCGGCGGATTTCTTCTCCCGGCTCTTGAGGCTCCTGCCGGGGCTCTGGGAAAAAGCTGGCTGCCTCATCGATCCGGATGGCCAGTGCGCTCCGGTTGCCCCGGATGCCGGCTGCATCATCGATCCGAACGGGGGGTGCATAGGCGACAAGTAGCTCATGCCTCGAAGCGAAGCTCGGGATCGTGCCGCGCCTTTTCGAGGTACTCGGCAACCCGCCGGGCGAGGGCGACAGTGGCCTGCTCCCGCTCGGCGGCCTCGCAGAAGAGGCGGAGGGCGGCCAGGGCTTCGCGGTGGATCTTCTGGGAGGTGAAGATCCACATCATCTGGCGGGCGAGAGAGCGGACCTCGCGAGTGCGGCCGTCTTCCAGGTGCAGGATGGCCAGATCCAGCGAGACCAGGGCCGCATCGTAGGCGATCTCGCGTGCGGTGAAGTCGCGCTGAGCTTGTTCAAAGGCCAGGACGGCATCCTCTCGACGTCCTGAGCCGGCAGCGACCCGTCCCTCCAGCCAGACCACCCGGACCAGATCGAGCGCGTTGCCCATACGCACAGCCAAGTCCCGGACTTCGGGAAGCAGGGCTTCCGCTTCGGCGTGTCGATCCAGGTGCTCCAAGTTGACCGCGAGGTTGAACCGAAGGGCGAAGAGGCGACGAGGCTCGCGTTCTTCGTCCACCAGCAGCGCCGCAGCCTGTAAGGTCGCAATCGCTGCTTCGTGATTACCCATCTGCTCTTGAGTGGAGGCTTTCTTCAAGAGAATCCGTTCGGCCGCGTCGTCTCCTACGCTGACCTCCAGAGCTCGGTCGAGGAGTGCGAGCGCCTCGGGAAGTCGCCTCTGGTCTCTGCGAAGCGAGGCTTCGAGATCGAGCACGCGCGTCTCGTCCAGGACTCCCGCCTCGGCGTTGCCTCCGGCCTGCCAGAGCTCCCGGGCCCGCTCGAACGCTTCCTCGGCGGCGTCGAGCCGGCTTCCCACGCGGCGGGCGTTGCCCACAAAGGCCCAGGCGTAGCCCTGGACCCGGGAGCGCCACGCCTCAAGGCCGGGGATGAGCGTGGCCACCCGGAGGGCGAGCTCGGCCAACTCCAGGGCCCGGCCCGCGTGGTCGCCCGCGGCGCTCGCGCTCTCGGCGCACAGCCGCTCGCAGAGGGCCCAGGTCTGGAATCTGGGCTTGGCCTCCACCCGGGCCATCCGGTCCCGCGCCGGGAGGCGCCGCAGCTCCTCCCAGAGCTCTCCGGCCTCGCGGCGGTGTGTCTCCACGCGCTCGTCCCGCAGAGTCCGGAAGAGCTGGTCATGGACCTCCTGCATGGTGCGGTGGGCCACGGTCGCGACGATCCGCGCGATGCTCTGGCGCTCGGCCATGCTCGGCTCGACCAGAGAGGGGGAGTCCGGGGGGACGACGACGCTGTGAATGGCCTCGGTAAAGATCAGGGCCGTGTCGACGACGTCGACGTCGTATCCCATGGAGGCGGCCAGCTTTTCGAGCCGGTGGCGGGAGAGGTGCCGGAAGCCGCTCTCGTATCCGGAAAGGACGTTGCTCGAGATCCCGGCCGCCTGCGCCAGCTCTCCCTGGGTCCATCCACGCATCCGGCGCAGAAGCTCCAGGGCCAGATTGAGGGGAGTGCGGTTCTGTTTTGCCATGTACGCGAGCTATGTGATTCAGGAAATAATACTGCATCCGGAGAGGATTTGGTCCGGAAGAAACCGCGTGGGGTTAAATTGGGTCCGCAGAGTGGAAAATTCTCCCCGAAAGACGATTCCGCAATGGGCAGCGTCTCCGGACGGCCTGCGACGGAATTCCGCTGCGTACGATGGAATTCCGCAGCGTGCAACGAGCCGTCGTCCGGAGACGATGGAATTCCGCTGTGTACGATGGAATTCCGCAGCGTGCAACGAGCCGTCGTCCGGAGACGATGAAATTCCGCTGCGTACGATGGAATTCCGCAGCGTGCAACGAGCCATCGTCCGGAGACGATGAAATTCCGCTGTGTACGATGGAATTCCGCAGCGTGCAACGGGCCATCGTCCGGAGACGATGGAATTCCGCTGTGTACGATGGAATTCCGCGGCGCGCAACGAGCCATCGTCCGGAGACGATGAGATTCCGCAGCGCGCGATGGAATTCCGCGGCTTACAACGGAGCGTTGCCGGCGTACTCGGGAGCTGCCACGGCGGGGGAGCCGCAGGCTTCGAAGCGGAGGGGATCGTCTTCGGAGCAGCGGAGGAATCCGGCCACGGACTCGATCAGGGCCACGGTGGCGACCCGCGACTCGCAGGCTTTCTTGAGCAGCAGGACGGCGGCCAGGGCTTCGCGGCGGATGCGGAGGTGGACGAAGACGTCGATGGCTTCGAGGACGACCCGCTCCGAGTCCTGGATCCGCCTCTGGCGCAGGCGGACCGCGCCCAGCTCGAGACCGGCCAGGGCGGCCTTGTAGGGGAGGCGGGCGTTCGCGAACCCGTCCTTGACCACGAGGAGGGTCTGCTCGGCGTGATCCAGATCGTGAAGCCCGGAGGAGATCTGGGCTTCGAGCCAGCGCACCTTGAGCTCGTTGACCCGGCCGCGCACGGGGATCTGCCGCCGCTCGAGATCCCGGAGCACGCGCCGGGCTTCGCGGTACTGGTTGCAGTCGACGAGCAGGCGCGCCTGGTTGTGGAGAGCGAGGACCACGAGGTCGGGGTCCCGCGTCTCGTCCACCGAGGCCAGGCCCTCACCGATCAGGCGGATCGCCTCGAGGGCGTTGCCGTCGTAGCCGGTGTAGATGCCCAGGCTGATCAGGGCGCGGCCGGCCAGATGCTCGTCTCCCAGGCGGCGGTAGGCGGAGTGGGCGATGGCGAGCGCGGAGGAGGCCATCTCGAAGCACCGCCGGGCGCCGTAGAGGGAGGCCAGGACGTCGAAATAGCGGGCAGTCAGACGCTCGTCCGCGCCCTCTTCCAGGGTGTAGACCACGGCCTCGTCCAGAACCTGTTTGGCGGTATCCAGGTCATCCGCCACGCGGCAGGCGTTGCCGAGCTCGGTCAAAGCGCGGAACCGGAGGCCGGCCACCTGCCGGGGATCGAGCGAGTCGGCCGGGAGTGTGGCCGCGAGGCGGGAGGCGATCCGGGCGAGGCGCACCATCTGCGCGGGGCTCTCGTAGCGCAGAGTCCAGCTCCGCTCCAGAAGGGCTTCGACGAGGAAGGCATCCTCCGCGGGCGAGGTGGGCTCCGGACGCGGAGAGCCCTGCTCGGCGAGCAGGCGCAGGGCCTCCCGGGTCTCCGGCGTCTTCCCGGGTTCCCAGAACACCCGGGGCTCGGGGCGTCCCTCGGCCCGGCCGGCCTGGGTTGCGGAGCCCAGAGCCCGGTCGAGGGCGGCGTCGTAGGCCGCCTCCTGCTCGGCGGTGAGCTCGGCCTCCGTGGCCCGGCCGCCGAGGCCGAGCAACCCCGAGAGGTACGGGGCCATCACGCTGCGGCAGGGAACGCACCCGAGGAGGTGAGCGATCACCGAGCGGACCCGTTCCGGCGGAATGCGGTTGTAGACCAGCCCCTCGAGCTCGGCCGGCGTCGGGTGATCGCTCAACGGAATCCCTCCCTGATCGTGTCCATGATTGTCTCACAGATTGGTGATCGTGGCCCTACGAC
>DATEIO010000493.1:0-20324 GCA_035278895.1 Thermoanaerobaculia bacterium | reverse complement strand
GGGGGTAAGCCCCCCGGGGGTGCACAGTCCGGCTAGGGCCGGATCGCGACTTTGAGCACTCCATCGAGCCGCTCGCCGAAGACGTGGTAGCCCTCGGTGATCCGGTCGAGCGGGAAGGAGTGGGTGAGGAGCGGTGTGAGGTCGACTCTCCCGTGGCGGACGACCTCCATCAACCTCCGCATCCTCTCCTTACCGCCGGGGCAGAGGGTGGTGACGATGCGGTGGTCGCCCAGGCCGGCGGCGAAGGCGTCGTAGGGGAGCTGGAGCTTCCCGGAGTAGACGCCGAGGGACGACAGGGTGCCGCCCGGACGCAGGCAGCGCAGGGCGCTCTCGAAGGTCTGCTGGGTGCCGAGCGCCTCGATGGCCACGTCGACGCCGGCTCCGGTGAGCTTCCTGACCTCCTCGATCACGTCCACCTTGCGGAAGTCGAGCGCGACGTCGGCGCCCATCCGCCGCGACATGGCGAGGCGGGTGTCGTCCCCGTCCACGCCGATGATGAGGGAGGCGCCCATGAGCTTCGCGCCCGCCGTGGCGCAGAGGCCAATCGGACCCTGGGCGAAGACGACGACCGAGTCGCCGATCCTGATCTGGCCCGACTCGGCGCCGGAGAAGCCGGTCGAGGCGATGTCGGCCAGGAGGACCACCTGCTCGTCGGTCAGCTCGTCCGGGATCCTGGCCAGGTTGGCCTGGGCCGCGGGGACGAGCAGGTACTCGGCCTGGGCGCCGTTGATGGTGTTGCCGAAGCGCCAGCCGCCGAGGGCCTCGTAGCCTCCGCCGTGGCCGCACTGCGAGTGCTTTCCGGAGAGGCAGGCGCCGCACTGGCCGCAGGGAGTGATGGCGCCGACCAGGACGCGCTCACCGGGCTCGTATCCGGTGACTCCCGGGCCGAGCTCCTCGATCACCCCGACCGGCTCGTGGCCGATGACGAGGCCGGGGCGCACCGGGTATTCGCCCCGCAGGATGTGGAGGTCCGTGCCGCAGATCGTGGTCAGGGTGACGCGGATCACCGCCTCGCCCGGACCGGGCACGGGACGCGGAACCTCTTCGAGGCGGATGTCGCCGGCGCCGTGGAACACGGTCGCCTTCATGGTCTTCTTCGCCGTCCTGGGGCTCCGGACGGTCACGCCCGGAGCAGGCAGGATAGCGGTTGCGGTCTCGGACATGGATGGAACCTCGCTTTCCGTCAGTACGCGATCTCCTCCGGTACGAGCCACTCCTCCGTCACCATGACGGCCGGAATGGGGATGCGGACCTCCACGGTCTCCTGGTCGACGCGGCTCACGATGCGGGTGGGATCGGCTTCGAAGGGGAGGGGGAGCCTTCCGGAGAGGTGCTCGTAGTGCTCGTGGCCGGCCTCGCGGTCGTCCCAGCCGTCTCCTTCCATCACCAGGTCGCCGTGGTCGATCGAGATCTCGACGTCTCCCATCAGGAGGCCCGGGACCTCGGCCTTGAGGACGATCTCGCCGTTCTCTTCATGAATGTCGACGTTCGGCAGCCGGTCGGCCGGCCGTCCGGTCAGGGTGTTGCGGAGCTCCAGCATGGTCTCGTCCTCCTGGGGTTGGTTCTGCTCGATGTGAGAGTACGGGGGCCGTGGAGAAGGGCCGACACCCGGAGGGGTGGGAGCCCCGCGCGCGGACGGGTGGGGAGCCGGCCCTTGCGATCCGGGTGTATGCTTTTTCCGCCGTGAGCCCAGCGGAAAAGACAACGCCCGCCCGCGAGCCCCTGTCGGCCGTCGACCATGCGTGGCTGCGCATGGACGACCCGACGAACCTGATGATCATCAACGGCGTCCTCGTGCTGGACGAGAGGATCGAGCTGGAAGCGCTGCGCTCTCTCCTCGAGCAGCGGCTCCTTCCCATCCGCCGGTTCCACCAGCGGGTGGTGATGCGCGGCGGCTCCCCCTACTGGGAAGAGGACGTGGCGTTCGACATCGGCGCTCACGTCCACGAGCTCACGCTCCCGGCGCCGGGCGGAGACGCCGAGCTGCGCGAGGTGGTGAGCGCGCTGATGAGCGAGCCGCTCGACGTCTCGCGCGTGCTCTGGTGCTTCTACCTGATCCAGGGCTACAACGGCGGCTCGGTGGTCATGGCCCGCCTTCACCACTGCATCGGCGACGGCATGGCCCTGCTCCTCGTCCTCCTGTCGCTCACGGACTCGGATCACCATCCGCCGGTGGGGCCCGACGTTCCGGGCGACGGCCTCGGCAATCCCTTCCTCGACCTGCTGCTCAATCCGCCGCTGGGGATCGATGCGGCCAAGCAGCTCGCGGAGCGGATCATGCCGGACGGCATCCGGCTCCTGGAGCAGACGGCCCAGGCCTTCGAGTCGATGGGCACGGTCGTCACCGGGGTCGCCTCGACTTCCGCGTTCAGCCGGCTGGTGCTCCGCCCGGCCGATCCGGACACGAGGTTCAAGGGTCCGCTGGGCGTGCCCAAGCGGGTCGCCTGGTCCGAGCGGATCTCGGTCGCCGAGGTCAAGGAGGTGGGCAAGGCCCTGGGGGGGACGATCAACGACGTCCTCCTCTCCGCGATGACCGGGGGCCTGAGGCGGTACCTCGACCGCCACGGCGAGGATGCCAAGGGCCTCAATTTCCGGGCGGCCATGCCGGTCAACCTGCGACCGCTCGAAAAGATGGCCCAGCTCGGCAACCAGTTCGGCCTCATCTTCCTGTCGCTCCCCGTGGGGGCCCAGAACGCCGTGGAGCGGTTGAAGGAGCTGCGCCGCCGGGCTCTCGCGCTCAAGCGCTCGGCCGAGCCGGTGGTGGTCTACGCGATCTTGAAGATGCTGGGGATCGTCCCGCTGGCCGTCCAGAAGCTGGTGGTGAAGATCTTCGCCTCCAAGACCACGGCGGTGATGACCAACGTCCCCGGCCCGCGGGAGGTGCTCCACCTCGCGGGCAAGTCGATCCAGGAGATCTTCTTCTGGGTCCCCCAGTCCGGCCGCGTCTCTCTGGGGATCAGCATCTTCAGCTACGCCGGCTTCGTCCGCCTGGGGGTCGGCTCGGACGCCGGCCTCGTCCCCGACCCCGAAGTGATCGTCCTAGGCTTCCACGAAGAGTTCGAAGAGCTGCGGGCCGAGGCGCGCCGGCTGAGCGGTCAGCCGGCGAGCCCACCCGAGGTGGAGGTCCGGACCGCCTAGACCAGCGCCGGGACCTCGTCCGCGACGAAGCTCCAGTCCGCGCTCTGGCGGGCCCGCTCCTCGATGTGTTGGACGGCGTCTTCCTGGAGCGCCGCGGTGGGCGGCACGGCGAGGACGCTGCAGCGGGCCTCGCGCAGGACGTCGGAGGTGACGCTGCCGATCAGCAGGCGCTCCAACCGGCTGTGGCCGTGGGTGCCCAGGATGACCAGGTCCGCGCCCTGCTCGTCCAGGTCCTTGACGATCTCCTCCCAGGGATAGCCGGTGCGCACGCGGCGCCTCAGGGTGGCGCCTCCCCGGGGCGCGTTCGCTTCCACGAAGCGGGAGAGCTCGTCGGCCGCGAAGCGGGCCATCTGGGCCGGGGTGAACTGGAGCGAGCCCTCGGCCTCGATCGGGTTCAGGATGAAGAGGACCTCGGCCTCGGCGCTCTCGGCTCCGGCCTCGGCCAGGAGGTCGAGCCCATAGCGCAAGGCCCCTGCGGAGACGAAGGAGAGGTCCACGGGCGCCACCACCCGCCGCGGCGGGAAGGCCGACTCGGGGCGGACCACCAGCACCGGGCAGGGCGCCTTGCGGAGCACGCGGTCCGCGGTCGAGGAGAGCGGCTTCCACCGGCGCTCGCCCTTTTCCGAGGCGCCGACCACGATCAGGTCGGCCCCGGTGACCTCCGCCATCTCGACCAGCGCCTCGTGCGGCAGGCCGCCTGCGAGCACGCCGTGCTCGGGCTCGACGGCGTCGAGATCGTCGAGCCCGGTGCGGAGCGCCTGCTGGGCGAGCTCCTTGCGCAGCACCCTCTTCTGGTTTTCGAGCCAGTCCCCTTCGGCCGTCAGCTCGGCGGGGAGGCCCGTGTAGGGCGGGAGCGGCGCATAGGCGTGGACGAGCCGCACCGAGGCTCCCGTGGCGCGGGCGATCTCGACCCCGGCGCGGACGACGGCGTCGCTCTCGCGGGTGAGCGAGGTTCCGATCACGATCGTCTTCAGGTTCCTGTCCATGGCTTCCTCCCTCCGTGTCAATGCTGCGTGAAGAACTTCACGAAGTCCGACTCCGTGAGAATCCCCACGACCCGCCATCCCGAGACGACGGGCAGGCAGCCGTACTTGTTTTCGAACATCACCTGGGCGGCTTCGGAGAGCGGCTGTTCCGGCTCGGCGGTCTCGACCTCCGAGGTCATGACCTCCTCGACCTTCATCCGGCGCATCAGCTCGCGCTGCACCGACAGGGGGAGGTCCGAGCGCTCGACCCTGGCGTTCCTCAGGAGGTCGCGGTGGGAGACCACGCCTACGAGGTCGCCCTCTTCGTCGATCACGGCCAGGTGCCGGATGCTCTTTTCGGCCATGGCGTCGTAGATCTTCTCCACGCTGTCCTGGGGGCGCACGCTCACCACCTTTTCCGTCATCAGATCGCGTACCCGGAGCTCGTTCATCGCTTGTTACCTCTCGGTTGCGTCCGTCGAAATGCATCCTGCCAGAGCCCTGGAGCGGCGCGCACCACCTGCCCGGGTGGTTGCGAGGTTCCACCGGGGTGGCCCGTCGGTGATAGACTCTCCCCAGTCTTTCTTGAGGAATTCGTCCGTCTTGATCGGCAGCACCGTCTCCCGTTACAAGGTCCTGGAGCGCCTCGGCGGCGGAGGCTCAGGGGTCGTGTACAAAGCGCGCGACACCAAGCTCGAGCGGTTCGTCGCGCTCAAGTTCCTGTCGAGCTTCCGGCACGCCAACGAGGCCGACAAGCGGCGCTTCCTCCGCGAGGCCCGCGCGGCCTCCGTGCTCGACCACCCGAACCTCTGCACCATCTACGAGATCGACGAGACGGAGGAGGGGCGGCTCTTCATCGCCATGGCCTTCTGCGAGGGCGAGACGTTGAAGGCCCGCATCGAGCGCGGGCCCCTCCCCGTGGCGATGGCGGTCGGCCTGGCCGCCCAGATCGCCGCGGGGCTCGAAGCGGCGCACGAGAAGGGCATCGTCCACCGGGACGTCAAACCGGCCAACGTGATCGTGATGCCGGGAGAGCGGGTGAAGATCGTCGATTTCGGGATCGCCCAGCTCGCGGACGAGACGCGCCTGACCCGCGCCGGCACGGCCGTGGGCACGGCGGCCTACATGTCCCCCGAGCAGCTCCGGGGCGATCCGATCGACGCGCGGACGGACGTCTGGTCTCTGGGCGTGCTCCTCTACGAGGCGCTGACCGGCCGGATGCCGTTCCCGGGAGAGAACGACCAGGAGAGGATCCGCGGCATCCTGAACGCCCCGGCCGAGCCGCTCGGCGCCCTGCGCCCCGGCGTGCCGCCGGAGCTCGAACGGATCGTGGCGCGGGCGTTGGCGAAGAGCCCGGCCGACCGGTACCCGGGCATGAAGGAGATGCGAGAGGACCTCGCGGGCGTCCAGGGGTTCTCCCTGGCCTCCTCGATGAGCCTGGCCGGGCTCGAGCCGACGATCATCGCCATTCCCGCGCCGCCGACCGGGACCCGCGTCCAGGACGACACCGGCCAGAGCCTGACCGGCCGCGTCCTCGGCCACTACCGCATCCTGGAGCTGATCGGCGGCGGCGGCATGGGGATCGTCTACAAGGCCGAAGACCTGCGCCTCGCCCGCGTGGTGGCGCTCAAGTTCCTGCCGCCGGAGCTGACGCGCGACCCCGAGGCCAAGGCCCGCTTCCTCCAGGAGGCGCGGGCGGCCTCGGCGCTCGACCACCCCAACATCTGCACGGTCCACGAGGTGGGGGAGACGGACGAAGGGCGGCTCTACCTCTCCATGCCCTGCTACGACGGCGAGACCCTGAGGCGGCGGATCGAGCGCGGGCCGCTGTCGATCGACGAGGCGACCGACGTCGCCCAGCAGATCGCCAAGGGGCTCGCGAAAGCCCACCGGGGAGGCATCGTCCACCGCGACATCAAGCCGGCGAACCTCGTGATCACGAGCGACGGCGTGGTCAAGATCCTGGATTTCGGCCTGGCGAAGCTCGCGGGGGCGGTGGCCATCACCCGCACGGGCTCTTCGGTGGGCACGCCCGCCTACATGTCGCCCGAGCAGGCGCGGGGCGAGGACGTGGACCACCGGACCGACCTCTGGTCGCTCGGCGTGGTCCTCTACGAGATGGTGACCGGAAAGCGGCCCTTCCGCGGCGAGCACGAGCAGGCCGTGCTCTATTCGATCCTCAACGAGAAGCCCAAGACCCTGACCGAGATCCGGACGGACGTCCCGGTGGAGCTCGAAAAGATCGTGGACGGCCTCCTGGCCAAGAACCCCGCGGACCGCTATCCGACCGTGGACGGGGCCCTGGCCGGCCTGAAAGCCCTGCGCAACGAGCCGATGACGGCCACGGTGCGGACCGATTCCGTCGTGGTTCCCAAGGCCCCGGGCCCGCGGCCGTGGGTCTGGGCGGCGGTGGCCGCGGCGGCGGCCGTCGCCGGGATCGGGGGATTCCTCCTCTCCCGCTCAGGCGGCGGCGGCCGCGCGGGGGCGGATCCGCTCCACGCCAACTACTCCCGCCTGACCAATCAGGAGGGGAGCGAGACCTTTCCGAGCCTGTCGCCGGACGGCGGCGAGCTGGTCTACGTGAAAGCCTCGTCCCCCGGGAACCGGGACCTCTGGCACCAGCGGGTGGGCGGCAGCAATCCGCGCAACCTGACGGCGGATTCGGCGTTCGACGACTCTCAGCCGGCCTTCTCGCCGGACGGCCAGCAGATCGCCTTCCGCTCCGAGCGGGAGGGGGGCGGCCTGTTCGTGATGGGAGCCACGGGGGAGTCGGTCCGCCGGCTGACCGACACCGGCTACAACCCGGCCTGGTCTCCGGACGGCACGAAGATCGCCTTCGCCACCGAGGGGGTGGAGGATCCCCTGGAGCGCCGGACGGACAGCCAGCTCTGGACTTTGAGCCTCACGAGCGGCGAGAAGCGCCTCCTCGTCAAGGGCGACGCGGTCCAGCCGAGCTGGTCTCCGCACGGCCAGAGGATCGCGTACTGGGGGCTCCCGCCGGACAGCTCGGAGCGCATCCTCTGGACGGTTTCGGCCCAGGGAGGAGAGCCCGTGAAGGCGACCGACGGGGCGCATCTGGACTGGAACCCCGTCTGGTCGCCCGAGGGCCGGCACCTCTACTTCGTGAGCGACCGGAGCGGCAGCATGAACGTCTGGCGGGTGCCGATCGACGAGGATTCGGGCAAGGTCCTGGGCGATCCGGAGCCGGTCACCTCGTCTTCGCAGTCCCTGGGCCTGCTCTCGCTCTCGAAAGACGGCAAGCTCGTCTACGCGACCAACGAGAGCCGGTCGAACCTCGTGCGGCTCTCGTTCGATGCGGAGCGGGGCACGATTCTGGGCGAGCCGCAACCGGTGACCCAGGGAGCCCAGGCGGTGCGCTCGGCCGTGGCCTCGCCGGACGGGCAGTGGATCGCCTTCGACACCGCCTCGCCCCAGGAAGACCTGTTCGCCATCCATCCGGACGGCACGGGCCTGCGCCAGCTCACGAACGACGTCGCGCGGGACCGCATCCCCCGCTGGTCCCCGGATGGCTCGCGGATCCTCTTCTATTCGGACCGGGGAGGGGAGTACGGGGCCTGGACCATCCGTCTGGACGCCAGCGATCTCAAGGCGATTCCCCACGGCCCCGGTCCTCTCTACAACCCCCTCTGGTCCCCGGACGGCCGCTGGCTCGCCGGCAGCCTGGGCAACGGGAACGCCGCCCTGGTCGATCTGACGCTTCCCGTGGAGCGGCGCCTGAAGCTCCTCCCCCCTCCGGGCCGGGGACAGGTCTTCTCCCCCACGTCCTGGTCGGCCGACGGCGGCCGCCTGGCCGGCACCGTGGACGCGGCGGAGCAGACCGAGCGCTCCGAAGGGCTCGGAATCGCCCTCTATTCGCTCGCCTCCGGCACCTACGAGAAGGTGACGGAGAGCGGCAGGACCCCCCGCTGGCTCTCCCACGGCCGGGGGCTCGTCTATCTCGACGACGACAGGATCCATCTTCTCGACCTCGAGACCCGCCAGAGCCGGCCTCTCCTGGCCCCCTCCGCGAGCTCCGTTTTCGGCTCGGTCAACGTGAGCCCGGACGACCGCACCCTCTTGACCGTCCGCACGAGCGACGAGGGGGACATCTGGCTCCGCACGGTGCAGGCCGTCCCGGAGCGCTGAGGGGTTTTCGTCGTTCCTTCCGTTCTGATCTGATAGGATTTCTCCACCGCTTTCATGCATGACCTGCCTGGCTGTCCCCGCGGCCGGCACCGACACCGGGCTTTTATCCCGGGAGGAGATGAGACGATGAGCTTCAAGATCAGGGATCTGATGGTCGACGTTCTGCCGGAGCGCCAGGGCTTCGGCGCCTGCGGCGAGGCCACGCGGAACGAGGGGGACGACGAGTGCGGCGAGGCGACCCGCGACAAGTACACGCCCACGGTGCACAGGGCGGCGGACCTGGCCGCGCTCAAGCGCCAGCTCCTGGAAACCCTGGGCTGACCACCCCCCGCTGTTCCTTGAAGGCATTCCGTACGCAGGGGCGGGGCTCGTCCCCGCCCGGTCTCCCCCCTCCGGCCAAAGGGTGCTACCCTCAAGATCCGACGTCGCTTTAGATGCCGGGAACTTTTCCGGTCCCTCGACGGTCCAAGAGACCAAGGAGCTTGCACAAACGCTCCTGGGAGGGATCCAGTGGGGGTCGCCACAATCTACGCCGCGGTTCACGATCTCGATCTCGACATCGATCTGGCCGAACGTCACCGGTCCGGGGACGCCCACGCCTTCGACGAGGTCTACGAGCGTTTCGGGGACATGGTCTACAACCTGGCCCTGCGGCTTTCGGGCCACCGTGAAGAGGCGGCGGACCTCACCCAGGAGATCTTCCTTCGTGTCTACCGTCATCTAGGGAGCTTCGGCGGACGCTCCACACTGAAGACCTGGGTCTTCCGGGTCGCCGTCAACCACTGCCGCGACCGGCTGTCGCGCCACGCCCTGCTGATGCTGCCGATCGAAGAAGAGACCGGGGAGAACGGAAAGGCCTTCGCCGATCCGTCCCGGAGCCCGGAGGAGCTCGCGCTCGCCGCCGACGACGGCCGGCGGGTCACCGAGGGCCTGACCCGTCTGGCTCCCGTTTTTCGCGAGGCGGTGGTTTTACGAGACCTTGAAGGTCTATCATATGAGGAGATTGCTGAAGTGCTGGGTGTGCGGGTTGGCACCGTGCGGTCGCGAATCGCGCGCGGCCGCGAGCAACTTCGCGTCTTCCTGGAGAGAGGACAATGAATCGCCACGTCACCATTGAGCAGCTTTCGGCCTACCTGGACAGAGAGCTCGGGTACGTCGAGATGCGGCAGCTCGACGCTCATTTCGAGGCGTGCCCGGCCTGCGGTGCCCGTCTCGCTTCCATGCGGCGGACGCTTCAGGGCCTGGCACGGGTCGAGCGCCTCGCCCCGCCGCCGGTCATCGCCCAGCAGATCCGGAGCCGGGTCGCGGCGGAGTCGGCCGCGCCGCCTTCGCCGGTCCGCCGTCTCCTCCGGCTGGTCTCCGCCCTGCCGCTCCAGCCGGCCCTGCGCACTTCGCTCGCCATGGGGCTCACCCTGGTGGTGAGCCTTTTTCTCGTCACCCACGGTGTCGAGCGCGAGTCCCGGAACCTGATGCCGCCCGTCTCCCCCGAGCCGCAGGCCGTGGTCGAGACCTACCTGGGCGACCCCCCGCTCGGGCTGCCGCCCACGACCAGCGAGATCGCCGGCCTCGGGAAGTTCGTGTGGACGGATGAAGGCTGGGTGCAGCGCGGCCTCGAGGGTGAGCGCCCGGAGGCCATGGTCGACGTCGGCAGCCCCGAGGGCAAGGCCCTGCTGACCCGGTACACGGATCTCGAGCTCCTGGTGGCCGACGGCTCCACCGTGTTGATGCGCAACAACCTGAAGACCGTGGTGGAGCTCAGGGCTGCCGGCAGGCCGGACCGGATTCTCGGGTTCGAGGTGGATCCGCTGCTCGACGTGAGATCCCTGCAGAGCGTGAACGCGTAGAAAAGGAGACCACGGACTTCCACGGACGTCTTCACCCGTCCGTGAAGGTCCGTGCCAGTCCTTGTTCGTCCGTGGTCTTTGTTCTTTTCCTACCGGAAGGGCTCGATCGACTCGACGGTCCAGCTCTCGCCGCCCACGGCGACCGTTTCTCCCACCTTCTTCCCCAGAAGCTCCTTGGCGAGGTCCGACTCGTAGGAGATCACGTCCTCCTCGGGCTTGCTCTCCCAGGGACCGAGGATGGTCATCACCCGCTTGCCCGACGAGCTGGAGAGCCCGAGGCGGGTTCCGATGCGCACTTCGGAGGTATCCATGCCCGCGGTCTCGATGAGCCGCACGCGGGAGAGCTCGGCGTTCAACGCGGCGGCGCGGGCGTTCAGGTACTCGTGCCGCTGCCGGGCCGACTTGTACTCGAAGTTTTCGCGCAGGTCGCCCATGGCGCGGGCCTCTTCGATGGCCTTGCGGTTGGCCGGCACCTCCACGGTCATGATCTGGTGGAGCTCGGCGCGCTTGGCGTCGGCCGACTCGGCCGTGGCGTAGAGCGGAGCCGGGCCGGTCTCCTTGCGCAGCCCCTCGAAACGGAGGTGGATGGCGTTGATGAGCTGCTCGCGCTGGTAGAGCTCGAGATTCGAGGCCCGCTGCACCGCGTCCTCGGCCTGGGAGGCCTGGTCCACGGTCAGGTGGGCGAGCAGGCGCGGCACCGTGCCGCCCGATTCGGCCAGGGCCAGGAGGCGGAGACGGTAGGAGGCGAACTCGTCGCGCGATGCCGTGCCGAGGATCTGCTGCAGGAGGCGCAGGGGGTTCCTCGCGCGGAGCGGCTCGTCGACCGCGGCCCGCTCGGCGATCCAGGTGAACGCGGCCGGGTTCCGGTGCGGCTGGGCGAGGAGACCGTCCAGGAAGCGGTCGAGCTCCTTCGGCGCGCCCTGGGCGAGGCCGTCGGCCAGGAGGTCCAGGGCCCGCGGGTCGGACTCCTTGCCCAGCGCGTCCCGGTAGATGGCCGGCCAGTCCTCGCGGCGTTCGCGGGTCATGGCATAGGCACGCTCGCGCAGGAGCCGGTCCTCGATCCCGGCGAAGACCCGCTGCGGCTGGTCTTCGAGCAGGTGGTCCGGGGCCCAGTCCACGTCGCCCAGCTTGTCCAGGCCTCCGCTCCGCTCGATCGCAAACCAGATCTCGAAGGCGAGGCCCGGGTCCTTGTCCATCACCTGTTCCGCGACGTCGGCCAGGCTCTGGACCATGCGGTCGCGCAGGCCCTCGTCGCGGGAGCCCTCGCGCTTCAGGCGCTCGATCTTCTTTCTTGGCTCGGCCTTCTCGAAGGCCTTCCACACCGAATCGAGGGCGTCGCCGCTGCTCTCGGCCCACTTGTAGGTCTGGCGCGCGCCGGTGCCGCTCGCCACGACCTGCGGGTGCTTGCGGGCCGCTCCCCACCAGGAGGTCCACTGCGATTCGGAGACGATGCCCGCGAGGATGTCGCGGACCTCTCCGGCGGTGAGCGGCCGGTCGTAGCTCTGGAGCGTGATGCGCAGAAGCTCCGGCGGCGGAGTCGCCTTGAGGGTCGCGGGCTCCTCGAGCTTCCTTCTGAGCACGTGGGATTTTTCGAGCGGGCGCAGGAGCTTGGGCGCGGCCTTGAAGCCCACGGTGAGCCCCTTGATCCTCTCGAAATCGATCTTGAAGCTTTCGAGCCCCAGGTTCGCGTCGACCACGCGGCCCACGCCCTTGCCCTCCATGGCCACGACCGTGCCCACGTCGAACGCGAGCAGGCTTTCGAGACGCTCGACCTTCTCCCACACCTTGGGCAGGTCGGCCGTGGCGCGGTGGAGCCCCACCGCCTCGAACAGGGCCTTGTAGGTGGACCGGTCGCCGTAGAGCTTGCCGAGCGTGGAGGAGAGGGTCGGGTAGAGCTTGTCCGCGGGGAGGAGGATGGAGCCGGCGCGTTTCAGAAGCTGCAGCCGGGTGGCCCAGTGTCCGCTTTCGCGGAGCTGGTCGTCCAGAAGCTCCAGGAGCGTGCGCGCCCGCCCTTCCTCGCCCGTGCCGACCAGGGCGCGCGCGACGCCCACGAAGTATTCGAGGTCGTGCGGGTTCTGGCCGGTGCGCGCCAGCCACTCGCCTTCCAGGGCCTCGAAATCACCTTTGGACAGTTGGTTCTGGGTGTTTCGCGAGATCGTCATAGGGGAGAAGGAAGATACCAGATTTCTCTCGGACGGATTTCTATAAGCTACCACCATGCCGGAATCGCCCGAAGAGCTCCCGGAGCTCCCCGTCCCCGCCAACGACAACCGGGACGACCTCGGCCGCCGTCTCCGCGAGGCGGGGCCCGAGGAGCTTCTGCGGCTGCTCCACGAGCACGCGGACCGCCTGGACGCCCCGGCGGCGCGCCAGGCGCTGCGCAATCCCCACGGCGGAGCCGAGGCCGTGGACCTTCTCGCCAACCAGCCGCGCCTGCTTTCGTTCTACGAGGTCCGGCGCGACCTGGCGCTCCATCCGAAGACGCCCGAGGTCCTGGCCCTGCGGTTCGTTCCGGGCCTCTTCTGGCGCGACCTGATGGCCCTGGGGTTGGACACCCGCCTGCGCCCCACGCTCCGCAGAGCGGCCGACCTCCAGCTCCTGGCCCGCATCCCCGAGCTCGCGGTGGGGGAGAGGGTCGCCCTCGCCCGCCGGGCGAGCGCGAGTCTCCTCGCCCAGCTCCGGAGCGATCCCAATCCGCGGGTGATCGCAGCGCTGCTCGACAACCCGCGCCTGACCGAGGGGATTCTGGCGCCGGTCCTCGCGAGCGCGACGACGCCGCCCGCGATCCTCGGCCTGATCGCGGGCGACCGGCGGTGGGGAGTCCGGTATCCTCTCCAGGTGGCGCTCGCGAAAAATCCGCGTACGCCGCTCGAAACCGTGCTCCGCATCCTCTCTTTGCTGAGGAAGCCCGATCTGAAAACCGTCGCCTCGGACCCCCGGCTCCCCGAGCCCGCGCGGTTCCGGGCGCGGCTCTTGCTGGGAGAACTGTAGGCTCTGGCCGCTCCGAATTGACCCGGGGTGCTGGCGCCGCGTAAAGTTATGAGTCGCGTGCAGAAAGACGTGTCGAGACGACCGAGAACTCCGCCCCGAGATTCGGAAACCGCAGGCCTCCCCGAGGCCGAGGCGCGGGGCGTGGCCGGCGGCAAGCGCTCCGCGCGCCAACCCCCCTGGGAGAAGGAAGCCGTGCCCACCGACACAGGTTCCTTCGGAGACTGGCTCCGCCGGCAGCGCGAGATGCGCGAGATCAATCTGCGCGACATCGCCGAGCGGACCAAGATCAGCCTCCGCTATCTCGAAGCCATGGAGGCGGACCGTTTCGACCTCCTGCCCGCTCCCATCTTCGCCAAGGGATTCCTGCGCGAATACGCCCGCTACGTGGGCCTGTCGCCCGACGAGGTGGTCAACCACTACCTCGCGGTCCAGCAGCCGCAGGATTCCGAAGATCCCAAGGAAGACACCCGGGTGCGGATGCGGGCGAAGCCGAAGCCCGTGGATCCGGGCCAGCCCACGGTGCGGCGCACCTGGAGCTACGGCCTCGTCCTCACCCTGGCCGGCCTGATCCTTCTGGCGCTGGTGGCGCTGGCCGCCTGGTTCGCCGACAAGCGGCGCGACGAGCCCAAGGCCGAGCAGTCGGCCCCGGCCATGGCCGCGCCGCCCCCGGCCCTCGCCGCGCAGCCGGCGCCGCCCCCGGCCCCGCCCGAAGAGCCCAAGGCCCCGCTCGAGGTGACCCTGGACTTCACCAAGGACTGCTGGGTGGAGGCGCTCCTCGACGGCAAGAACCGGCTGGCCGAGCTCAGGGTCCAGGGCGAGTCGCTGCAGCTCGAAGCCCAGGAGAGCATCCTCCTCCAGAAGCTGGGCGACTCGGGCGCCGTGGAGATCCAGGTCAACGGGCTCGCCCTCCCCCTGGACAAGGTGGACGGCCAGGTCGTGCGCGACCTCATGATCAACCTCGAGACCGCGCGGCAGCTTCAAGAGAAAAAAGAGGCCCGCTGACGTGGCCGACAGCCAGGCCTCCCTTCTCGAGCAGGTCCGCTCGGGCGCCAATCGCCAACTCCAGATGCTCGCCGCCGAGGGGCTGCTCCCGCTGCCTCCCGAGCAGCTCATCCCGGTCCAGGTGAGCCTCACCCTGGGCTCCGACATGGAAGTCGCGGCCCTGGCCGCCGAGAGCCTCAAAAAGGTGGACGCCCGGTTTGCTCAGTCGTACCTGGCCCGGGAGGCCGGCCCCGAGGTGCTCGCCTTCTTCGCGGGCTACGTCACCCACCCGCTCGTCATCGAGACCCTCCTGCGCCGGCGGGACGTGCCCCGGCCCATCCTCGCGGACCTCGCCCGCAGGCTCCCGGCCGACCTCCAGGAGATCCTGCTCCTGCGCCAGGACGCGATCGTCGAAGCGCCCGAGATCCTGGAGGCCCTGGAGCAGAACCCGGACCTCTCCTCCTACAGCCAGCGGCGCATCGACGAGTACCGGGAGCACCTGCTGCCGCGGGACCGGAGCGTCCGCCCCGCCGAGCCCGCGGTCGAGGACGAGATCGACGACTTCGAGCTCGCCGCCGAGGTCGAGGCGGCCCGGGAGCTGCCCGAGAGCGGCGAGGTCGACGTCGAAAAGACCAAGCTCTCCGAAGGGCAGATCCGGACGCTGTCCATCCCGGCCCGGCTGAAGCTCACCCGGGGAGCGCCGAGATCGCTGCGCGCCATCCTCATCCGCGACAACAACTCGCTGATCGCCGTCTCGGTCATCACCAACAACAGCCTCACGGACCAGGAGGTGGAGCAGACGGCCAGCAACCGCGCGGTCGTGGAGGAGGTCCTGGAGGCGATCGCCAGAAACCGGCAGTGGTCGGCCAAGTACAATGTCGCCAAGGCCCTCGTGCAGAATCCGCGGACATACCTGCCCACGGCCCTGCGCCTGATGACGAGATTGTCGGTCCGGGACCTGCGGGATCTCTCGCGGGACCGCAATGTGGCCGACGCGATTCGATCAACGGCCCTGCGTTTGTATACAATCAAGCAGAAATAGGATTCGACATGGCCAGGGACTTCTACTCCGTCCTCGCGGTGCCGCGCAACGCGACCGAGGACCAGATCCGCCAGCGCTTCCGGGAGCTCGCCCGCACCCGGCACCCCGACCGTTTCCACGGGCCGGAGAAAGAGAAGGCGGAAAAGGAGTTCCAGGAGATCACGCAGGCGTTCAACGTCCTCTCCGACGCGGAGCGGCGGCGCCGGCACGACCTGGACCTGGGCAAGCCCGAGGACACCGGCGCGCCCGATCCCCGGCAGCTCGCCCGCGTCTATCTGCAGCGGGGCATCAAGGCCTACAAGGAAAAGAACTATGTCGAGGCCGCCGGCAACTTCGACCGCGCCACCCAGGCCGACCCGCAGGCCGCCCTCGGGTGGCACCACCTGGCCCAGGCCTGGAGCCACATGCCGAGCCAGGTGCCGCGCGCCGTGGCCGCCATCGAGCGCGCCTGTGAGCTCGAGCCGATGAACGCCGACTACCACAAGCAGGCGGGGCGCATCTGCGCGCTCGCCGGCCACGCCGAAAAGGCCGCCCACCACTATCGCAAGGCGATCGAGTGGGGGGACGACGATCCGTCCATCCGCCGCGCCCTGGAGGACCTCGAGCGGTCCTCCAAGCGGGGCTTCTTCGGGAAAGCCGGATGATGGTGCGCATCAAGGCTTGCGGGCTTTCCGACGTCGGGCTCACCCGGGCCCACAACGAGGACTATTTCGAGATCGACCCCCGCCACAAGCTCTACGTGGTGGCGGACGGCATGGGCGGCCACAGCCACGGCGAGGTCGCGGCCCAGATCGCCGTCAACGCCATCCGCGACTTCATCGAGAAGACCGCGGACAAGGACACCACCTGGCCGTTCGGGATGGATCAGCGCCTCGAGCGCCACTCGAACCTGCTCAAAATGGCCGTGCGGATCGCCCACGAAAACGTGCTGCGCGCCATCAGCCGCGACGGCTCGCTCTACGGCATGGGCACGACCGTCGTGGGCCTTCTGCTTTCCGGCGACGTCGCCGCCGTGGCCCACGTGGGCGACAGCCGCGCCTACCGCCTGCGCGACGGGAAGCTCGAGCAGCTCACCCAGGACCACACCTGGGTCAACGAGCAGGTCGTGGCCGGCTTTCTCTCCAAGGAGCAGGCCCGCTCCCATCCCTTGAAGAACGTCGTCACCCGCGCCCTGGGCGGCGAGAGCGACGTGCTGGTCGACGTCCGCGAGGTCGAGGTCCAGCCCGGCGACCTCTTCCTCCTCTGCTCGGACGGCCTGACCGGCATGCTGTCCGACGCCGACATCAACGAGCGCCTCTCCTCCGGCCGCACCCTCCACGAGATCTGCCGTACCCTGGTCAACGACTCGAACGCCCGCGGCGGCATCGACAACGTCACCGTGGTGCTCTTGTCGATCGAAGAGGGCGACGGGGAGGGGGACGAGGAGGACTGCTGAAGGTCGCCGTCCTGGGGGGAGGCCCCGCCGGGGGATCGGCCGCCCTCGCCCTCGCCCGCGGAGGCGCCGAAGTCGACCTCTACGTCCCGGCCCGTCCCGGGGAAAAGCCCTGCGGCGGCGCCGTCCCCGAGCACGTCCTCCCCAGGCTCGCGGGCTTCGATCCCTCGCTCCTCCCGGCCGTCCAAAGCCCCGCCGCCGTCCTCGAAAACGCCCATGGAGGCCGGATCTCGCTCGACCTCGAGGGGCTCCGCATCTTCCGCCGGAGGGATTTCGACCGCGCCCTGGCCGACGCCGCCGTGGCCGCCGGGGCCGTGCGGCGCGCCGGCAAGGCCGAGTCCCTGGATGGCGTCCGGATCACCGCCGGGGGCGAAACCCGAGCCTACGACTGGGTGATCGGAGCGGACGGCGCCCGCGGCCTCAGCCGCCGCACCCTGAATCTCGCCCCCCGCGGCGACAGCCTGGGTCTGGGAGGGTCGCTCACCGGCCTCGACCCGCGCGAGCTCGTCCTCGCCTTTCCCGATCTCGCCGACGCCTATCTCTGGATCTTCCCGCGTCCCCACGGCGCCTCCGTGGGCATCGCCTATACCGCCGGGACGCTCTCCGACGGCGCCGCCCGCGCGGCCCTGGACGCCTTCCTGGACCTCCACCTCCCGTCCGGCTGGCGGGACCTCCCCGGCCCGCGCTACCGCTATCCCATCCCCGTTTTCGGTCCCTGGACCCTCGAAACCGTCCGCGCCGGCCTCGCCCGCCGCCTCCTCCTGGCCGGAGACGCTGCCGCCCTCGCCGACCCCCTCACCCGCGAAGGCATCCGCTACGGCCTCCTCTCCGGCCTCTGGGCCGCCCAAAGCCTCCTCGAAAACCGCCCCGAGACCTACCCCGACCGCCTGGAAGCCGAGTTGGGGGAAGAGATGGGAAAGGCTGCCCGAGCGCGGGACCTCTTCTTCGACGGCCCCATCGGGCAGTGGATGGTCCCCGTGGCAAGGGTCCACCCCGGAATCCGCAGGGTGCTGGGCGATCTCCTCGCCTGCCGGCAGGGGTATACGGGGTTGCGGCGGCGGTTGTTGGCTGGGAGCGCCGGCATCCTGCCGGCTTCTAACTCCGACTCACGAAAACGAAGTTAGAAGGCCGGCAAGGATGCCGGCGCTCCCAGCGGAGGGATCAGTCGGTTTCCCCGTACCCATACCCCCGCCGGGTCTTCACCCGGAACTCGGGGTTGGTCGTGGTCACCTGCACGGGCTGGAAGCCCTTGGCGTTGGCCATCCTCTCGGTCTGGTAGCTCAGGAGGTAGTAGCCGCTGTTCTCCTGGCTGATCTGGTCGAGCGGGGTCGAGAAGTTCGTGACATTGAAGAAATACCGGCCGCCGGTCTCGTTCGCCATGTTGTTCAGGGCGTCGGAGAGCGTGTGCTCGGTGCCCGGCGGGGTGATGTCGATCGTGTAGGCGGCCACGTTGTTGGCATTGAGCGCCCGCATCGTGGGCTCGAAGTGGACCTTGTCCGGCACGAACTGGCCGAAGGAGTCGGTGCGGCCGGGCAGGCCGTAGGTGAAGAGGAGCAGGTTCTTGCGGCCGCGGATGCCGCCCGTGGCCTCGGAGATCACCTGCAGCGCGTCGTAGATCGTGCCGGTCGCCTTGCGCAGCTCCTTGCCCTTGGGCAGGCCTTTCAGGAGCGACGGCCCTTCCGCCGTGATCCGGGAGGGATAGTTCCCCTCCGGGTCCTTGGCCTTCACCGCGTCGTCGATGCCGCGGAGCAGCAGCCGCTTGTCGTGGGTGAAGTCCTGCTGCACCTTGAGCTTCGTGTCGTAGCTCACCACCGCCACCCAGTCGTTGGGGAGCAGCTCGCCGTCCACCCAGCCCTTGGCGCGCTTGGCCGCCTCCATCTGCTGGGAGAGGAGGCGCGGCGCTTCCTGGGCCACGTCCTTCTGGTCCTCGAAGAAGAGGATGAAGAAGCGGTCCTCCGGCACCTGGTCCACCGTGATCCCCTTCTGGGCCACGGCCTGCGAAGACTCGACCAGCCGGCGGTTGCTGTAGAACGTCACCCCGGTCAGGTCGACCGGCTTGCCGTCCTCCTTCACCACGAAATCGTCCTTGCCGAGACCGACGATCACGTTGCCCCGCGAGTCCGTGACCAGGACGTCCAGGAGGACCTCGTTGACCTCGATCCGCTCCCCGAACTGCCCCTGCGGCTGCTCCTGCTGGGCGATGGCGTTGCCGCCCAGGGAGAGCGCGAGGAGCGCAAGCGCCATCGTGCGCACTGTGTTTTTCATCTTGATTTCCTCCGTCATCTGCATCTTGAGACAGCAAGGGACGGGCCAGGAATATTTCCCTGGGACGAAGCGCCCGGAGCGTCCTCCCGAAAGGACGCCCCGGATCGTCCCAGGCTACGAGTAGCGGGCGTAGAAGCCGCCGGCCTCGGCCGTGGCGCGCAGAGCGTCCGACGGGCGGAAGCGGTCGCCCACGGCGCTCTCCAGGCGCTCCAGGGTGGCGAGGATCCGTCCCAGCCCCTCCTGGTCCGCCCAGCGGCAGAGGCCGCCCCGGAACGGCGGGAAGCCGGTGCCGAAGATGAGGGACAGATCCAGGTCCGCGGCCGTCCGCACCACCTGCTCCTCGAGGCAGCGGGCCGCCTCGTTGACCATGGGGAGCACCATGCGGTCCGCGATCGTGGCCGGGTCCGGGCTCTGCACCTGGGGCGTGAGCCCGAGAAGCTCGTAGACCGCCGGATCGGGGCCCTTGCGCTCCTTGCCCTCGTAGAGATAGATGCCGCGGCCGTTCTTCGTGCCCAGCCGCCCGCTCTCGACCAGCCGGTCGAGCCACGGCGGGATCGGCAGGCGGTCGGCAAACGCGTCGTGGAGGATGTGTGCCACCTTGTTCGCCACGTCGATGCCCACCTCGTCGGTGAGCACGAAGGGGCCGACCGGCATCCCCCAGTCGGTCATGGCGCGGTCCACGTCCTCCACCTTGTACCCTTCGTCGAGCAGCCAGAGCGCCTCGACCGAGTAGAACATCAGCAGCCGGTTGACCAGGAAGCCCGGCGCGTCCTTGACCAGGACCGGCGTCTTGCCGAGCTGGCGGGTGAAGTTGAAGACCGTGTTGACCGCCCACGGCTCGCTCGACTTGCCGGCGATCACCTCGACCAGCGGCATCTTGTCCACCGGGTTGAAGAAGTGCATGCCCACCACCCGCTCCGGGTGCGGGGTCTTGGCGCCGATCCCCTCGATCGAGAGCGACGACGTGTTCGAGGCGAGCACCGTGTCCTCGGAGACCTGGGCGGCCACCTCGGCGAAGACGTTCTGCTTGACCTCCATCTTCTCGACGATGGCCTCGACCACCAGGTCGACCGGCCGGAAGCCCGAGTAGTCGAGCGTGGGGTGGAGGAGGGCCATCTTCTTCTGCTTCTCGGGAGCCGTCATCCGCCGCCGCTCCACGAGCTTGTCGAACAGCCCGGCCGCGTGCTCCATGCCGCTCCCCAGGGCTTTCAGGTTCACGTCCTTCATGCGCACGGGCAGGTCCGCCTCGTTGGCCACGAGCTGGGCGATGCCGCCGCCCATCACGCCCGCTCCGAGCACCGCGGTCGAGGTGACCGGCCGCGCCTCGCCGCCGGGCATCCCCTTCTCCCGCTTGTTCGCCTCCGTGATCTGGAACACGTGGACGAGGTTCTTCGAGATCCGCCCCGTGGCGAGCTCGCCCGCGGCCCGGGCCTCGGCGTCGAAGCCGGCGCGAACGCCGTCCTCGATGCCCACCCGCACCACCTCGATGGCGCGCAACGGCGCCGGGTAGTGCCCCCGGG
>DATEIO010000492.1:0-10888 GCA_035278895.1 Thermoanaerobaculia bacterium | reverse complement strand
GAGGTAGAGGCAGCTTCAGCGCTGTCTCTGCTGTCGAGAAGGAGAAGCTACTATGAAAGCCCTTCTGCTCGCCTTGGTGGTCAGCAGCCCGTTCATGGAGTGGGGGGCCGACGTAGCGGCTATGGGGGTATTATCCCCCGTAACGACATCATGAGGAGTCTCTAATGAAGAACCCCGCAGTACTCGTTGCTAGTTTACTCCTGCTACTTCTAGGCTCTCCCCTGTTGGGTCAAGAAGGAATTGCCCTTCCTGCCCTTCCAGATATCGATGCTGCATCCAGCGGTGTCACGCACTGCCTCATGAACGAAGCCGTTCAGGCCACGCCCGTCGCCTTCGAAAATTTCACTCTATCCATCGACACTGGCCTGACAGCGAAGGAATGTCGGGAGCAGAGCACTTGCTGCATGTGTACCCACTTCGATGGAACGAGATGTCGAGATTGGCAGCCTTGCTAACGTCCCTCCAAAGCTCCAGGGGCCAGTTTTAGAGCCCTCAGCGGAGGTGGGTCAGAGGATTCGCGGCCCGGGAGGGCGCACGCCGCGGCGGCATTCAGTCGCTTCATGTGCCGCCGCGGCGGGACCCTGGCGGGCCCCCAAATAGATTCCAGCCGATTCGTCAGGCCTCGTCAGCCGATCACTGACAGACACGCCTACCAAGCCGCGCTAGAGGTCGCGTTCGACCTCCCCAGGCACCGTATCTCGGCGTCGAGACCGATCCCCCGGGGCAGCGTGTAACAAAGGGAACAACTCAGGCGCCTACCTTATACCGGCGAGCTTCCAATTGGAGCTCGGCTTCGTTGCTAACGACGATGCCCTGGTATTGGTATTGGCGCCCTGGCGAGCCCGTCGAGGAGGAAGATCATGGAACGAAGAGCGTTGATCTCCCGGCCGGTCTATAGCGCCGCGCTCCGGACCCTCGCCTTGGGCGCCTCCAGGATGTCCGATCCGCTCTGGGAGGCCTTCGCGCAGTCGGTGTGGGGCACGGGGACGGACCCGGCCCTTTCTCCGATCACGGTTCCCTGGCCGAGCGCTGCATCCGCCAACACGGGCATGGCGAATGCGTTCACCTTCGCGCTCCTCAAGATCAGAGACTTTCGCATGCATGATTTCGCGGTGGCGGCGCTGGATCACGTCGAAAAAAATCAGGCGCTTGCCATCGCGACGGCGATCCGCGCGATCTTCGCGAGCCATGGGCTGACCCTGGCCGCCAATGGAAAGCAGTGCATCGAGAACCAGGAATGTCGATCGGGCTACTGCGACAACGGCGAGGGAACCTCGCGCACGCGGCTGTGCATGCCGCGCGGCGGCACCGGGCAAGACGGCGACCCGTGCACGCATGACCGTCAATGCGCTTCGAGCGGTTGTGCCGGCCTCGCCAGGAACGGGGCCGGGGACTGGGTGCCGGGGCATTGCTTGGCGCAAGGGGCTCTCGGCGCATCGTGCAGCACCAATGCCCAATGCCGGTCCACCTACTGCGACGCCGGCTTCAACACGGCAAACACCAACAAGTGCATGCCCCGCGGTGGCACCGGGCAAGGCGGCGATCCCTGCACGCACAATTCGCAATGCGCCTCGTCGAGATGCGATGGCCTGACGCAGGTCGGCGGAGGCTGGCAGCCGGGGAGGTGCCGGTGATTTCCGGTGTCCACTCTGGCGGCGAACCCGGCACTTGCACCGGAAGATCCGCGGGGGCCCCGCCACCCTTCTGCAGCTCCAGGCGCGTCGGAGGGACTTTCATTGCCACTCCGATGCGCCTGGATTCAGGCGAAAGACTACTGCTGACCGGCAGGCTGCTGATCGTCGGTGAGTGATCGCGTCAGGTCCGCATCTACGTCCTGCAGACTGGCGCCCGCGAGCTCCGCAGAGAAGCCGTCCTTGGCCGCCGGAACCAATCCATTGCGGGTCACTTCATAGCGGCCTTGCGGGGAGACCACCAGATAGGTGCCGTCCTCGCGCGGAGTCAGGAACAGCAGGTAGGTGTGGCCCATCTCGTAGCTTGGATCCCCCTCGAAGCGGTTGTGGTCGTTGCCGTTCTGAAAGAGGACGAAGGTCTCATTTTCGCCGAGAGAGCCCTTGCGGCTGCGCCTGACGTCGAAAGTCACCCGCTGCGTAGGGATGCGGCTCACGCTGCCGTCCTTTTGACGGATCTCTATGGGGTCACCGTCAGCCACGCCGGTCACCGTTGCGGTGACGATGTCGGTCGCGATCCGGCTGGTCTCACCGAGGTTGCGAGGGTTGTAGACCCAGGAAGCCTGGAAGCGGGGCGCGTCGACTTCGGGTCCGGCCGTCGGGGGGTTTGGGTTGGTGGGGAGCCGGTTCGCGTACATCGCGGCGATATCGTTGACGTTGTGGGTGACCGGCCTGTAGGCGTTGGTGAAGCTGTACCAGTAGCCCCCGCCCATGCAGCCGCCGTCATTGGAGTGATCGAGGCCTAAACAGCGGCCAATCCCCTGGCAGAACATGCCGCGGGCGGTGGTCGAGGTTGACGAGGCGTAGTAGGTGTTGATCTGCGCGGTGCACCTGAGGATGGTGCAGCCGCTGTAGTTGGTGATGCTGACGAGCTGGCCCCAACCGGTGGCGCCGGAGTTGGTTGCGGAGACGAAGATTTCTTCGCCCGAGGTGACGTTGGAGAAGTTGAGGATGGTCATGCTGTTCCAGTCGTTGATCGCGGCGCTTGCCTGGGACCCGCCAAGATTGCGGACTCTGATATTCCGGTCCTGCTGAATCCAGCACCCCGACTGGTGCGCTTGCGTGGCCTGCCCCGCAAGCCAGGCCAAGAGCAATCCGGCAATGAAAAGCGATTTCCTGCTCATGATGTTGTCTCCGTCCTGACGTATCCACGTCAAAAAGTTTGATTTTGGCGCCTGCTGAGCCACCGGCCTTGTCCTTTCTCCTCCCCGGCACCGTTCAGGGCGTGTAGGTGATCACCAGCTCCGGCTGGTTGCCCGCAGCGGCTTCCCCCGAATAGAAGCCCACGTAGTCAGAGCCAAGGTCGTCGTTGTCGTCGAGGGTCATGAAGACACGGAACTGGGTGATTCCGGTCTTGTTCACGGCGGCCCGCCCTGCGGCATTGAGGCTGCCGGTCGAGAAGGTGCCGTTTGCGGCCGGACTGCTCATGGAGGCGACGCCGGCGGCGGTGGCCGCCGCCTCGAAATCCCCGGCGGCAAACGCGGTCGAACCCCCGAACGCTGAGCTCATGTCGACCGTGCAGGTGCCATGCGTGGTGAAGGGGCTGGTGCCCGAGAGCGTGCCGCGCTTGAGCCGCAGGGTGGCCGCCGTGATGGTCGCCGTATCCGGGAGCGCAGACGTATCAAAGGAGACGATCGACCGGTATTGGGTATCGTCCGAGAAATCCCCAACGCGCAGAGACGCGGTGGTGTTGTCGGTCGAGTTGCCGCCACCACCGGCATTGGTGGTTTCCGTCGTTTCCCAGAGGCGGCCGTCTTGCGCCGCCACCGAGTAGAAGGTGACGGTCACGGAGCCCCCCGAGGTGACGGTCACCGAGATCGAGGCCGAGCCCGAAAGGCTGCCCGAGTCGGTCACCGCGGCGGTGATCGTATGGCTGCCGGCCGACAGGGCCGACGTCGAGAAGGAAGCGCCGCTGCCGATCGTGCCGTCGAGCGAAGAGGTCCAGACGAGGCTCGAAGAGAGGTTGCCATCCTGGGGATCCGAGGCCGTACCGCTGAAGGTCACGGCGGTCCCCGAGGCCAGGCTCGAGCCGTTCGCCGGGGCGGTGATCGTCACGGAGGGAGCCGTATTGCCGCCGCCGCTACTGATGTACAGGAAAATTGCGCTGACCGCGCCCCAATTGTTCGCAGCGTCCTTGCCGCGCACGAAAAGAATGTGGCGGCCGGCGCTCAAGCCGGCAGTCGGGAGTGACGCCGTCACGGTTTCGCTGGTGCTGCTGAATGCACCGTCGGCGGCGGCCAGGGCGATCGGGAGGGGAGCGGCTCCCCACGGCGGAGTATCGACGTACATCTCGGCCGCGGCAATGTTCTGGCTCGGTTCGGTGCCGTTGGTGTTGTTGAAACGGCTGTCGTTGATGCTCGCGGTAAGCGTCACGTTGGTTCCCGCCGCAACACCGGGCGCGGTTGAGCCGGCGCTGAGCGAAACCGACACGGTTTCAGGACCTGCCGGGGTCAGGTAGGGTGTACGCGCGACCTTGGCGGCGTATTTGAGCACCGGCAGGTTGGCGGGGAGGAGGGTATTGGTGAAATAGGTGCAGGACTCGAAGAACGCGGTCCCCAGCTCAATCGTCAACGAGGCGATGCCGAGCGTGCCGTAACAATGGTCGTCGGTCGCGCCGTCGGTGGGATAGAGGCCTACCGATTGCTGCGGCGAGTGGCCGTTGAAGTAGGCCAGCTTGCGGCCGAGGGTCTGCAGTGCGGTGCCGTTCGGCGCTACCGAGGCCGTCATGCCCCAGGGCCACAACATCAGCTTGCCCGAGCTGTGCAGGTCGATGTAGAGGCCGCTGGTGGTGGCCGGCGCGGCGTCGGTCATGTTCGGGCCGCGCTGGTCGGGGAAGATCGCCGCCATGTAAGCCTGCAGGGCCTGCGCTTCGGGCTCTGAAGCGGCGCTCGGGCCGCGGTAGGTGTCGTTGCAGGGGTTGGTGCTCGAACCGTTGCAGCAGCCCCACATGAAGGCAAAATTGCGGTTCAAGTCGGCGCCGCGGCTCGAGCTGGTGGCACCACAGTAATTCTCGTTGACGTTCTTGCGCCAGGAAGCGCCGGCCTCCGCCTTCTTGCGGCCGTCCGGATTCGACTGCAGCAACAGGTGGATCTCATGGTAGTCGAGCAGCCAGGTGGCATCGGCATCGGTTCCATACCCGGAGATCAGCGACTCGGCGAACCGCAGCGCCAGCTCGACCGGCGTGTATTCGCGGGCGTGCAGGCCGGAATTGAGCAACAGCTTGGGCTTGGGGCCGGCGATCGCCGAGTTGGTCAGCTTGAGCACCTTGAGGTCGTAGCCGGTCCGGCCGATCGACTTTTCCCACGAATCGCCGACGTCGTTAAAGGTGGCGAGGGCCGGGTTGGCCGTGACCAGCGCCTGCGCCGAGGAAAACGTTTCCTCCACCGTGCGGTAGCAGGAGTAGCTCGGGATCGAGCGGTTGGTGCCGGAGTAACGGTTGGCGGCCTCCGGATCGATTTCGACCCGCAGGCCGGAAGCCTGCAGGCGGTCGTACTCGTCGAAGCTCACTTCGAGCAGCAGGTAGCCCAGCTCGTATTTCGACTCGGTCGGCTCGAAGCTCGCGGCAATCCGATGCGCGGTGTGAAGATTCTTGAAGTAGACTCGCACAAAAAGGTGACCCGTCTTCTCCACGTCGGCGCTCTGCGCGATCGAGGGAATGGGTGCCAAACACGCCAACAAGGCGAGCAGGCCGATGATTTGCCGGGCAATTCCAGACATGGAGACCCTTTCTTCGGTCGAGCTCTGTCGAGACAGCCCCGACAGGTAAATCACCACCTGACAACCGAAGCCACTTCTACAATGAAGATGGTGCCGGCCACCGAGGAAAGGGGACAGGATCTCCGGATGAGCTTCAGGAGGTCGAGAAGTGGATAGGCCACCGGGCGAGACGCCCCCCGATCCAACCAAGATAGATTCCACGCCTGCGCTAGCCCACCCGGCGCCAAGACGAAATCATAGGAATTGCTTGCCCTGAGTCTGCCGAGGTCGATAGGATCGAGCGATGAAGCGTTTTGCCTGCCTCCTGCTGCTGGCCCTCTTTGTCCTTACCGCTGCCCAACCGGTCCGAGCTGGTGGCACACCTGCCGAGCTCGAGCTCACAGGCCGGATTCGCGCCCGCCTCGACGCCGCGGGCCGCGGCAACGCCGCAGAGTGGGCCTCCTTCGTTGCAGACGACTGTCTTTGTGGGCTGGAAAGCAAGGCCGGCGTCCAGCGTGCCATCGCCAACCGGCCCCCGTCAGTCAAGAACTGGTACGGCGACATCCTCGATCTCACGCTGCGCTTCCTCGGCGATGCGGCGGTCGCGCGCTATCGCATCACCGAGTACTCGGACGTTGGAGGGAAGCTCACTTCGGTTCAGCTCTGGAGGACCGAAACCTATGCCCGGAAGGCTGGGCTCTGGCTGCTCGTCGCCGGTGCCGACACCCTCATCCCGCCAGAGCCCACCCCGATCCAGGTCGATCCCCGGGTTTTCGAGGGCTACGTAGGCCGGTACCAGTACACGCCGGGCTCCATCGACACGGTCACTCGCGAGGGAGACCGCCTCTTCGTCCAGCCATCCGGCGAACCGCGCGTCGAGCTGTTCCCTGAAACGGATAGCACCTACTTTGCCAAGGGTCAACCCTGGCGCCTCGTCTTCGTCCGCGGGCCGGGCGGCGCCGTGACCTCCCTGGTCTTTCGCCAGGACGGCCAGGAGTGGACGGCCATAAGGCTTCCGTAGGCAAACCCGAAGGTGAAGACGGTTGTGAAGTGGAGAAACGAGGGCCAGCCCTGAGCCCAATGGCTGGGGAGGCGCATATTATCAGCCATAGGTTCAGGCAACAGAGAAACACTGGTAGACTCCGAGCGCATGCTGAAGAAGAACCGCTCCGCTCCTGACTCCGCCGTCATACCCGTCCTCTACTACTCGAACGTGCGCGAAGCGGTCGAGTGGCTCACCAGGGCTCTGCCGTTCACCGAGCGCCTTCGCATCGGCGACCATCGGTGCCAACTCATCCACGGCAACGGGGCCCTCGTAATCGCACAAACCGGCGGGCACGCTGACGCAGATCCTTCCACCCTGCTGCGCCCGGCCGCGCACTCCGTCATGCTTCGCGTCACCGCCATCGACACAATTTTTGAACGCGCCAAGGCAGCCGGTGCACGGGTTCTCGCGGAGCCCGCCGATCACATGTATGGCGAGCGCCAAGGCTCGTTGCTCGATCCGTGGGGACGTCCATGGACGCTCTCGGAGACGATTTTCGATTCCGATCCCGCCGACTGGGGTGGTGAGCTCCTCGGCACGTAAGCCAGCGCAAGACGCCCCAGGCAGGAATCCAGAGATGAATCCAGAGACTCGAAGCTGCCGAGGTTCTCTCGTGCTCCAGGCTGCGCTGGGCGGCGGCGTGGACATCCTGGCCCATACGGCTCCGAACGCAGGCCGGTGGGGCGACGCCTTCGTCACTGCCATGAAGCGCTCCAACATGTCCCTGATCCCCACCTTGACCTTTGATGCGGGTCGACAGCGATCCGGCCGATCACAAGGCCGTACCCCTCGCAGTGAGCCAACTCGAGGCCTTTTTCAAAATCGTAGGCGACCCGCAGAAGAACATCCGTTCGCTGTCGAATTCAGATACGTGGTGCAGCGAGGGAAGGTCGTGTTCCGCCAATGAGACAGGACAACCCGGTTCCGTTGCTCCTCTCCGGGCGGATCGTCTACTCCGACGGCAGCGCGCGGCAGCGCTACGTGCTGGTCCGCGACGGCCGCATCGTGTGGGTCGGCGTCGGCCGGCCACCGGCCGTCCTCGCCGCGGGCGCGCGCGAGATCGTCACCGGACCGCGCGGCTGGATCTTCCCCGGCCTCATCAATCTGCACACGCACTCCACCTACAACGTCCTGCCGCTCTGGCATTCGCGAAAGGCGCCCTTCACGAACCGCTTCGAGTGGCGCGGCGATCCCGACTACCGCGCCGACATCTCCGGCCGCCTCGACGAGTTGCGGAAGGTGGAGGGATCGCAGCTGACGCTGGCGGTGGTCAGCGAGTTGCAGGCGATCGCCGGCGGCACCTCGGTGCTGGACCAGTCCAACCGTCTCGACGCCAACGCGGTCGAGCACGAGGTCGTGCTCTGCCGCGACACCGGCGACCCGACCGACATCGGCCTGCCCGCGGACCGGCGCATCGACTCGATCGTGGACTTTTTCACCCCGGACGGCGGCAAGCCGGCGCCGAAGAAAAACAAACAGGGCGAGGCGCTGATCGACGGCTACGCCCAGGCGCGCGACGCCGGCAAGCTCGGCGCCGTCCTCGTTCACCTCGCCGAGGGGCGGTCGGGCTTCGGCTCGGGCCGCGGGGTGGATCCCTACTCGCGCGCCGAATTCGAGGCCTTCCTGCGGCACCCGGCGGTCGCCGACCCCGAGCGGGTGCGCGCGGTACCGCTCAACCTGGTCCACGCCTGCGGGCTCGATGTCCACGACGACGCGCACCTGGAGTTTCTCCGCGAGCGCAACATCTCGGTCATCTGGTCGCCGGTCTCGAACCTGCTCCTCTACGGCGACACCTTGGACGCCGAGCGGCTGCTGCAGGGGGGCGTCAACCTGGCGCTGGGGTCGGACTGGAGCCCGAGCGGCTCGAAGCACGTCTGGGACGAGGCCAAGTTCGCGCGGCGCTTCCTCGACGCCATCGGCTCGACGGTCTGCGACGCCGACGTCTTCCGCATGGTGACGCTCAACGCGGCCCGCTGCCTCGGCAGCCAGCAGCTCGGCCGCATCGAGGAAGGCGCCTTCGCCGACATGTTCATCGTCGAGAGCCCGATCGACAGCGACAGCGCGCTCGAAGTGTTCTTCTCGACCGACGACCGCCACGTGTTGGCGACGATCATCAACGGCCTCCCGATCTACGGCCGGCGCTCGTTTCTGGAGCAGTTCGACCTGCCGTTGCAGAGCCTGCCGGCCCGCGAAGGGAGCGCGGCGAAGGACAAGGCGGTCTTCCTCCCCACCCACCTCGAGATCGACCTCGGCACGGCGCTCGACGAGATCGAGGACCGCCTCAAGAAGCTCGAGCGGCCGGCGCTGCGCAGCAACCTGCTGGCGAGCTCCGACAAGCCCTACCAGCGCCGCATCCAGCGCCTGCGCGGGGAGGCGGAGCTCTTCGGCTGGAGCGTCAAGCAGACCGCGCGGCGGCTGGCCCGGGGCGAGCCCCCGATGAAGGGGCTGGTGCCGGTCGCGCCCGACGCCGTCCAGGTGCGCTGCGGCTTCGCGGCCGGTGCCGACCGGGAGCGCTACCTGGACCGGCTCGGCTCGGTCGTGGCGCCGTCGACGGTGATGGTCATGCGCACTCTCGGCCTCACCGCCTACGTCCTCGGCGTGCCTCCGGCCGATCACGCCCCCGCCTGCCCGGACGAGGTGGCGATCCTCTTCTACGAGTCGCGCGAGGCCTGCGCCGCGAGTGAAAGCAGCGTCGGCGGCCGTCTCAACAGCCTGCTGCAGGAGCCGGTTGCCGGAGCGGACCCGAAGGGATCGTGGAGCGCCTTTCCGGTGCCTCTCGCCAGCCCACTTCGATCGCGGACCGCGTATCACCTCTTCACCGGGCCGGTCGACTGGCACGGCGGGCTGACGCGCCTCTGCGTCGGGCTGCGCGACGCCTCACGGCAGGACGTCGAAGCGTTCCACGACGGTCTCCACCGGGTCTGCGCCGGCCTGGCCGCGGACCCGCGCTCCGTCGACGGCGCGCTTCTGGCCGTCGACGACGATTACTTCGTTTTCTGGGACCACCGTGCCGAGGCGAGGCCGGAGGACGATCGGCACCTCGGCCAGCTCGCCGCGCTCGGCACGCTGATCCTGAACGCGCAGGCCGCAGACCAGAACGCCAACGGCCAGCTCTTCGAGACCTGGGCGGGGTTTCCGCTCCAGGGCGGCGAGTGCCTCCGCATGCGCTTCGAGCGGCGGGCGTTCTTTCCCTGGTGAGAGATGGAGACAACAACGACATGAAGCTCCAAGACCGGTTTCGCCGCGACTTCGGAGAGTGGCGCAGCAACCTGCCGCCGGCCTGGCGCGACGCTTTCGCCGACGTCGAGCTGGGATTCGACGCGGTCGATCCGCTGGTCGAGATCGGCGAGGACGAGCGGATCTGGCCCCAGGCCGGCGCCGGCCCCGAAGGCGCCGACACCTTCAAGGCCCTGCGCGGGCTCGCGCCCGACGCCGTCCGCGTCGTCATCTTCGGCAACGACCCGTATACCAAGCTGCACCAGGCCACGGGGCGCTCGTTCGAGCAGGGGGACCTCGAGGACTGGGCGGTGGACGTCAAGGACCCCGGCCGGATCTCGCCCAGCCTCCAGACGCTGCTCTGCGCCGCCGCGGCGACCTCGCCGGCGCATGCCGATTTCGACCTCCTCAGCCGTGTGGACTTAGACCCCGACGAAGGCTTCCTGTGGAAGTGCCACGAGGAGCTGGCCCGCGGCCTCATCGCCGGACGCATCCTGCTGCCGGGCCCGCGCGCCATCTTCGACGACTGGGCCGGCCAGGGCGTCCTCTGGCTCAACCGGACGCTGACCTACTCGCGCTGGCTGGACGACCACCGCCCCAACCACACCCGGCTTTGGGCCCCCTTCACCGCGCGCGCCATCCGGGTCGTGCTGGAGGCCGCCCACCGCCGCGGCACGCCGATCGTCTTCGCCCTGTGGGGAGCACCCGCCCAGCAGCTCCAGAGCGAGATCGAAGCCGAGGCCGCCGTGCTGGGCCTGCCGCCGGGTACCGTCCGCTTCGCCCGCGCCGGCCACCCGCAGCTTCCGGACAAGCACTTTCGCGACGGCAACTCGCTCGCGGCCGTCAACGAGCTGCTTGAGGAGCAGCCGATCCGCTGGGTCTAGACAGAATCGAGGCATCGACATGGAGACCCCGCGGCGCGCTCAGAAGACGGTGAAGCCCGAGAGCAGGAAGCGCACTCCGGCGGCCGAGCTCCGGTCCTTCATCGACAGGTTTGATCCAACGGATCAGAAGCTCATTCGATCGGTCCGGGCTGCTGTACGCAGGCGACTCCCGACCGCCAACGAGCTGGTGTACGACTACTCCAACTCCGTCGTCATCGGCTATTCGCCAACGGACCGAGGGATCGATGGCATCGTGTCGATCGCCGCGCGTGCCGACGGCGTGCGTTTGTACTTCATGCACGGACCGCAATTGCCCGACCCGAAGGGGCTTCTCCTGGGATCGGGAAAGCAGACCCGCT
>DATEIO010000491.1:0-34383 GCA_035278895.1 Thermoanaerobaculia bacterium | reverse complement strand
CGGAGCGCAGGCTCCTTTCCGCTCACTGCCGGCTGAGCTCCCGGTAGAGCCAGAGCTTGGCCGACGTCCACTCCCGCTTGCTCGTCGTGGCGGAGATGCCGAGCATCCCGGCGATCTCCTCGTGCTCGAACCCGAAAAGGTACCGGAGCTCCACGATCCGGCTCTGGCGAGGGTCGATCTCCGCAAGGCGGGACAGCGCCTCGTCGAGGGCCTTCCCATCGAAGTCCCGCTCCTGGGCCATGGCGAACGCCTCTTCGAGGGGCACCTTGACCACGTCCTTCCCCCGCTTCGCCGTCTGCCGGGCCTTGCCGTAGTCCATGAGCACCCGGCGCATCATCCGGGCCGCCACCGCAAAGAACTGCTCCCGGTTCTGCCAATCCACCTCCCGCTGCCCCACGAGCTTCAGGTACACCTCATTGACCAGAGCCGTCGGCTGAAGCGTATGCCCCTCTCGCTCCTGCCGCAGATGCCGGCGCGCCATCCGTCGGAGGTCCTCGAAGATCAACGGGACGAGCTTCTCCAGCGCGGCGGAATCGCCGTGGCTCCAGGATCGGAGGAGGCGGGTGACTTCGCTGTTGGGGAGGGGCATGGGTCGGGTAAATCTTAGCCCAGGAGAAGGATCTGGTCCATTTAGGGTCTGAATCTCGCGTCTCCTCTCGAGATCGCAGAACGAGCCAAGACCCCGGCCGGGTGACGGCGACTTGTACAGAGTGCAAGAGTTGGGAAGAGCAATCCTGATGATTGTAGAGATAGCCGCGCGCCCACGAGCATGACAAAACCCACAATCGCTCCTGAAAGGAGGCAGTCTTGTTGAACAAAATAGTGCTTCTCCTACTCCTTATAGCAGCCTCGGCGATACCTGGCCATGCGGAATCCAGATGGATCAACGAGACCGAAGGGAAAAAGATCTTCGGCGGTTGGATCAAGGACGTCACAGGTCCTCGAGGCAAGGGGTACTCGGCGGGCAAGGTCGAAGAAGTTGAGATCGATGAGACGGATAGCGGGATGACTCTCACCGGCCGCGTCAAGGTCAAGATCACATGGGTTACGGACAGAACAAGCTACGAATGCCATAACATCTATATAATGCACAATGATGATGTGGAAGATTTCACTCATCGCTCTCTGATGTTGAGGGAGTGCTCTTGAAGCGCGACTGAGACCAAGAAGGTACAAGCTAAAATGATGAGACCGACAACGGGCCTCCCCACTCTCTCACTAATTGCTCTCCTCATGGCCAGTCCTGCCATGGCGGGCCAGATCACCGGCAGGGTCTTCTACAAGGATGTATCGAAGTGCACCTCGTGCAAAGTTTCGGCATCCATCAAGAGAAGCGGCATGACGGACAAGGTCTTCACCGACGATAAGGGGTACTTCACCCTCAAGTGGAGCAGCGACAACTCCATCGATGAGCTTTACGTGAACGGCAGCAAGAAGGGCGAGAACATCCGGAGCGGAGAGTACGTAGAGATCCGCTTGGATTGACTTGGGCCAAGAGGTTCATCGACGGCAGCTGTGCGAGTTGTGACCGCCGTCGATGCCTTATAATTATTGAAAGTCATCCACCCGATCGGAGACGCCCTCGAAGCTTTTGAATAGCACTCAGGTAAAAAGATATAAACCTGCAATAAGATATTCCGGGAGATGCCGTGAACAATATCTCGACCAAGGAGACTGTCTCCGCTCTGCTAATAGGCCTGTTCTGGTTCCTTGGCAGTTTATCTGCGGAGGCCGCAGAGGGTGCAGAGACCGCATCTGGGATCGTTGTAGAAAATGTTGAAGCGGGATCAGTGCTCCAGAAGGCTGGCCTAAGAGCAGGCGATATAATATTTTCCTGGGAACGGCAATCTTCTTCATCGACAGCTTCTGATAGGGCAAGTGGAGAGTTAAAATCTGTCTTCGACTGGTTCTGGTTGGAGATAGAACATGCTCCGAGAGGCGCCGTGCAACTCTCCGTGAATCGCGCAGGAGTAACCGAGAGGGTATCCATACCTCCAGGCTCTTGGCAAGCCAAGGTACGCCCGCTCCTACCGGAGAAATGGTCACATCTCTTTTCTCAAGCTCAGGCCTCTATAAATAGTGGTCAAATTGAGACAGGCGCTCATGTCTTGCACCAGCTAGCGTCGGAAGCAGCAGCGACCCGAGAAAATGAGCTTGCGATCTGGGGATTGATCGAAGCAGCCTCAGCTTGGACGAATGCTGGTGACGCAGCAGAAGCAGAGAATTGCTATAAATCAGCAACCTCCCAGGCTACTCTGTCAGATAATCCCAGAGCTGAGCTAAAGAGCTGGGCGGAGCTTGGAAATTATTTAAAATTAAAGGGTGAGCTAGACCGTGCGCTGGATGCCTATGCATCCGCTGAATCTGCGGCAAAGCGTCTCCCTGATGACCATGCCCTTACTGTAGCCCGATTCCAGGCCGAACAAAGCGCACTTGCCTGGCAGCGCTCCGACCTTCTGGAAGCAAGCAGGCTATCCGATTTAGCTGTAAGTGCCTACACTAACCTCGCGCCAGACAGCGTCGAGCTAATATCAAGATTGAATCTTGCCGGCATGATCATGGATGACAGGGGAGATCCATGGGAAGCAGAAATATTCTACAAAAAAGCGCTAAAGCTTGCAGAAAAGTCTACAGAAGGTGAAGCAAAACAATTTGCAGTTCTCAATAATCTAGGCGCACTCTATTCCTCAAGAGGCGACCTCATTACTGCCAAGAAATTTTTCTTACGTGCAGCTGTTCTTCTACGCAATAGCCCCGACAAGAATCCAACATATCTAGCCATTATGCACTCCAACCTAGGAGCACTGAGCTTCACGCTCGGTGACCTAGAAGAAGCAGAGCTATTCTTCACAGAGAGCCTAACCCTACATGATAAAATCGATCCGAAAAGTCTAGCCGCAAGCAGCGCTGCATTAAACTTAGGGCGATTAGCTATAGAAAAGGATGACTTCGCCAAGGGGGAGCATCTCTGCAAACGTTCACTCATGATCAGAGAATCCATTGTACCGAACAGCTTATTCCTAAGCCAGCCCCTAGATTGCCTTTCGCTAGTCGAATTTGAGAGGAAAAACTTTGACACAGCCATTGAATTCGCAAGTCGCTCACTGCGAATCGCTGAAGCAGAATCTCCAGGAAGTCTGACCGTGGCGTATAGTCTAAACAGGCTAGCTTCCATCAGTTACCATCAAGGCAACCTGGCTTCTGCAGCAAATTATGCAGAAAAATGCCTTCTGATATATAGCAAAATCAAGCCCGGCTCTCACAATGAAGCAGACACCCTTCATCTTTTGGGCTTAATCCAAACTCGACAGGGCAAAACCAAAGAGGCTGGAGAGCTGTTTAGACGCGCACTGGTGGCCCTTGAATCTCAGATCATAAAAGCTCATGAGTCCGAAGTCGATAGAGGAAAAGAAAAATCAAGTCGAGATGACATCTATCTTAACTATATGGCACACCTTATTGAAGAGAAATCTGAGGCCGAAGCTTTCCATGTACTTGAGCAATGGCGTGCAAGATCATTCCTGGCCATGCTGAGCGAGCGAGACCTGGTTTATTCGGATTTCTCGACAGAATTTGCTCGTAAGCAGCAAAGAATCGCTACTGAATACAGGAGAAAACTTAATGCCCTTGCCACAGCAACCACTCCCGAAGACGCTGAAATAACAAGAAAGGAACTGCTCGAGCTATCCTCGGAGAATGACCAATTTGCCGCATCAATTCACTCCTCATACCCCAAACTTGCCAACCTGCAATACCCTCAACCCCTTAATTTCGAATCTGCCCAGAATTCGCTTGACCCAGATTCGGCCATGCTGTCCTATAGCATGGGTCCTACAATGACTTATCTTTTTATTATCTCTCCTGGACATACTCTGAAAGTTATAAAAATCAGTCTCGGAACAAACGAACTGACACCCAAAATAAAGCTGCTTAGAGAACTACTCCAGAACTCTAAGACGAAAAGCGGGAGATCAAAGGCTCTAGAGGCATTGAGCAAGCAACTCTTCGAGACCTTAGTTGCACCGGCAGCTGCCATACTAGAAGGCAAATCAAAATTGACGATAATTAATGACGGCCCTCTTCATATCCTTCCCTGGGGGGCTCTAATCAGTGCCGGAGAAAAAGGAACAACCCCTGGAAGATCCTGGCTTTACCTTTCAGAGTTAAAATCTATCCATATTGCGTTATCTGCGACGACCAACAAAGAGATAACTCTGTACAGAAACCACCTTCGGGACCCCAAGAAGGGCATAGCTACCTCCATTGCAGCATTTGGTGATCCTCGTTACGCAAGCCATAATAGCAACTCTGGACAGCATCGAACCGAAGACATGGATCGATTCTACTTGCCGGCTCGAGACTTCAACTTCGAGGAACTTCCTGCTACTCGCATTGAGGTAGAAAAGATTACTGGTCTCTATCCAATGGCAGCAAAGGCCTACCTAGGACCTGAAGCCACTGAGGAAAACGTCAAAGCTCTCCCAAAAGAGACCAGCATCGTACATTTTGCCACCCATTCCACTCTCGACGAGCGGTTCCCTCTTGACTCGGCCGTTGTCCTTTCTATACCCGAAGAGTTCAAAGACCGTGAAAATGGGCTCCTACAAGCCTGGGAGATCTTCGAAGGTTTTCGCATAGACGCCGACCTCGTCGTCCTCTCCGCCTGCGAGAGCGGTCTTGGCAAAGAGACGGGAGGAGAGGGCCTCATCGGCCTCACCCGCGCCTTCCAGTATGCCGGAGCCCGATCGGTCATGGCGTCCCTCTGGAAGATCTCCGACCGTACCACCTCCGAGCTCATGGTGCGCTTCTACCGCCACCTCAAGGAAGGCAAACCCAAGGACGAGGCTCTCCGGGCGGCTCAGATGGAACTGATCCGAGGACCTATCCAGGTCACGAACGAGAAGGGAGAGGTCGAGGAGATCGACGCTTCGGCTCCCTACTACTGGGCGGCGTTTCAGATCTATGGGGACTGGCAGTAGAGGTCCTGTTCCTGAAGCTCGTAAACCCGAGGCCTGGCTCTGCCTGGCCCTTTTGGTCCTCGGATCTCGCGTCAGCCGATGAGCTGACAACTCGTCACGAGGATCAGGTGGCCTGAATGCCTAGCACTGTGCACTGTCACGATACCGAGTTGATGTGCGGACACTGCCAGCGAGAGTTCTGGTTGGGTCGGGCCCCGGTTCGAGGGCCTATCGGAGCTTAAGGCTTAATCATCAACCCTGTCTCGAAAGGAGCGCTCAATTGACTAGAAAATTATCCGCCGTGTCAAAACTTGGCTTCGTCTTATTTGCTTTCATCATTCTCCCAACCAGATCTAGCGCCTACGAGAAGGAACTGATGGAAGTCGATGGTACGTATCTATCCTCAAGGTACCTACCAGCGCTGACAAAAAAGAATTTCCTCTTTTCACCTATACAAGTCAGGGATGCTGAGGGCAAGACATACACTATTGACCAGATTTCCTTCAAGGATCCAGCCTCGGCGCAACCTATTGCAAAGTGGGCACTGGCTTCGGTTCTTACTCTCGACGGCAATCCCTTTATCTCGTTCAGCGAGGCGATGAAGGCCAGCCGCCCCGGCTCGACAATCCAACTTTCTCCTGGAGCCTCGTATCTTCACTCCATGGTCGTCCTCCCCTACATGCCGAAAGAAAGCCCCGATCTCCGGAAGTTCATCTTGGGCAGATCCGACATACATTCCTACTCGGAATACTATGTAGCCCGAGAGGCGATCTGGATTCATCATGCGCCTCTGAAGGAAGTCACAATCATGGGCGCTTCAGATCCCGGGAGCACCGATCTGCGCCGTCTCATGGAGATTGGAGCCTTCAGATCCGCCAGGAGCACACTTCACAAATTCCTAGATTTAACCGTCACTAAGGATGCGCGAACTTTAGCAGTGCCCACCATTAAATCACTTGAGCCAGCCGCTGGCGGATACGCCTTGGACAGAGAGAATCTATCCCTCGACAGGCGCAGTAAAGATATCATCTTGCCAATTCCAGAAAGCGTGATACGAATTGACCGAAATTCTCCCTTGGTGATCTCCAAGAGTCAAAAAGTCAAGTTCAAGAATGTTGGATTTGTCGGTTCCGCCATGGGAATGATGACGACTTCCGTAGATTTCACCTCGAGCGACCCCTTGGTGTATATAAACGGTGCGGACAGCATCGAATTCGAGAACTGCGCATTTATCAACAGCGTGGGCGCTGGGGTTTTAATCATAAATAGCAAAAACATCCGCTTCAAGAATTGCGTTTTTGGAGCTTCGATTCGACACGCTATCATGGCGATAAATTCAGACGTCGCGATAACGGGCTCAGTGTTCGTGGGCAACGGAAGGGGTTGGCGAAATGAGGACAATAGCAAGGCGAACGTCATAGAGCCTGGAAGCTCGATACTAGCGACTTCTTCTCTCATACTCCTTTCGGGCAACTATTTCAAGGGTTCAGGGCGCAACGCAGTCTTGATTGATGACACCAGCGACATGCTCATGCGATCTACGGTAATCGATGACGAATCCGGTGCCACATTTGAAGATTGCGAAAGGCGGGCGAGCCAGATTACCGGGAACATCGGATTGGGCAGAGTTATTGATGGTGGAGCAGTAGTCAATTTCTCCTCACTTGGCCGCAGGCTCGACAAACACCCCGGTAGTCGAGCTTGTGTCAACCTTGAACAGGAGAGCAACAGAAACGGGACTGGACGCCTGGAGATCGATACAGCGGCTTCTCTCATCTCTTCCGCTGTCGATTTCTCTGAAGCGGAGAGAAAGCAAGCCCTTGCTACTTACCAAGTAGCTCAGGAGCAATACTATGCACGCAGAAATCCTGACGGGAAAATATGGCTGGCCCTTCTAGCTTGTTCCACAGAGTATTTCGTGGGTCAGCAGATCTCGGATCCTATTGTCGCCTCGGCGGTCAGCCAGATGATCGCGACGCGTCTGGAGACGCGGGTTGGCAGCGGTGACCTAACACAGGCATTGCTGGAGAATGCGATCGTCGAGGCCCTTAGAGAGTCGGGTTACGAAGGGCTTGCGAAAGCTGCAGAATTCGGAATCTTTTTAAAATGTATCGATGATCGTAGCTAGGGTGCTGACCCTTTTGCCCCCCGAACCTCGCGTCTAGGTTCAGAAGCAGCGACAGTAACGATCCCCTGGATAAGGGGCCAACGCTCTTCGCCGAAGGGAGGGGCACGGTGGCGGACGATTCCATTACAGCGGGCTGCGGTTGTGTTCTTTTTGCACTGGCTCTTCTCCTTGTGGCACTAGCTTTCCGCGCGTGCCTCGGGTAAGACACAAACTCTCCGAGACGCCATACATCCTCTTTTGGAGAAAGTATGAACTACAGCTATAAATGCTCATTCTGCGGCCGAGAGGAGAAGTCCATCTGGAGATGCCGGGATTGCGGTACCATGGTGTGCGACTCATGCTCTAAGGGAGGTCGATCCAGCAAGCTGGGAATCGCCGCTCGGGCTGTGGCGGGCTATGTCAGCGCTGGAGCGACTGAGGCTGCCCGCGCATTGTACCGGAAGGCCAATCAACATTGCCCTAGCTGTGAAGGGACCGATCTGATCCGTCTTTGAAGGAGGGCTCTCTAATGGCAGATGACACAAGGCGACTGTCGGAACGTGACCTGCCCTTCCAAAAGGTGCGGTCCAAGCAACAGGCACCCAAGTGTGAGTGCGATTCCCTGGCGAAGCGAACTGTGAAAACACTCGCCGGCGTAGCTCTCACGGGAGACGCCTCCGGCGCCGTCGTAGGAATCGTAACGGACACCATGGTAAATAAGCTCTGGCCCAAGAAGCGTTAACCCGCTCCCGGAAAACAGGACCGGGCTGTAGAAAAAAGCCGTGGCCCACGGAATCCTCGGGCAGCCCGCGGAGCTTTGGAGCGCCTCAGCGAGCGTTTCGACGCTTCGCCTAGCTTCGAAGCGCGCCGCAGAGCTTCCCAGCGCCTTCCAGAGCCTTAGGGCGCGTCGTAGAATCCTCCAGGGCTTCGTAGAAGCTCTGGGAGTCTCATCGAGCTTTCAAGCGCCTCACAGAACTTTCCGGCGGCGCACAGTATTTTGGGGCGCCTCCCAGAATTTTACGGCGGCTCGCAGAATCTTACAGCGCGCCCCGGAATCTTCCAGGGCCGCGCAGAGTTTTCCGGCGGCTCCCGGAGTCTTACAACGCGCCGCAGAATTTTCCGGCGGCCCGCAGAATCTTCCACCGCCCGTGGGAAAATTATGGGACGCACGGAAGAATTCTGCGAGCCGCGGTAAAGTTCTACCGCGCGCTGCAAAACTCTGCCGCTTTCGGGAAAACTCTGGAGATCTCCGGAAGATTCTGTGGACGACGGGAGAATTCTGCGGGCCGCGGCAAAGTTCCAGGGCGCTCGGGAAGATTCTGCCGGTCACGGGAAGATTCTGTGGCGTGCGGGAAGATTCTGCGAGCCGCCGTAAAATTCTGGGAGCCGCCCTTAAATTCTGTGCGGCGCCGGAAAATTCTGTGGCGTGTTCCAGTTCTCCGCGAGCCGCCAGAAAACTCTGAGAGGCGCGACTTCGCTCGCCGGCAGATCCGAAAAAGAATTACTCCGCCTCGATCCGTAAATCATACTCCGCGACCCTCTCCGGCTTTCCATCCCTCAAACCGAACAGGCGGAACCGGTAGTCCCCGGGAGAGAAGAGACTTCGCGGCAGGGCCAAGCTGATCTCGTTGAGGTCGCTCGCCGTCAGACCCTCTTCTCTCCAGATCTTCCGACCATCGTCTTTCTGCAGCAACTCGAGCCGGTAGCTCGGAAACGAGCGGGGGTCGATGATCGAGAGGAGGAGGAACAGCCGGTCCGCCTCGGGAGGAAGGGACACGGGTTGGATTTCACCTCGGACGGGATCCCGGGGGATCAAATTCACGAAGGGGACGTTGATCAGGGGCCGGACGCGCCCGCCGCTCTCCAGTTGCTTTTCGAGATCCGCGATGCGCTCCTGATCTTTTCTTCGGGCTTCCTCGGCTTGGCGCTCCCTCTCCGCAAGCTCCTGGCGGTGCTTTTCGCCAGCCTGCTGGAGCTCTCCGGCGAGCTTCTCCTTTTCCTGGCGGAGTTGCTCCTCGGTGCGGGTGCGCTCGGCGGCGAGGTCTTGGAGCCTCTGGCTCTGCCGGAGCAGTCCTCCGGCGAGGCTCAGGGTCACCAGCAGGAGAATCGAGGCGGCGAGGGCGTAGGGATTGCCCAGGGAGGTCCAGCGGGGGCGCAGAGGGACGACTGGGGCCGGGGCCCGCTCTTCGGCGGCGGGGGCGGTCAAGGCGGCTCTTGCGGGAGCGAGGACTTCGTTCACCCAGTCTTCGTATTCGGGATCGACGTCCGTTTCGAAGGCGAGGAGCGGGGCGGGGTTTTCTCCTCTCTCCAGGGCGGCCTGGTGGTTTCTGGCTTGTTCGAGAAATTCCGTCTCCAGAAGGCCCGTGCGTTTTCCGTCCGCGAGCGCAGGGGGTTCAAGCCAAGCTCCGAAGCGGCAGCGGAGGCTTAAAGGGCCGGAGAGGGCGGAGTCCGGGACCTCCACGTCCGCGCTGCCGAGGAGGGGGTTGGAATCCGCGGGGACGGCGAGGAGGCGGCCGGGGGTTTTCGGGTCGCGGTCGAGGAGCGCCCACTCGATGGGGAAGGCGGCCGTTCGGGAGAGATGGAAGAGGTCTCCCGGCTCCGCGGGACGGCCCCGGCGGCGCGCGAGCTCGGCGTCCAGCCGGGCGGCCTTGTCCAGCGCCTCGGCCGTGAGGCGGTCGAGCCGGCTTTCAGGGGTTTCAGGATTCATGGCGCCCACCCCTCTCGGTATCCGGACACAATCTCCCTCTAATCATGTAACGGCCAGCTTTCCGGAATTGGCGTCCCGGCAGCGCGAGACGATCCTCCCGAGGGTGTCGTAGAGCTGGGGGAGCCGGTCGCGCGGGATGCCCAGGAGATCCGCGACCTTGCGCGCCGAGGGGCGCTGGCTCGCGTCCTCTCCCGAGTCGCGGGCCGCGAGCCTCACGAAGCTCCAGAGGTTCTGGAGGTAGACCCTGGTTTTTTCCCGGGCCTCTACACGCTCCAGGCTTTCGAGGACGCAGCTCACGACTTTTTTGAAGAACTGCCGGTCTTCGACGTCAGTGTCCGGCTGGACGAGCCGGGTGAGGGTCTTCTCGTCGCCGGCCGCCTCGACGGCGACGTCGCCGTCTCCGTGCTCGTGGAGGGCAGCCCAGCGCGCCCGGACGTCGGCCTTCATCGGGTCGATCAGGTCCTTGAAGCGAAAGGCTTCAATCCCCTCCTGACGCAACTCGGGCAGGCGCTCACGGAGCTTTTCCACGACCTCCTCCTGGCGCTTGCCGCGGGAGGTCAGGAGGTCCGGCAGCAGATCGCTGTTCCACCGCACGGCGAGAGACCGGAGATCCGCCGGGGCGGACCTTCCGGGGTCCGCTTCCGGAGCGAAGCCGAGCACGGTGCCGTTGCGGACGTTGGCCTCCCCTTCGAGCACGTGGAGCTCGCCGCTTTCAACGGATCGCCGCACGGCGGACTGGAGCACTTCGAAGACCCGGGAGCCCACGGGGTCGTGCTCTTTCTGGCGATCGTGGAGGAAGTGCCGGAGGTTCAGGAAGACCAGTCCGTCGACGTTCTCTTTGCTTTCGAGATGGACCCGGAGGCTCCGGAGCCGGGTGGCGAAGATGAAGACGTAGCCCTCGGCGCAGAGCTCCGCGAGCGCGTCGTCCTCGGAAGGGGTGCCCTCTTCCCATCTCTCCCAGCCGTAGACCCCGAGGTAGCGGGGCGGGCTCTCCCAGAGGCCGCGCCGCTTGAGCTCGCTCTTGAGCGCCACGCGGAGCGCTTGGCGCACGGCGGCCACGCGCTCGGGGCCGGGAGGAGTCCTCCCCGGCTCCAGAGAGCGGACGTGCTCGGTGAAGATCCGCTGCAAGGGCTCGCCTCGGTCCAAGGTAGCTCTATTGGATCACAAAAAAGATTTTTCCCGCCAAATCCTGCCAACTGCCGGAAGCCCCCGTTACATCCGACTGAGGCGAGCGTGGGAGCGCCTCAAAGCCGATCGGCCAAACCCCACGAGCCGCCGCGGAGGTCCGCGGCGGACGGGGAAATCCCGAAACGAAACCGAATCTGACGCTTTTTTCGGGGCCGATCCGGCCCGCAAGGGGGCACCATGTCCAAAAAGTCTTTCCGCAACGCGCTCTTCTCGCTGTCGTTCACGCTTCTCGCGTCCGCTCTTCCGGCCACGGCCCAGCCGCCGCAAGGGATCGACGAGTGGGACAGCGGAGTGATCAAAATCCGTGTCAACGGCTCCGGAACTCTGCTCCTGAACGTCTGTAACCTGGACGAGGGAGACGATCACGGCGACAGCTTTCTGTGCGCGACCGGCCTGGCCGTGGACGAAACCGTGGACGGCGCAATCGGCGGCGCCGGGGACCGCGACGTCTTTTCCTTCGCGCTCGCCGGGGAAGCCACGGTGGAGATCGAGACCTTCGGGACGACCGCGGTCTCGGCCTGGCTTCATGGCGCGGAAGGGGCTCTCGTCGCCACGGACGACGGGGAGGGGGGCAACGTCCATCTCTCCGAAAACCTGGCACCCGGCCGGTATTTCCTCCGGATCGCGGGCCGCAACGGCGCGGAGGGGGCCTATCAGGTGAGGGTCTCAGGCACCCCGTAACCGGAACGCCGGAAGCAAACTCCTCCGGGGCTTTGTTCGGTTAGCCCAGGGCGGAAGCCCTGGGCGGCGCCTCGCCGGGGAGGACGTCCGGCAGCTCTTCTTCGAGCCGGGTGAGGCGCGGGAGGCGGGAGGCGGCGGCGACCACCAGCACGACCAGAGCCCCGAGGACGAGGAAGAGGAGGGCGATGCCTCTCCCCTTGCCGACTCCGATCCAGGGCCCCAGGCTCTCCGCCAGGGGCCCGCCCACGGCGAGGAGCGGCTCGAAGACCCGGTCGGCGAGCGGTCCTGCCACCAGGTAGGCGAACGGCAGGGTCGACCAGGCGATCATCCGCCGCACCGCGAACACCCGGCCCTGGAGGTCGGGCGGGGTCTTGGACTGCCAGATCGCCTGGCTCGAGCCGATGATGAGCGGCAGGGCGAACACGAAGAGGAACCCCGACGCGGCGATGATCCGGGCATCGGGCCGGAGCCCTCCGACCATGAGGACGCATCCCTGGAGCAGAAGGAGGCCCAGGATGCCTGCGACCCGCCGCCGGGGTCCTCCCCACACCGTCATCAGCACGCTGCCGGCGAGCATGCCGAAGGCGGACACCGAAAGGACCCGGCCGAGCACGTCGGCCGTGGTGAAGGAGAGGATCATGGGCGTCACCAGGACCTGCATCATCCCCAGGCACACGTGGGTGGTGGCGAAGAGGAGGAGGAGCGCCAGGAGCCCCGGCCGTTCCCGGATGAACGTCCAGCCGAAAGCCGCCTCGGAAAGCAGGGAGCCGCGCGACGCGCCCCCCAGGGCCGAGACCTCGGGCCGCGGCACCCGCACGAGCAGGAGGACAGTGACGGCGAAGAGAAACGTCGCGACGTCGATGAGCAGGACGCCCCAGAGGCCGATGCTCACCACCAGGGCTCCGGCGAGCCCGGGAGCGACGATCTCCGCGATCCCGCTCCCCATCTGCGTCATGCCGCTCGCCCGCCCCAGGTGCCGCCGGGGGACGAGCAGGGTGGTCGCGGCGGAGAACGCCGGGAACTGGAAGGCGCTGAACGACGAGCTCACGGCGAGGAGAGGGTAGATGTGCCAGAGCTCCAGGCGGTCCATCCAGAGCAGCAGGGCGATGGTCAGCGAGGAGCACGCCGCGCCCGTATCCGCGAGGATCATGGCCCAGCGGCGGTCCCAGCGGTCGACGAGGGCGCCGGCGACCGGGGACAGGAGGACCCCCGGCAGCAGGGTCACGAACGCGATCAGCGCGAACCGGGTGGCCGAGCCCGTCTGCTGGTAGACCCAGACGCTCAGGGCGAACCCCGTCAGCCCCGATCCCAGCGTCGAGACCACCTGCCCGCTCCAGAGGAGGAGGAAGGTGAGCATCCCGCGGGACTCGGGGCTCCGCTCCGGCGTCATGGCAGCGCCTGCCGGAGGGAGCGCTCGAGCTGCCCGGACAGGGCCGAGACGGCCGGAGGCCGCAGCAGGGAGTAGTGGTCTCCGGGCAGAACGTGAATCTCGGCCCCTGCGCCGGCCAGATCCTGCCACGCCTCGAATCCCTCCCCTTCGTGCGCGGCGGCCGTGGCCTCGGCGCGGATCAGGATGAGGCGCCCGCCGTAGGGCCGGGGCTCGTAGGCGGCGAGGGCGCCGTGGTTCGCCACGAACATCGCGTGGAGCTCCCGGACTTCGGGCGTCGCGCCTTCGAGAGAGGCGGGAAGGTCCGGGCCGCCCAGGCCCTGGAGGTCGTGGGCGAACCGGGCGAGAAGGTTCCCGGGGCCGGCCTCCCGGCGCCAGAACCCGGGCGGAGCCACGTCGATCATCGCGACCAGCGCAGCCTTCTCTCCCCGGGCTTCGAGCTGGCGCGCCATTTCGAACGCCACCACGCCGCCGAGCGACCAGCCGGCGAGCCGGTACGGCCCCGCGGGCTGGACCTCGCGGAGAGCTTCCAGGTAGAGGGCCGCCATGGTTTCGACCGTCCAGGCCGCGGGGAGGTCTGCGGAGGCCGGCGTCTGGAGCCCGTAGACCGGACCTTCGAGCCCTCCCTCGCGCGCGAGCCGCGCATAGCAGAGGACGTTGCCGCCCACGGGGTGGACCAGGAAGAGCGGGGGCCTCTCTCCCCGCGGCTGCAGGGAGACGAGCACGGAGCGGCGCGGGGTGCCCCCTTCCTGCCGCAGGAGCGCGGCAATCCCGGCGACCGTCGACGCCGAAAGCAGCGAGGAGAGCGCGATCTTCCGCCCGAGCCGCGCCTCGATCGCTCCGAGGAGCCGGAGAGCGAGGAGGGAGTGCCCGCCGAGCGCGAAGAAATCCTCGTCGGTGCCCACGGGCGCCATGCCCAGAAGCTCCTCCCAGATCTGGACGAGCGCGAGCTCCAGCTCGTCCTGCGGGGGCCTGGCGCTGCCCGCCTTCGCGGCGTCCCGGGCCGGCTCGGGAAGGGCGTTCCGGTCCAGCTTGCCGCTGGGGGTGAGCGGCAGGACGTCCAGGAAGACGAAGGCTTCGGGCAGCATGTGGTCCGGCAGAGTCCGCTTGAGGAAGCTCCGCAGGACGTCGGGCGTAGGGGCGGCCGCCCCCCGGGGCACGACGTAGGCCACCAGCCGGGCGTCGCCGCCGGCCGGCCCACGCCGCGCGAGCACGGCCCCGTTGCCGACCTCGGGATGCGCGAGGAGCGTCTCCTCGATCTCTCCAAGCTCGATGCGGAACCCGCGCACTTTGACCTGATGGTCGATGCGGCCCAGGAATTCGAGGACCCCGTCCGGCAGGTGGCGCCCCAGATCGCCGGTGCGGTAGAGGCGCTCCCCCGGGATGCGCGGGAAGGGATGGGGGACGAACCGCTCCGCGGTCAGCTCCGGCCGGTCGAGGTATCCACGGGCCACTCCAGGGCCGCCCAGGGAGAGCTCGCCCACGACTCCCGCCGGCACGAGCTGCAGATCCCGGGAGAGCACGAGGACGTCACAGTTGTCGATCGGCCGCCCCAGAGGGATCGAGGCGCGCGGGGGATCGTCCGGCCGGCAGATCCGCTCGGTGACGTCGATCGTGACCTCCGTGGGGCCGTACTGGTTGCGCACCAGGGACGGCACGCGGGCGAAGAACGCCTCCACCACGTCGGGCGTCAGCGGCTCACCGCCGAGGAGCACGGAGCGCAGGCCCGTGCACCGCTCGAGGCCCGGCTCGGCCAGGAGCATCTTGAACATCGAGGGGACGAAGTGAACGAAGGTGATCCCCTGCTCGGCGAGGAAGCGGACGAGGTAGGCCGGATCGCGGTGCCCGCCGGGCCGGGCGAGCACGAGGCGGGCCCCGGCCGCGAGCGGCCCGAAGAATTCCCACACCGAGACGTCGAAGCCGAAGGCCGCCTTCTGGAGGATCCGGTCCTCGGGCGTCAACGGATACGTGCGCTGCACGAAGGCCAGGCGGTTGGCCAGGCTGCGGTGCGAAACGACGACGCCCTTGGGACGGCCCGTGGAGCCCGAGGTGTAGATGCAGTAGGCCGCCTGGTCCGGATCGACGCCGATTCCCGGCCGGCCGTCGCGCCCGCCCTCCTCCTCCAGCTCGAGAAGGCGGACGCCGGGGAACGCCAGCCGGCCGGCCAGGCGCCTCTGGGTGAGCAGCACCTGGAGACCGGAGTCCTCGACCATGTAGGCCAGGCGCTCCTGCGGATACTCCGGATCGAGCGGCACGTAGGCGCCGCCGGCCTTCAGGATGCCCAGAAGCCCCACGACCAGCTCCAGGGACCGCTCGGCGCAGATCCCCACCCGGCTCTCCGGCCCCACTCCCAGGGCGCGCAGGCGGTGCGCCAGCCGGTTGGCGAGGATGTCGAGCTCGCGGTAGCGGAGCTCCCCTTCCTCGGCGACGACCGCCACCGCGCCGGGCGCGCGGTCCACCTGGTCTTCGATCAGACCGTGGATCGTGCGGTCCTCCGGGAACGGCACGGCGCTGTCGTTCCACTCCCGGAGGATCTGATGGCGCTCCGCGTCCGACAGCAGGACCACGCCGGCCGCGTCCGCTCCAGGGTCGCGCGCCAAGGCTTCGAAGGCGCGAAGGTAGAGCCCGGCGAACGATTCCACCTGGGCGCGGGGAAACAGATGGGTGTCGTACTGGAGAGCGAGCTCGATGCCGGCGCCGCCGAGGCCGCGGCTGAAGCTCACCGCCAGGGGGAAGTTGGTCTCGGCCACGGTGTCGACGTCCAGCACTTCGAGGCCGCGGGTGCTTTCGAGGACGTGGAAGTGGACGTAGTTGAAGCTGACCTCGAAGAGCGGCTCTCCCCCGCCCGGACCCCGTTGCAGCTCGGCCAACGGGAAGCGGCGGTGGGGCATCATCTCCCGCTCCCGGCGGAAGACCTCGCGCGCGAGGTCCGTCCAGGAGCCCGCGAGCGCCGGGAGGCGGAAGGGCACGGTGTTCAGGAACAGGCCGAGCACCCGGTCGCCGTCCGCGGTTTCGGGCCGGCCGTTGACGACGAGGCCGGTCAGCACGTCCCGGCTGCCGGAAAGCGCCGCCAGGACCCGCAGGTGGACCGCGAGCAGCACGCTCTTGACCGGCGTCTCCGCCGCGGACGCCACCGGCTCCAGGGCATCCGCCGGAAGCGTTCTCGTCACGGCGGGGGCGCGGCCGCCGCCCGCGGCTCCGGGCCAGCGGGGCAGGCGCGAAGAGGTCCGGCCGGCGAGCAGGGCGGACCAGAAATCCCGGCTCTCCCCGCTCTCCAGGGTCCGCTGCTCCAGGGCGACGAAATCGCGGAACGCGGCGGCCGGCGGAGGCGGCAGCGGCTCTCCCTCTCCCTGTTCTTCCAGGACGAGCGCGAAGAGCTCGGAGAGGAGCGACGCGGCGCTCCAGCCGTCCAGGATGGCGTGATGCTCGGCCATCCCCAGCTCGAAGGTCTCGCCGTCCAGAAGGTGGACCCAGAAGCGCAGGAGCGGCGGCCGGTCCCAGGCGAACCGGTGCGCGAGCTCCGAGGCGAAGCGGCGGCGGCTCTCCCGCGCCCGCTCTTCAGGGGAGAGGGAGCGGAGATCCGCCACCTCCACGGGGGCCGGGACCTCGCGGTGCACGAGCTGCAGCGGCCGGCGGTACCGCGTGAGGTCGAAGCAGGTCCGCAGCACCGGATGGCGGGCGAGAAGCCGCGCCACGGCCCTCTCGAACGCCGCCGGATCGAGGCGGCCGCGGAGGAGGAACCGGCTCACGTTGTGGTACGCGGCCCGCCCGTCGCCGCTCTCGCTGTGGAACAGCATGCCGCTCTGGAGGGCCGAGAGGGGATACGCGTCCTCGACCCCCTCGGGCAGGCGCTCGCGGTCCTCGGGCGCCACCAGGTCGAAAGGAGAGAGGGCGAGCGCCTCCTCCCCCTCCTGCCCTGCGGCACCCGCGAGCTCGGCGAGCGTCTGGTAGCGGAAGAGGTCCTGAAGCTCGAAGTGGAGCCCACGCTCGGCCGCCAGCGAGCGGACCCGGATGCTCAGGATCGAGTCCCCTCCCAGGGCGAAGAAGTTGTCGTCGACGCCCACCCGGTCGAGCTTCAGGACCTCGGCCCAGATCCCGGCCAGGGCCTTCTCCCCGGGTGTCCGGGGTGGCGCGAAATCTCCGGCCAGGTCCCCCCGCCCGCGCTCAGGAGCGGGCAGGGCGGCGCGGTCGATCTTGCCGTGCGCCGTCAGCGGGAAGGCCGGGAGCGGCACGAAGGCGGCGGGGATCATGTGCTCGGGGAGGCGCTTGCGCAAGAAGGCGCGCAGCTCGTCGACCTCGGGGAACGGCTCGGCTCCGAAGACCAGCCAGGCGATCAGGCGCCGGTCTCCGGGGCCCTCCTCGCGCGCCAGGACGAGCCCCTGCCGCACCGCGGGGTGCTCGGAGAGCGCGGCCTCGATCTCGCCCAGCTCGATCCGGAAGCCGCGGATCTTCACCTGGTGATCGATGCGCCCCAGATATTCGAGGTCGCCGTCCGGCAGGTAGCGGGCGAGGTCGCCCGAGCGGTAGAGGCGTCCCCCCGGCTCGCGGCCGAAGGGATCGGGCACGAACCGCTCCGCGGTCAGCTCGGGCCGGCCGAGGTAGCCGCGGGCCACGCCCGCGCCGCCGACCACCATCTCGCCGGGCACGCCGAGGGGCGCCGGCTCCCGGTTGCGGTCGAGGACGGCGAGCGAGAGGTCGGGCAGGGCCCGGCCGATGACGCTTCCGGCGCCGCGCTCCACGTCCGCCGCGGTGACCGGCCGGAAGGTCACGTGCACGGTCGTCTCGGTGATGCCGTACATGTTGATCAGCCGGGGCTGCCGGTCGCCGTGGCGGGCGAGCCACGGCCGCAGGCCCGGGAGGTCCAGGGCCTCGCCGCCGAAGACGACGTAGCGCAGCGCGATCCCCTCCCCGCCCGCGGCCTCGTCCGCCTCGATGAGCTGGCGGAAGGCCGAAGGGGTCTGGCTCAAGACCGTCACCCGCTCTTCGGCCAGGAGCCTGCGGAAGTCCGCCGGCGACCGGCTCACCCAGTAGGGGACGACGACGAGCGTGCCGCCATAGAGGAGCGCCCCCCAGATCTCCCAGACCGAGAAGTCGAAGGCGTGGGAGTGGAACAGGGTCCAGACGTCGCCGGGTCCGAAGTCGAAGAGCCCCTCGGTCGAAGCAAAGAGCCGGACGACGTTCGCGTGCGTCACTCCGACACCCTTGGGCCGCCCCGTAGAGCCCGAGGTGTAGATGACGTAGGCGAGGCAGGCCGGATCGGCAGCGGCCGGAGGCGCGGTCCCCCCGGTCTCCGGCGGGCCGTCGAGATCGATCACCACGGCGCCGTGCTCCGGGAGCCGGTCGCGGAGCGCGGACTGGGTGAGCAGCACCCGGATTCCCGAATCCGCGAAGAGGTAGCGCAGGCGATCCTCGGGGTAGGCGGGATCGAGGGGAACGTAGGCCCCGCCCGCCTTCAGGATGGCGAGGATGCCCACGACCATGGCGACCGAGCGCTCGACGCAGAGACCCACCCGCGCCTCGGGCCCCACCCCGAGCTCGCGGAGCCGGGAGGCCCAGGCGTCCACCAGCGCGTCGAGCTCGCCGTAGCTCAGCCGCTCGCCGCCGCAGACGACCGCGGCCGCCTCCGGGGAGCGCGCCGCCTGCGCCGCGAAAAGCTGATGGAGCGTGGTCTCGACCGGCCGGCGGGCCGCGCCGGTGTTCCAGGAGAGCAGATGGCTCCGCTCTTCCGGGGAGAGGAGGGGATAGCTCCGGATCCTGCGCCCCGGGTCCGCCGCCACCCCGTCGAGGAGGCGCCGGAAGCACCCGAGCAGGCGGTCGGCCGTGGCAGCGTCGAAGAGGTCGGCGCTGTATTCGAGGACTCCCGCGAGGCCCTCCTCGCCCGCCGAAAGGACGAGGGTGAGGTCGAATTTCGAGGCGCCGGTCGAAACGTCCAGCGGGGAAAGCCGGAGATCCCCGAGCGGGGCCTCGGCCCGGGGCGCGTTCTGGAGGGCGAGCATCACCTGGAAAAGCGGCGTGTGGGAGAGGGTGCGCTCGATCCGGAGCTCGTCGACCAGCCGCTCGAACGGGACGTCCTGGTTCGCCTGGTCGTCCAGCAGGGTCTCCCGGACCTTCCCGAGAAGAGCGCGGAAGGGGGGATCGCCGGAAAGATCCGAGCGCAGCACGAGCGTGTTGACGAAGAAGCCGATCAGGCTCTCCGTCTCCCGGTGGCGCCGGCCCGCGGAGGGGAATCCGACGCTCACGTCTTCCTGCCCCGAAAAGCGGACGAGGAGCGCCTGGAAGGCGGCGAGGAGGACCGCGAAGAGGGTGCACCCCTCCCGCCGTGCCAGGTCTTCCAGCGGCTGTGCCGTCGAAGCCGGCAGGGCGAACGGCCGGCTTCCGCCGCGGGAGGACTGGACGGCCGGGCGCGGCCGGTCCGTGGGGAGCGCCAGGATCGGCGGAGCCCCGGCGAGGCGCTGCCGCCAGTGCTCAACCTGGGCGGCCAGCACGTCGCCCTGGAGCCAGCGGCGCTGCCAGTCCGCGAAGTCGGCGTATTGGACCGGCAGCTCGGGGAGAGGCGAAGGGAGGCCGCGGGAAAACGCGCCGTAGAGCGCCGAAAGCTCGCGGACGAAGACCCCCTTGGACCAGGCGTCGGAGACGATGTGGTGGAGCGAGACGAAGAGGACATGATCCTCCCCGCCCAGGCGCAGGACCGCCGCCCGCAGCACCGGCCCCCGCGCCAGGTCGAAGGGGCGGCGGGCCTCCTCCGCGACGAGGCGGGAGAGCTCGGCCTCCCGGGCTTCGCCGGGAAGAGAGGCGAGGTCGACCCGGGGGAGCGGAACGGCCGCGGCCGGAGCGACCACCTGGACCGGCCCCTCCTCCCCCTCTTCGAACGTGGAGCGCAGCACCTCGTGGCGCCGGACGACCTCCGTCAGGGCCCGGCCGAGGGCGGCCAGGTCCAGGAGACCTTCAAGACGCAGGGCCGAGGGCACGTTATAGGCCGGGCTCCCGGGCTCCATCTGGTGGAGGAACCAGAGGCGCTGCTGGGAAAACGAGCAGGGGAAGCGGTCCGCCGTCCCCTTGAGCGGGCTCGGCGCGAGCGAGGAAACCTGCGAGGACGAGCGCTCCTGGGCGAGCACCACCAGGGCGAAGCGGGCGATCGTGGGGGCCTCGAAGAGGCTGCGCAGGGGGAGATCGACCCCGAAGCTCTCGCGCACGCGAACGGTGAGCTGGTGCGCGAGGAGCGAGTGCCCGCCCAGGTCGAAGAAGTTGTCGTGGATGCCGACCCGCTCGACCTTGAGGAGGCCGGCCCAGATCTCCGCGAGCGTCTCCTCGACCGGCGAGCCCGGGGGCGTGTAGGGGCGCTCGGGAACCGCGGAGCCGTCCGGGGCGATGGCGGAGAGGGCGCGGCGGTCCACTTTGCCGTTGGGGCTCAGCGGGAGCGCGGGGAGGGAGACGAACGCCGCGGGGAGGAGCGCCTCGGGGAGCGTGCCCCGCAGGGCCTCGCGCAGCGCTTCGGGAGAGAGCTCCGCCCCGTCTTCGGGGACGAGGTAGGCGACGAGCCGGCGGTCGCCCGGCCCGTACTCGCGGGCGAGGACCACGGCCGCGCCCACGCCGGGCAAAGCCGCCAGGGCCGCCTCGATCTCGCCCAGCTCCACCCGGAAGCCGCGGATCTTCACCTGGTGGTCGAGGCGGCCGAGGTAGTCGATGGCGCCGTCGTCGCGGTAGCGCGCGAGGTCGCCGGTCCGGTACAGGCGCGCCCCGGGCTCGGGGCTCCACGGGTCGGGGACGAACCGCTCGGCGGTCAGGGCAGGCCGGGCAAGGTAGCCGCGCCCGACTCCGGTCCCGCCGATCAGGAGCTCCCCCGGTACGCCGGCCGGCACGGGCTGGCCGTTCCAGTCGGCCAGGTGGATGCGGAGGTTCGCGATCGGCCGTCCGATCGGCACGCCCGCCCCCACCGTGTCGCGGCGGCACGGCCAGGCGGTCACGTCCACCGCCGCTTCCGTAGGGCCGTAGAGGTTGTGGAGCTCGGCCCAGCCCAGGCGATCGAAGAGGCGCGTTGCGAGATCCGCCGGCAGCTCCTCGCCGCTCGCGATCACCCTCTTCAGGGAGGCGCAGCGCTCGAGGCCGGAGGCGTCCAGGAACGACCGCAGCATCGAGGGGACGAAGTGGAGCGTGGTGATCCCCTCGCGCTCGATCACGTCGACCAGGTAGGAGGGATCGCGGTGGCCGCCCGGCCGCGCCAGGACGAGCCGGGCGCCCACGGCGAGCGGCCAGAAGAATTCCCAGACGGAGACGTCGAAGCTGAAGGGCGTCTTCTGCAGCACGCGGTCGCCGGGGCCCAGGCCATAGGCCTCCTGCATCCACAGGATGCGGTTGACGATGCCGCGGTGGGCGTTCATCGCCCCCTTCGGCCGGCCGGTCGAGCCCGAGGTGTAGATTGCGTAGGCCAGGCCGTCCGGACGGGTGAGGGTCTCCGGAGGTCCGCCCTCTTCGGTGGTGAGGGTATCCGTATCCAGGCGGACGGCCCGGGTCCCCGGGGGCAGAAGCTCCGCGAGGCTGCTCGTGGTCAGCACCACCCGGGGGGCCGCATCCTCCACGAAGAAGCTCAGGCGTTCCCGCGGATAGGAGGGGTCCAGGGGGAGATAGGCGCCGCCGGCCTTCAGCACCGCGTAGAGCGCCACCACCATTTCGAGCGAGCGGTCGAGGAGGACGCCCACCACGGCCTCGGGGCCGACCCCGTTCGCCCGCAGCCAGCCGGCCAGCCGGTTGGCGTAGAGGTCGAGCTCGCGGTAGGTGAGGCTCTGCTCCTCGAAGCGCACCGCGACCGCGTCGGGCGAGCGTTCGGCCTGGGCCTCGAAGAGCTGGTGGAGCAGGATCTCCCGGGGGTACGAGACCTCCGTGGCGTTCCACGCGAGGAGCTGCCGGCGCTCGGCCATAGACAGCAGAGGGAGCTCCGAGAGGCGCTGCTTGGGGCTCGCCACGGCTCCTTCCAGAAGCTCGCGCAGGTGCCCGGCCAGGCGGCGGATGCGCGCCGCGTCGAAGAGGCCGGAGTCGTACTCGACGGCCCCCGCGAGCTCGCCCTCCTGCTCCAGGAAGGAGAGGGAGAGGTCGAGCTTCGCCGTGTCCGTGTCGAGCTCGACGGGCGTGGCCGTGAGGCCGGGCAGCTCGAGGCTCTCCCGCGGGACGTTCTGGAGCGCGAAGAGGACCTGCGCGAGCGGCGGCCGTGAAAGGTCGCGCTCGGGCTGGAGGTCCTCGACGAGGCGGTCGAACGGCAGGTCCTGGTGGGCGAAGGCGTCCAAAGCCGTCTCGCGGGTCCGCGCGAGGAAGTCCGCGAAGGAGGGATCTCCCGAGAGGTCCGCGGAGAGCACCAGGGTGTTGATGAAGAACCCGACCAGGTCCTCCACCTCCCGGTGGGTGCGGCCCGCGACCGGCGTGGCCACGAGCAGCCGCTCCTGCCCGGTGTAGCGGTGGAGCACGGCGTCGAAGGCCGCGAGGAGAACCATGAACGGTGTCGTGCCGGTCTTCTTCCCCAGCTCCCGGACCGCTTCCAGAAGCTCGCCGGGGAACGCGAACCGCTCCACCGCGCCGCGGTACGTCCGCACCGGTGGGCGGGGGCGGTCCGCCGGCAGGTCGAGCACCCGGGGCACGCCGGCCAGGCGCTCGCGCCAGTGGGTGAGCTGCTCTTCGAGCGCCTCCCCGGCGAGCCAGCTCCGCTGCCAGGCTGCGAAGTCGGCGTACTGGAGCGGCAGCTCCGGCAGAGGTGAAGGGAGGCCGCGGAGGAACGCCGTGTAGAGCGCCGCGAGCTCGCGCACCAGGAGACTCCGCGACCAGGCGTCCGAGACGATGTGGTGGACCGAGAGAAGGAAGGCGTGGTCCTCCGGCCCGAGATGGAAGAGGACGGCGCGGAGCACCGGCCCCCGGCGCAGGTCGAACGGCCGGCGGGCCTCCTCTCCCGCGCGCTGGGCAAGCTCGGCCTCGCGGCGGGCTTCGGGCAGGCCGGAGAGGTCGATTTCGGGGAGCGGGACCGGCGCGGCCGGGCCGACGGCCTGGACCGGCCCCTCCCCCGCCGCCTCGAAGGTCGAGCGCAGAACCTCGTGCCTCCGCACCACCTCGGAGAGCGCCCGGGCGAACGCCGGGACATCGGCCCGGCCGGCGAGGCGCAGGGCGGACGGGACGTTGTAGGCCGCGCTCTCCGGATCGAGCTCCTGGAGGAGCCAGAGCCGCTGCTGGGCAAAAGAGCAAGGGAAGCGGTTCGTGACCTCCCGCAGCGGGCTCGGCGCGATCGGCGGGCGCGCGGCGGCCGGGCTCTCTCCGAGCCGCTCGGCGAAACGGGCGATCGAGGGGGCCTCGAAGACGCTGCGCAGCGGGACGTCGACGCCCAGCTCCTCGCGCACGCGGGAGACGAGCCGGGTGGCGAGCAGCGAGTGCCCGCCCAGCTCGAAAAAGCTGTCGTGGATCCCCACGCGCTCGACCCGGAGAAGGTCGGCCCAGATCCCGGCCAGGGCCCGCTCGGCCGCGGTGCGCGGCGGCTCCCAGGGCCTTGCGGAATCCGCGGAGCCTTCCGGGGCGAGCCGCGCCAGGGCCTGGCGGTCCACCTTGCCGTTCGGGTTGAGCGGCAGGGCCTCCAGAAAGACGATCACCGCGGGGACGAGCGCGTCGGGCAGAGAGCCGCGCAGCGCGTCCCGCACGGATTCCGGAGAGAGATCCGTGCCGGCCGCGGCCACCAGGAAGGCCACCAGCCGGCGGTCCCCCGGCCCGTGCTCGCGGGGGAGGACCGCGGCCGCAGCCACCCCGGGCAGCGCGGTCAGGGCCGCCTCCACCTCGCCGGGCTCCACGCGGAAACCGCGGATCTTCACCTGCTGGTCGATGCGCCCCAGGAATTCGAGCGCGCCGTCCGGCAAGTGGCGGACGAGATCCCCCGTGCGGTAGAGACGCGCGCCCGGCTCCCTCCCGAAGGGATCGGGCACGAACTTGGCCGCCGTCAGATCCGGCCGGTCCAGGTAGCCGCGGGCGAGCCCCGCGCCGCCCAGCAGGAGCTCGCCGGCCACGCCGGCCGCGACCGGCTGGCCCCAGGCGTCCACGACCCGGATGCGGACGTTGGCGAGCGGCCGGCCCAGCGGCACGGTGGCTCCCCGGCGGGGAACGCCGTCCGTCACCCGGTGGGTCAGCACCCCGACCGTGCTCTCGGTGGGGCCATAGTGATTGAGGACGGCGAGGCCGGGGGCGAGCGCGCGCATCTCGTCCACCTCCGCCCAGGACAGGGGCTCGCCGCCGAAGACGAGGCGCCTATGGGGAAGGACCCCCGCAGGCTGCGAGGTGGCGCGCAGCGCCTTGTGGTGCGAGGGCACGATCTTCAGGCAGTCGACGGGGTCGCGCGCGAAAGACTCGGCCAGAGCCCGCGGGTCCGAGGCGCGCTCGGCCGTCAAGACGTGGAGCGTGCCGCCGGTCAGCAGGGCGGGAAAGACGCTCGTGTTGCCCAGGTCGGCCGAGAGAGTCGAGACCGTGGCGAAGCTCGCGGAGCCTGCGAGCGCCAGGCGCTCCAGGACGGCTCCGGTGTAGTGGACGAGCTGCCGGTGCTCGACCGCTACCCCCTTGGGCCGGCCGGTCGAGCCGGAGGTGAAGAGCACGTAGGCCAGGTTCGCGGGGCCCGCGAGGCGGGGAGGATTGCCGTCTCTCCCCGCCGGAAGATCGCCGCCGAGGAGGACCCGTTGCCGCCCTTCTGCGGGCAGCAGCCCGGCCAGGTGCTCCTGCACGAGCAGGACCGGCGCGCCCGCCTCCTCGAGCATGAAGGAGAGCCGGGCCTCGGGGTAGGTGGGATCGAGCGGCACGTAGGCGCCTCCCGCCTTGAGCACGCCCAGAAGCCCGAGGATCATGTCCGAAGAGCGCTCGGCGCAGATCCCCACCCGCACCTCGGGCTCGACCCCCAGGCTCCGCAGGTGGTGTGCGAGGCGGTTCGCCCGCCGGTTGAGCTCGCCGTAGGTGAGCCGGAGGTCCTCGCAGACCAGGGCCTCGGCCTCGGGGCTCTCCTCCGCCCGGGCTTCGAAGATCTCGTGGACGAGCCGGTCCGGCACCGCGGCCGGGGCCGTCTCGCTCCACTCGTGGAGCAGGCGGTGGCGCTCGGCGGCGGTCAGCAGCGGCAGCTCGGCGACCGGCCGCTCCGGATCGGCCGCGATGCCGGCCAGAAGCTCCGCGAAGTGAGCCATCATGCGCTCGACCGTGGCCCGGTCGAAGAGCTCCGGCCGGTAGCTCACGAAAGGCTCCAGGCCCTGGGCCTTGTCGTCCACGGCGAGGAGCAGGTCGAGCTTGCTCGGGAGCGAGTCCGTCTCGAAGCGCTCCAGCCGGAGGCCGGGGAGCTCCAGGACCGCGGTCGGCGCGTGCAGGCTGAACAGCACCTGGAAGACCGGCGTGTGGTGGAGGCTCCGCTCGGGGCGCAGCGCTTCGACCAGCTTCTCGAAGGGGAGATCCTGGTGGGCGTAGTCCTCGATCACCGACTCGCGGACCCGCGCGAGGAGATCGGGAAACCGGGTGTCTCCCCCCAGGGCCGCCCGCATCGCGAGGGTGTTGATGAAGAGCCCGATCAGGCTCTCCGTCTCCCGGCCCTGGCGTCCGGCCACCGTGGCTCCGACCACCAGGTCCGCCTGCCCGGTGTAGCGGTGGAGCAGGGCATAGAAGGCGGCCAGGAGCACCATGAACGGGGTGGCCCCCCGGGCGCGGCCCAGGGCGCGGAGGGCCGGCTCCACGCCGGGACCGATCCGCCAGGGGAAGGAGGCGGCGCCGCGGGAAGCCCCGACTGCCGTCCGCGGCCGGTCGGCCGGCAGCTCGAGAAACGGCGGCGCGCCGCGGAGCCGCTCCCGCCAGTAGGCGATCTGGGCCTCCAGGGCCTCGCCCGAGAGCCGGGCCCGCTGCCACTCGGCGAAGTCGGCGTACTGGACCGGCAGCTCCGGAAGCTCCGGCGCGCGCCCCTCCCGGAAGGCGGGATAGAGCGCTCCGATCTCGCGGATCAGGAGCTCCAACGACCAGCCGTCGCTCACGGCGTGGTGCAGGACGAAGAGCGCCACGTGGCGTCGCGGGGCCAGCCGCAGAAGCTTGACCCGCAGCAGGGGGCCGCGGGAGAGGTCGAACGGCCGCCGGGCCTCCCGGGAGACGATCTCGCGGACCGCCTCCTCCCTCCTCTCCTCCGGGAGCTCCGCGAGGTCGATCAGGGGGAAGGGAACGCGGGCGGGCGGCAAGACCGACTGGACGGGCCCCTCCTCCCCGGCCGCGAAGGTGGTGCGCAGGACTTCGTGGCGGCGCACCACCTCGTCCAGGCTGCGAGCGAGGGCTTCGCGGTCGAGGTCCCCCTCGACCCGGAAGGCGCCGGGGATGTTGTACGCCGCGGACCCGGGCTCCAGCCGGTCGAGAAACCAGAGGCGCTCCTGCGCGAAGGACAGGCGCGCCGGCCCGCCCCCCGGGCGCCGCGGGATCGACGGAGCGGCCGGCGCGGTCTTGACCTCGCCGCGCAGGCGCTGCGCAAGCAGCGCCTTGCGTTTGTCGGACAGCGCGGCGATGCGGCCGGACAGCTCGGTCATCGCGGTTCCCGCTCTACTCGTAGCGGAGCGCGATCGTCGGCTCCACCTTGGTGGCCCGCCGGGCCGGCAGATAGGTCGCGAGAGCGGCAACCAGAGAGAACACGAGAACCACTCCGAGGAAGGTCAGGGGATCTCTCGCCGTCACTCCGTAGAGCTGGGTCGACAGAAGGCGGGTCAGCACGAGGGACCCCGCGAGCCCCAGGGCCAGGCCGCCGCCGACAAGGAGCAGGCCCCGCGACATCATCATTCCCAGCACCCCTCCGCGGTCGGCGCCGAGCGCCATGCGGAGCCCGATCTCCTGCGTCCTCTGCACCACGGAGTACGACAACATGCTGTAGAGCCCGAGCAGCGCCAGGATCAGGGCGAGGCTCGCGTAGAGGACCGCGACCGCCGCGTTCAGGCGCTGCAGCGTCTCCTCCTCCCACATGCGGTGCTCCAGAGGCTGGAGATCGTAGACGGGGAGCTGAGGGTCCACCTGGCGAATCGCCTGGCGCAAGGAATTGGCCACGTCGCCTGCGGTGGCGCTCGTGCGCACCAGGAGGTTCGTGTCCACCGTCGGCAGTTGGCCGCTCGGGAACAGGAGGTGGTGGTTGCCCACGGTGTCCCGGCCCTGGAACCGGGTGTTCGGGACGAGGCCCACCACGGTCAGATAGACGTCGGGCTCCCGGGTGGGCCGGATGATCCGTTTGCCGATCGGGTCCTGCCCCGGCCACAGGAGGTCGGCCAGGGATTTCGAGACCATGACGACCCGCGGCGCGTCGGTCGTGTCCTGCGGCGTGAACTCACGGCCTTTGAGGAGCGTCACGCCCAAGAGCTTCAACGCTCCGGGGCTGATGGAGTGCATGTCCGAGCGGACCGTCGGCTCATCGGCCGGCGCGCCCTCTCGCTGGAGGGACGTGAACTGCGTTTCGATGCCCGGCATGCCCGGTCCCCAGGTCCCCGCGCCTTCGACTCCGGGGATCTCCTGGACGTGGCGGACCATCTCGGTGAGCGCCGTCGAAATGTTGGGCCGCTCCTGGTAGCGCTCGGTCCCGAAGCTCATGCGGAGAGTGAGCAGGCGCTCGGTGTTGAAGTCGACCCCCGTCGTCTGGAGCTCCCGGAAGCTGCGGAGCAGGAGGCCCGCCACGATGAGCAGGACGACCACGATCGCGACCTGGAAGACGATCAGGCCGTTCCTCCCCTTGGCCGAATGGGTCCGTCCTCCGGCGGCCCGGATCTGCTGGAGGGTCCCCTTGGAATCCATCTTCACGACGCTGATCGCGGGCGGCAGGGCGAACAGGAACCCCGTCAGCAGGGTGGCGAGGAAGGCGACTCCGAGGACGTTGGCGTCGAGCTCGATCCGGGTGTAGCCGGGGAGCGCGAGCAGGCCCGCCATCAGCCGGGAGCCCCAGGCGGCGAGCAGGATTCCGAGCGCGCCACCCGCCAGGGCCAGGATCAGGCTCTCGGCGAGCACGTATTGCGCCAGCCGCAGGCGGTTCGCGCCGAGCGCCAGGCGCAGGGACAGCTCCCGGCCCCGCTCGGCCGTCCGCGTCAGCAGGAGGTTCGCGATGTTGGCGCAACCGATCAGCAGCACGAGGACCGCTCCGGCCAAGAGGACCTCCATGCCTCCGAGCAGGTCCTCGAACATGAATTCCCGCACCGGATAGATGCGGGCACCGTATTCTTCGTTCGTCTCGGGGAACTCCCGCTGCAGGGCCTTGGCGACCGTCGCGATCTCCTCCTGCGCCTGCTCCTGGGACACTCCCGGCTTCAGGCGGGCCAGGATGAACCAGACCCTCTGGTCCCGGCCTTCGAAGAGGGGAGTGCCCGGACGAAAGGCTTCCGCGGCCTGGACGGCCGGGATCCAGGCGTCGATCGGCCAGCGCGACTGCGTGATGTCGTAGAACCCTTCGGGCATCACCCCGACGACGGTGTAGGGCGTGGTGTTCAGCTGGATCTTCCGGCCGATGATCCCGGGGTCCTTCGCATACAGCCGTTGCCACAGATCGTGGCTGAGAATGATCGCGGGAGCGCTCCCCGGAGCCCCGTTCTCCTCCGGCGTGAAGAGGCGGCCCAGTTGAGGCCGGACGCCCAGGAGCGCCAGGTAGGAGGGCCCGGTGAAGTTGACGCCGATCCGTTCCGTGGAGTCCTTCTGCACCACGAGACGGCTCTGCCAGGGCAGGAAGGGGGACAGCTCCTCGATCCGTTGGGTCCGCTCCTGCCAGTCCCTGGCCTCGATCCAGGACACGTCGGTGTCGCCCCCGTCGCTCACCTCGGTCGCGTTCAGGATGACCAGGCGGTCCACGTCCTTGTACATCAGGTTCTTGAACAGCACGGCCTGGGCGGCGCTGAAGATCGATGCGTTGCCGCCGATGCACAAAGCGATGATCAGGATGATGAGAAGACTGAAACCGGGGCGCAGCGCGAGGGATCGCGCCGCCTGTCGCAAAGCCTGGATCATTCGGTCCTCCTGAGACTCATTTCTTCAGGCGCTGCTTGAGAAGCGCAAGTTGTTTGTCCGAAAGCTTCGACCGCCGGGCGGCCACGTGATCCTGGATCGCGGCGGCCTTCTCCCGGATCTGCGCGACCGCGCTTTCCCCGGAGACGCTGCCGAGAGGGATGTCCTCGATCGCCGGATCGGTGAGCCAGAGCGTTCCGTCCGGCCGCAGAGCCCGGCTCCGCTCCGCCTCGTCCAGACGGGGCAGGTCTCCGAGCTTCCGGGCCGGATCTTCGACGACATCGTGGAGCACGCGCTCGAAATGGGCGAGCATGCGTGCGACAGTATCTCCTTCGAAAAGAGCGCGGTCGAACTCTACCAGAACGAGAATCCGGCCGGCATCCGCGATGAAGCTCCACATCAGGTCGAAGGCGGCCCGCCGCAGCGATCCGCCGGGCTCGAAGGGCTCGACCGCGAGGCCGGCCAGCTCGAGCGGGGGGAGCGGCACGTTCTGGAGCACCGTCATCACCTGGAACAGGGCGTTGCGCCCCGCGGAGCGGTCGGGATGGACCCGCTCCACGATCTTTTCGTAGGGGGCGTCCTGGTGGGCGTAGGCGGCGAGGGACGTCTCCCGGACCCGCCCCAGGAGCTCGCGGAAGCTCCAGTCCGCGGACAGGTCCGTCCGCAGCGGCAGGATGTTGACGAAGAACCCGATCAGCTCTTCGACCGCCGAATGGACCCGGTTGGCGTTCAGGCTCCCCACCACGACCCGCTCGCTCCCCGTGTACCGGAAGAGCAGCAGGTCTAAGGCGGCCAGGAGAGTCATGAAGAGCGTGGCCCCCTCGTTCCGGCCGAGCGCGGCGAGCGCTTCCACGAGCTCCCGGGAGAGCTCCAGGCGGGCCTGGCCGGCGAGCCCGCCGGCCCGGGACGGCGGCCGGTCCGCGGGCACGGTCGCGAGCTCTCCGGAGAGGCGCTCTTTCCACGCCGCGAGCTGTCTCTCCAGCAGGTCGCCCGCAAGCCAGCCCCGCTGCCAGGCCGCAAAGTCGGCGTACTGGACCGGCAGCTCCGGCAGGGCCGGTGCGCCGCCATAGAGCGCCGTCATCTCCCGGATGAGCACGCTCAGGGACCAGCCGTCGCAGAGGATGTGGTGGACCGTGAGACAAAAGACGTGGTCGTCCGGGGCGAGCCTCAGGAGCGCCGCCCGGAGGAGAGGGCCGCGGGCGAGGTCGAAGGAGCCGAACTGGAGGTCGAGGACCGCGCGCTCCGCCTCCCGGCCGGGAGCGGAGAGGCCGGACAGATCGGCCACCGCCAGGAGGCGCCGGGCCGGCGGATCGATCACCTGGAGAGGCCGGCCGTCAAAGACGACCCGCGTGCGCAGGATCTCGTGCCGGCGGACGATCTCACAGAGGCTCGCGTCCAGAGCCGCGACCGAGAGGGGGCCCCGGAGCCGCAGGGCGTACGCCATGTTGAAGGCGTTGCTGCCGGGCTCCAGCTGGTCGTGGAGCCAGAGCCTCTCCTGGGCGTAGGAGACCGGCAGGGCTCGCTGCCGGGAAACGGGCTCCAGGGGCGGGAGCGATCCCGCTCCGCCGCGCCGCCGGGCCTCGATCTCGCGGGCGAGCCGCGCCGCCGTGGGGTGCTCGAAAAGCACGCTCGGGGGGAGCTCCAAGCCCAGGGCGCTCCGCAGCCCCGCGGCCACCTGCCCCGCGAGGAGGGAGTGCCCTCCCAGGGCGAAGAAGTCGTCGTCCGGGCCGATCCCCCCGCGCTCCAGGAGGTCCGTAAAGAGACCGAGGACGATGTCTTCGGTGAGCGTCCGGCCAGCCCCGGGCTCCGTGGTCTCGCCCCCGCGGACCTCAGGCAAGGCGCGGCGGTCCACCTTGTTGTTCGGCGTGAGGGGCAGCGCTGCGAGGAACGCGAAGGCGGCCGGCCGCATGTAGTCCGGCAGGCGGCTCGCCAGGAGCTCCTGGATCTCGCCCAGGTCCGGAGCCGGTCCCCGCGGGACGAGGTAGGCGACGAGGCGCTTCTCCCCGGATCTCCCTTCCGCGGCCACGACCACTGCGTCCTTGACTCCGGAGTGCTCCAGGAGCACCGACTCGATCTCCCCCAGCTCGATGCGGAAGCCCCGCACCTTGACCTGGTGGTCCGCCCGGCCGAGGAAGTCCATCTGGCCGTCTTCGGTCCATCGCGCGAGGTCGCCGGTGTTGTAGACGCGCTCCCCGGGCCGGGCGGCCGTGGGGTGGGGCACGAAGCGCTCGGCCGTCAGGTCCGGGCGGCCGAGATAGCCCCGGGCGAGCCCGTCGCCTCCGATCCAGAGGCCGCCGGGCGTCCCCGGGGGGACCGGCCGCATCGCCTCGTCCAGAACGAGCAGCTCCGTCGCGGCGACCGGCCCGCCGATCGGGACGGGGCCGTCCCCGGGCTCGACCCGCGCCACGGTCGACCAGATGGTCGTCTCCGTGGGGCCGTAGACGTTCCAGAGCTCCCCGCCCCGCGTGAGGAGCGCCCGCGCGAGCTCGCGCGGCAGGGCTTCGCCGCCGCAGAGCATGCGCAGCCGGCGGTCCCCCGGCCACCCGGCCTGAAGGAGGAGCTTCCAGGTGATCGGCGTGGCCTGGAGCACCGTGGCTCTGGAGGCTTCGAGGAGGCTCGCCAGACGCGCGCCGTCCATGCCCACGGCCCGGGGCGCCATGACGACGCGCCCTCCGGAGACGAGCGGCAGGAAGATCTCCAGGCCCGCGATGTCGAAGGAGAGCGTGGTGACCGCGACCAGGACGTCGTCCGCGCCGAACCCGGGCCGCTGCTGCATGGAGAGGAGGAAGTTGGCGAGCGCCGAGTGGGGGATCTGCACCCCCTTGGGGCGGCCCGTGGAGCCCGAGGTGTAGATCACGTAGGCCAGGTTTTCCGGCCGGACACGGACCGCCGGAGCGGATTCGTCGCCGTCCAGGTCCCCGGGCGCGAGCACGGGCGCCTCGCAGGCGGGCCGCCGCTCCGCGGGCTGGTCGGAGATCAGCACCTTCGCTCCGGCGTCCCGCACCATGTACTCCAGCCGGTCTGCCGGAAAGGCCGGGTCCAGGGGGACGTAGGCGCCGCCGGCCTTGTGGACCCCCAGGAGGGCCGCCACCATGTCCGGGCCGCGCCCGAGATGGAGGGCGACCCGGTCCTCGGGCCCCACGCCCCGCCGGATCAGCGACCAGGCCAGGCGGTTGGCGCGCCGGTCGAGCTCGCCGTAGGTCAGCTCCCGCCCCTCGAAGACGACGGCCACGGCCTCCGGAGCGCAGGCGGCACGCCGCTCGAAGAGCTCGCGGACGGTGGGATTGCCGGTCATCGCAGCGCTTCCAGGGTCTCGGGATCTTCTTCGAGGAGGGAGTCGACCTCGTCCTCGCTCAGGCTCTCGATCTGCTCGATGATCCTGTCCTCGATCACTCCCGCGAGCTCGGCGACCGTCGGGGCTTCGAACACGGCGCGCAGGGCGAGCTCCACCCCGAAGGTCTCGCGCAGCCGCCAAGTGGCCTGCGTGGCCAGGAGGGAGTGCCCCCCGAGGTCGAAGAAGTTGTCGAAGGCCCCCACCCGCTCGATGCCGATGACCGCGGCGAAGATCTCCGCCACGGCGGCCTCCACCTCGCTCCGCGGCTCCACGTACGGCCGCTCCGCCCCCAGGCCTTCGCCGTCCACGTCGGGCAGGGCGCGGCGGTCCACCTTGCCGTTGGGGGTGAGGGGCAGGTCTTCGAGCGTTACCCAGGCGGTCGGGATCGCGTACTCCGGGAGGCGGCTCTTCAGGAGCTCACGGAGGTCCTGGGGCGTGGCCTCCGCCTCCGGACGCGGGACCACGTAGGCGACCAGGCGCTGGACCCCGGAGGGCTCCGGCCGGGCCATCACCACGACGGCGGCGAGGCCCGGGTGCTCGCCGAGCAGCGCCTCGATCTCGCCGAGCTCCAGACGGAAGCCCCGGATCTTGACCTGGTGGTCGATCCGGCCGAGGAACTCCAGGTGGCCGTCCGGGCGGAGGCGGGCCAGGTCGCCGGTGCGGTACAGACGGGCGCCCGGCCGGCCCGAGCCGGAGTCCGGAACGAAGACGGACGCCGTCCGCACGGGATCGAACAGGTAGCCGCGCCCGACCCCCTCGCCTCCGACGCAGAGCTCCCCCGCCACGCTCCAGGGGACCGGCCGAAGCCCGGCGTCCATCACGTAGAGCTCCGTGTTCAGGACCGGCCGGCCGATCGGAACCGTGCGGGCCTCCCGCACCTCCTCCACCTCCACCCGGTGGTGGCTGACGTCGTCCGAGCACTCGGTCGGGCCGTAGGCGTTCAGGAGGGTGGCGTGGGGATAGGCCCGGTGCCACTCGCGGCAGAGCTCCGGCGGGAGCGCCTCTCCCGTGGGGACCAGCCAGCGCAGGCTCCGCAGGGCCGGCGCCGAGCTGCCGCGGCGCCCGATCTCCTCGAGCATCAGGCGCATCAGGGACGGCACCGTCTCGAGCACGGTCACCCCGTCCTCCTCCACCCGGTCGAGCAGCACCGCCGGATCGTGCGCCACGCCGTCGCCGTAGATGCGGACCCGGCCTCCCACCGCCAGCGCCACCAGGAACTGCCAGACGGAGATGTCGAAGCACTGGGAGGCCGTCTGGGCCACCACGTCGTTCTCGGTGAGCCCGAGCTCCATGATCTTCGCGAAGAGATGGTTGACCATGCCCCGGTGCACCAGCATGGCGCCCTTGGGGACCCCGGTCGAGCCCGAGGTGAAGATGACGTAGGCCAGGTTTTCGGCCCCGCCCCGCGCGGGCGGCGCTTCGGCTTCGAGGGGCAGAAGCTCCAGGACCGCCGGACGCTCGCCGGCAAAGCCTTCGAGCGCCTCTTCGGCCAGGGGGATGAGGGTGCCGGCAGAAAGGACCAGCGGGGAGCGGCTCTGCTCCAGGATCTGGCGGATGCGGCTTGGCGGATGGTGCGGATCGAGTGGGAGATAGGCGCCGCCGGCCTTCCACACCCCGAGCATCGCGGCGAGGAAGTCGAGGCCGCGCTCCGCGAGAAGGGCGACCACGGTTTCCGGGCCTACGCCCTGTTCGATCAGCTGCCGGACGATCCCGTTCGCCCGCCGGTCGAGCGCGGCATAGGTGAGGCTCTCGTTCCCGCAGAGGGCTGCGACCCGGTCCGGATGGAGCGCCACCCGCTCCTCGAAGAGCCGCTGGAACGGCCGCTCCAGGGGGGCTTCCCCGGCGTTGTCGTTCCACGCCCGGAGCACTGCCTGCTCGGAGGCGGAGAGGAGGGGCAGCGCGGAGACCTCGTGCGCCGGGTCCGCCGCCATCCCCTGGAGGAGCGTTTCGAAGTGCCCGAGGAAGCGCGTGACGAAGTCCGCCTCGAACCGGTCGGTGCTGTAGTGGAGGGCGCCTTCGAGCCCGCCGCCGTTTTCG
>DATEIO010000490.1:0-5142 GCA_035278895.1 Thermoanaerobaculia bacterium | reverse complement strand
TGCCGGAGACGTAGTGGAACGTGACGGCCTGCCGCACCTCTGCCACCTGGTGAACGGCTGGGGGGATGGCCGGTTCCGCGGCCAGCGCCTGCTCTCGCGCCTCGAGGGGTTCGTCCACCGCGACGCCGCGGGGCGGCCGGTTGTCCTCCAGTGCGATCCCGAGGGGGACTTCCATCCCTGGCAGACCTTTGCCTACGCGGTCATGGCCGGGGTGGAGCCGGACGAGCCGATCCCCGGGGCCGGCGTCTCTCTCGCCGAGCTCGCGAAGCACAGCCGTACGGTCAACACCGGCAAGGGGCAGGAGCTGGGGCACCTCCTTTTCGCTCTGGCCTACCTGGACCCGGACCCCGAGGGAGGCCCGTTCCTCTTCGGCGGCGAGCCGCGGGACCTTGCCGAGCTCATGGACCTGGCCGTGGACGCGCACCACAACGCCACCTTCGAGGTCTGCCGGAAGTTCCACTTGACGGAGGGGCTCTGCGCCGTCTCGACCCGGGTCCCGGGGATGGAGCGCTACCGGGAGGAGGCCCAGGGCTTTCTCGACGGCCAGCTCGACATGCTCCTGCTCCTCGGGGTGATCCTCGAAGAGGTTCGCAAGCTCGCCCAGGCGGGGAAGCCCGAAGAGGAGGGGAGCCTCCTCTACGAGCTGCGCGAAACGCTGGTCATCCAGGGCTATCTGGAGAATCACTGCTACTACGCGGGGCACGCCATCGAGCTCGCGGCCTTCGCCGACGCCCTGGGCTTCCGGATCGCCCCGGAGCACCGGGGAGCCATGGCGTTCGTGTTGAACGAGCTCAACGCCACCGTGCCCGAGTACCTGCCGCACACGGCGTTCCTCCAGTGCTTCCTCCACTTCGGCCACTACCGCCGCGCCATGACCCTGCTGCCCGAGGTCGAGCGGGCGCGCGCCGAAGGCCGGCCCCTCTCCCGGGCCGGCCTCGCGCGCTTCACCGTGGACTTCGACGATCAGCCGCCCTGGGAGGGGAGCGCCGCCGGGCCCTCGCCGGTGGCGCGCGGGCTCTACTCCCTGTCCGCGCCCGGGGAGGAGCCGCGGCCCTGGTTTGCGGAGATCGTCGATCTCTACGCCGCGGGCGCGGCCCCGGGCTACGAGCCGCGGGGGAAGTTCCCGCACTTCCGCCGCGTGGGCCCGCCCTCCTGGCCGCGCGCGTTCCACTACGAGCTCCTGGACTATGGGGACGGCGCTGGGGTGGAGATCCACCTCGAGAGCGACGCGGTGCTCCCCATGGCGGAGCGGGTGCGGGCGCTCGAGGAGAGGGTCGCGCGCCGGTTTGCCGGGCGGAGGGTGGAGTGGGACCCCCGCTGGTGGAAGTCCCGGGGCCGGCTCCGCGTCCTCTTTCCGGACGGCGAGTCCTCCCCGCGGGAGATCGCCGGGGCCCTGGCCGCCCTGATCGAGGAGACCCGCGCGGACCTGGACGGCCCGGCGAGCCGCCTCACGGTCGAGCCGGCGGAGGCGGTCCTCCGGGAGCATGCGTAGCACCGTCCTGGGGCTCAACCGCACGCAGGACGCGAGCGCCTGCCGGCTCGAGGACGGCCACCCCTGGTGCCTCCAGAAGGAGCGGATCACCCGCAGGAAGCACCACTGGGGACGCCTGGGCGACCTGGCCCTCTACGCGGACCGCCTCGGCGGGCTCGAAGGCGTGGACCTGGTCGTCGAGTGCTGGTCGTCCGATCCCCAGGTCCGGCAGCTCGCGGAGTATCACGAAGAGGCCCGGCGCTGGCTCGGCCGGTGCGAGATCGCCCGGGTCTCCCACCACCTCTCCCACGTCTACTCGGCCTTCTTCCCCTCAGGGTTCCCCGAGGCGGCGGTGATGGTGATCGACTGCCAGGGGAGCCCGGCCGCGGATTTCACCGAAGCCTGGGACCGGCCGGCGGGAGTCGGCGGCGACTGGCTCGAGGTGGCCTCCTACTACGCCTGCCGCGGCCGGGAGGTGACTTGTGTGGGCAAGCAGGTGTGGGATGGCGACCCCCGGCTGCCCGTGGGGCTCGGCTTCTTCTACCTGCTCCTCACGGCCGCGATCTTCCCCGGCGAGGAGGGGCAGGAGGGGAAGGTCATGGGCCTCGCCCCGTACGGAAATCCCCGGGCGCTCGACCTGCCGGCGCTCATCGTGGAGGCGCCGGAGGTCCACATCCCCGCCGAGTGGTTTGAGGTGCTCCTCGACCGGCAGCGGTTCCGCTACCGGGGAATGGAAGATCCCGAGGCGTTCCGGGCCGCGGCGGACCTGGCCGCGGCCGGGCAGGAGGCTTTCGAGGAGGCGCTCCTCGCGCTCGCCGCCTGGCTCCGCGAGCAGACCGGGCTCTCCCGCGTCTGCTTCGCCGGGGGGACGGCCTTGAACTGCGTGGCCAACGGGCGCCTCCTCCGGGAGGGCCCTTTCGCGGAGGTCTTCATCCCCCCCGCGCCCCACGACGGCGGCACGGCCCTGGGCTGCGCGCTCTACGGCGCCATCCACCTGCGGGGAGAGGAGCCGGGATTTCTCTGGACGAACGACTTCCTGGGGCCGGAGCCCGCCGGGCTCAATCCTGCAGACGTGTTGGGGGATGCCGGCCTCGTGGTCGAGGAGCCGCCGGACCTGGCCGGCCGGGCCGCCGCGATCCTGGCGGACGGCCTCGCCCTCGCGGTCTTCCACGGCCGGAGCGAATCCGGGCCGCGGGCCCTGGGGCACCGGAGCATTCTGGCCGACCCGCGGCCGGCCGGGATGTGGCGCTGGATCAACGGCCGGGTGAAAGGGCGGGAGTCTTTCCGGCCGCTCGCGCCGCTCGTGCTCCTCGACCGGGCGGCGGAGCTCTTCGACGCCGACCGCCCGCTCCCCTTCATGCAGTTCGCCGCGGACGTGCGGCCGCCCTGGCGGGAGAGCGTGCCGGCCGTGACGCACGTGGACGGCTCGGCGCGCCTGCAGACCGTGGGGCCCGGCGACGACGCGCTGGTCCACGCCATCCTTTCCGGTTTCGCCTCGCGGACCGGCGTTCCGGTCCTCGTCAACACCTCGTTGAACGGCCCCGGCGAGCCCCTGGTCGAAACCGCCGGAGAGGCCCTGGACCTCTTCCAGCGGACCCCGCTCCACGCCCTGGTGGCGCCGCCCTACCTCGTCCGCAAGCGGAGCGCGCCGGAGTCGCCCGCGGCCTGGAGCCCCTAGGTGGATCTCGGCGTTCCACGGCCGGTGCGGGCGGTGATCGTGGCCGGGGGGCTCGGCACCCGCATGGGGGAGCTTTCGCGGACGCTGCCCAAGCCCCTTCTCCCGTTCGGGGGCCGGCCGCTCCTCGCGCACCAGGTGGAGCTGGTGGCGCGGGCGGGCCTCTCCGAGGTCACGCTGCTCACGGGCCATCTCTCGGAGGAGATCGAGCGGCGCCTCTCCGAGCTGGCCCCTCCCGGGGTGAGCCTGCGGGCCGCGGTCGAGCCCCGGCCCTCGGGCTCCGGCGGGTGCCTGCGCTTTGCGGGCCGCGAGGATTCGACCCTCCTGGTGCTGTTCGGGGACGTCCTGCTGGACATGGATCTGGCCGCCCTGGTGCGCTTCCACCAGAGCTCCGGCGGGATTGCCACGGCTGTGGTCCACCCCAACGACCACCCGCGCGACAGCGACCTCGTGGAGCTCGGTCCGGGGGACCGGATCACGGCCCTCCACCGGAAGCCCCACCCGTCCGGCCTCCTGGTGCGCAACCAGGTGACCGCGGGCGTGTTCGTGCTGGAGCCGGAGCTCGTCCGCGCGATCCCGGAGGACCGGCCGGCCGACCTCGTCCACCACGTCCTCGCGCCGGCCGTGGAGCGGGGGGAGCCCGTCTTCGGCTACCGCACGGCCGAGTACCTGAAGGACGTGGGCACGCCCGAGCGCTACCGCGCGGTGACCGAAGACTGGGAGCGCGGGCTCGTGGCCGCTCTCCACCGCTCGAACCCCCGGCCCGCCGCGTTCCTGGACCGGGACGGGACGCTGAACGTTCCCAACGGTTACATCGCCCGGCCCGAGGACCTCCGGCTCCTGCCCGGCGCAGCCCAGGCCGTCCGGCTCCTGAACCGCGCCCGGGTGCGGGCGATCGTCGTCACCAACCAGCCCGTGCTCGCCCGCGGGGAGTGCGACGAGCGGACGCTCGAGCGCATCCACGCCCGCCTGGAGATGGAGCTCGGGGCCGAAGGCGCGTTCCTGGACGGCCTCTACTACTGCCCCCATCACCCGGACCGCGGCTTCCCCGGCGAGGTCCCCGCCCTGAAGATCGACTGCGCCTGCCGCAAGCCGGGGACGGGCCTCCTCGAGCAGGCTCTCCGCGACTTCGCCATCGACCTCCCGCGCTCGGCCCTGTTCGGCGACACCCTGCGCGACGCGGAGACGGCCCGCCGGATGGGCCTCCCCGCCTGGCTCGTGGGCTGGACCGGACCCCTGCCCCCGGGCGCCCGGCCGGCCCCGGACCTCCTGCGGGCGGTGGAGGAGTGGCTGGATCAGGCCCAGGTGGCGGCGTCGTCGCCATAGGTTCCGGTGAAGCAGCCAAGCCGGTAGTTGGCGAGGCACTGGACGAAGTTCGCCTGCTCGCTCGTGCCGCGGCTCTGGCCCGCCAGATCGCGCACCTCGTCGCCGTGCGTCAGGTGGACGGCCCGGCCCTCGGTCCGGCGTTTGAGACCCAGGGCGAGCTGGAGCCGGGCCACGAGGTCCAGGTCCTCCCAGCCCCAGCCTTCGAGGTCGGAGTTCATGCCGTCTACGGCGAGGAAGTGCCCGCGCTCGAGCAGGATCAGCCCGGGGCCGCTGCGGCTCCCGTCCCGGAACCGCAACCGGTTGGTCTCCACGCGGGCCTTGCGGCCGTTGCGGCCCACGAGCTCGACGGACCAGGCGATCTCCGCGAGGCCGGGGGCTTCGTCCGCCGGGGCCGGGTGCGATTCGACGACCCTCTGGACCGTGACGAAGCTCCGGCCGTCGAGCCGCGCCAGGGCCCGGGGGAGGAACGCCTCGTCCAGGAGCACGTCCGTGTCCAGAAGAAAGAGGCGGCCGGCCCGGGCGGCATAGACCCCCAGGTTCAGGGCCAGCCCCTTGTTGAAGCGCGGGGCCGGGATCTCGACGACGCGCACCGCCGGAGAAGAGATCCCGCCCAGGGTCTCGCCCAGAAGGGGGGGATCGCCGCCGCAGCTCGCCACCACCACCTCGGCGT
>DATEIO010000489.1:0-8529 GCA_035278895.1 Thermoanaerobaculia bacterium | reverse complement strand
CTTCGTCCTGAACGCTCCGCTGATGGACTTCATCCAGCCGAGCCTCAAGGTCGAGCAGGTGATCCTGCCCGGGCTCTACCACAACATCAACTTCACCAACATCGACCGGGTCGACCGCTGCATGACCTGCCACGTGGCGGCGAACCGTCCGGGCTTCGAGGACGACCCGGCGACGCCGGCTGCGGAGTGGAAGGAACCCTTCCGCACCCATCCGCGGCTCGACCTGTTCGTGGGCGACGGCTCGCCCCATCCGTACACCCGGTTCGGCTGCACCATCTGCCACGGTGGCCTGGACCGCGCCACCAACTTCGCCCGCGCCGGCCACAGCCCGGAGAACGAGGAGCAGAGGAAGGAGTGGGTGAAAAAGTGGGGCTGGGAGCCGCAGCCGTTCCTGGAGACGCCCATCCTCCCGGCCGGCCTGTCCGAGGCGGGTTGTGCCACCTGCCACGCGGCGGGCGTCTGGACGCCGCAGGCCGAGACCCAGGACGTCGGGCGCGAGCTCATCGTCCACATGGGGTGCAACGCCTGCCATCCGATCAACTACCCGGCCTACACGGGCTTGAGAAAGCCGGGGCCCTCGCTCGACCGCATCGCGGCCAAGACCAACCAGGGCTGGGCCTACAAGTGGATCGAAGCCCCGCGGGAGTTCCATCCGACGACATTCATGCCCCACTTCTTCTTCCAGAAGAACACGGAGACCCCGGCCAACCGGAAGCGGCAGGAGGTGGAGATCGCGTCGATCGTCTCCTACCTGTGGGCGAAGTCGGAAAAGCCGGTCTATGACGACGCGGCGGTCCCCCTGGGGGATGCGGTCCGCGGCAAGCAGGTCTTCGAGAGCGTGGGCTGCGCCGGCTGCCACATCCTGGATCCCAAGGCCAAGCGGGACGACTTCTTCCCCACGGTGAACCGCCTCCACGGCCCCAACCTCGTGCGCACGGGGAGCAAGGTGAGCCGCGGCTGGCTCTACGCCTGGGTGAAGAATCCGAAGCAGTACTTCCCCGACACCAACATGCCGAACCTGCGCCTGACCGACCAGGAGGCGGCGGACGTCGTGGCCTACCTGACGTCGAGCCGGGACGGCAAGTACGAGAACGTGCGCCTGCCGGCCCTCGACGCGAAGCTGCGCGACGAGCTGGTGCTCAGCTATCTCCAGAACACCAACACGATCGACCGCAGCCGGACGCGGCTCGGGACCATGTCCGACGCGGAGAAGAACGTCTACCTGGGCGAGCAGACGATCGCCAAGTACGGGTGCTACAGCTGCCACGACATCAAGGGCTTCGAGAACACGAAGCCGATCGGCACCGAGCTCACCCAGGAAGCCTCGAAGAACCTCCACCAGTTCGACTTCGGCCACGTGCACGACGTCGAGCACACCCGGCAGGACTGGATCTACACCAAGATCCGGGATCCGCGCGTGTTCGACAAGGAAAAGGAAGCGGTCAAGGAATACAACGAGCTGCTCAAGATGCCGAACTTCGGCATGTCCGAGCGCGAGGCCAAGGCCGTGCTCGCCAACGTCATGGGCTTCACCAAAGAGTCGGCGATCGCCACCCGCCGGGCCGGAAACGACCCGCGCACGGCGGCCCTGGCCGAAGGGCGCAGGCTCATCACCCGCTTCAACTGCCAGGGCTGCCACCTGATCGAGGGGCAGGGCCACGCGATCAAGTCGCTGATCTCGGATCCGGCCATGCTGCCGCCGAACCTGGCCGCCGAGGGGGCGCGGGTGCAGGCCGACTGGCTCTGGGCCTACATCCACGATCCCAGCCGGGTGAAGATGCGGCCGTGGCTCACCGTCCGCATGCCCACCTTCGGCTTCACCGACGACCAGGCCAATACCGTCCTCACCTACTTCACGGCGCGGGAGAAGACCCATCCTTTCCTCTCGCAGCCGGGCGTGCCGGACGCGCGGAGCCTCGCCGTGGGCAACGTGGTGTTCAACATGCTTCAGTGCGCCAAGTGCCACCCGGCCGGACCCGCGGCCGCGCAGGCAACTGGCGTGAGCGCCGACCTGGCGCCGTCGCTGCTCCTCGCCACCAGCCGCCTGCGGTACAACTGGGTGCCGGATTGGATCAAGGACCCCCAGAAGTGGGTGCCGGGCACGCGGATGCCGTCCAACTTCCCGGAGGCCAAGCCCGGGGAGTTCACGTCCCCGCTCGCCCCGGCGATCAACTCTCCGGCCTTCGCCGCTCAGAAGCAGCAGATGATGCGGTATTTCTCTTCCGAGGCAGAGCTCAACGCCTACCTTTCGGACGTCGACAAGGTGACGGTGGCTTTGCGCGATCACATCTGGAGCCTTTCGGGAGGACGCCAGCCCCTGGTGGCGGATCCCGTAACGGCGAGCGCCGGGTCCGGTGCGGACACCGGCGTGGCAGCGGGGGCGGCCGGCGGCCGTTGACGAGCCCGGGATGCGTGAATTCAAGGCCGGCCGCTGTGCAATAATGCCGCGGCCGGCCCCACCGGACCGGCCGAGCCCTCACCGTTCATCGAACGAAGCAGGTCATACTTCCAAGGAGGTTTTTGCATGACCAGGAATCGACTTTGGTTGCTCCTCGCCGTCTGCGCGCTGCCGGTGCTGAGCGGCTGCGGGGGTGGTGGGGACGAAGAGACGCAGACCAACGAGGCGCCTGCCGAAGCGCCGGCCGCCGGCGCCGCGGCCGTGGATACGGCCAATGCCGGCAAGGTAACGGGTGCGATCACCTACGCGGGCCCCGATACCGACACCCCGATCGCGATGAACGCCGATCCGACGTGCGCCGGCCTGCACTCGACGCCGGTCGACACCAACGCGATCGCGCTCAAGGACGGCAAGCTCGGCAACGTCTTCGTCTACGTGAAGACGGGCCTCGAGGGCAAGACCTTCCCGACCCCGACTGAGAAGAAGACGATCGACCAGCAGGGCTGCCTCTATCATCCGCGCATCCAGGGCATCCAGGTGGGCCAGGCGCTGGTGATCAAGAACAGCGATTCGACGCTCCACAACATTCACGCGCTGCCCACGGCGAACGCCGAGTTCAACCAGAGCCAGCCGTTCCAGAACATGGAGTTCGAGAAGACCTTCGACAAGCAGGAGGTGATGCTCCACTTCAAGTGCGACGTCCACCCCTGGATGAGCTCCTATATCGGTGTTCTGCCGCATCCCTACTATGCGGTGACGGGCGACGACGGCACCTTCACGATCGACAAGCTCCCTCCGGGCAACTACACGCTCGAAGCCTGGCACGAGACCCTGGGCACCATGACCCAGGACATCACCGTCGCCGCCAACGGCACGGCGACCGCCAACTTCGATTTCAAGCCCAAGGCCTGAGCCGGTCTTCCCCCACACGCAAAAACGCCCCCGGAGACGGGGGCGTTTTTCATTGGGGGCGATCCTTCTTCAATCCGGCTCGAAGACCAGGGTGTTGTCGTACTGGGAGCGCTTCAGGAAAGAGGCGATCCTGACCATCAGCTCGAGCCCGTCCTGCTCCTGCTCCGATTCGACCGCCTGCTTCCAGAAGGTGAGAGCGGCCAGCGCTTCGCGGTGGATCCCGCGCGACGAGAAGATCAGCACCATCTCCTGGGCCAGCCGCTTGAGCTCGCGCAGGCGGTGCTGCTCGGCATAGACGAGGGCGAGCTCCAGGGAGACCAGGGCGATGTCGTAGGCGGAGCCTGGACCTTCAGCCAGGAACCCCTCCCGGGCCTCCAGAAGGAGCGTCTCGGCCCGGTCGTGCTGCCCGAGCCCGCGGGCGATCCGCCCTTCGACCCACTTGCGGGGATGGCTCGCCCACGCCTCGGGGAACTGCTGATAAAGCGGCCGGGCCTTGACCAGGAGCTTCTGCGCCTCCATGAACTGGCCGGCTTCGGCCAAGTCGTCGGTCAGGTTGTGCCAGGCGATCAGCATCAGGCGCGGCTCGCGGGCCGGATCGATCAGATCGAGGGCCTTGTAGAGCAGGGGGATTGCCCGTTCGGGAGATCCGGAGTACCGGTGGACGGTCGACATCTTGACCAGGGTCCTGCCGGCCCGATGCCGCTCGCCGAACCGGAGAAAGATGCTGCAAGCCCGCCGCAGGAGCTTCAAGGCTTCGTCGAGCCTGCGTTGCGCACGCAGGAGGGAGGCCTGCAGGTCGAAGAACGCTGCCTGTTCCGTCGCCTCTCCGGTTCCCTGCTCCAGGTGCGCGGCCGCGGTCCGGAAGGCCTCTTCGGCGCTCTTCAAATCGGACCGCAGACGGTGTGCGTTGCCGATGGCGGCCCAGGCCCGGGCCCTCAGATCCCCGGCCCGCTCCTTGCCGTATCGAGGCTCCAGGGGATCGGCGATCTCGAGGCCGAGCCGGGCGAACGCCTCGCCCAAATCGGCGTTGCGGAAGCTCTGCTCCCGGCTTTTCGTGAGCAGAAGGTCGAACAACCCCCAGGTGTGGAAGCGAGAGTTGTTGCGCACCATGAGCGTCCATCTCTCGGCCGGCTGCTCCAGGAGCTGAGCGACGAGCGCCGGCGCTTCGGAGCGCTCCTTCGCAGCAGAGGCTTCGAGCTGGCGGGCCCGTGGAGAGAGGCGGTCGATCACCTCGCCATATCCGGAAAGGTTTGGTGGGGTCAGAGGGCTCGGCCGAGCCCGTAACAGCGCTTTGAATTTGGTCTGACAGTCGGCGCAGCCGATCACATGGTCAAGCACGTCCCCGGACTCGTCCGACGTTGCCGTGAGGAGATCCTGGATCAGAAAGTCGTGGGGGTGAATCCTCATGGGTAAAGCCCTCTCTGGAAGAGAGATCCGGCCGGAAGGAGCCCCTGGTTTTCGGCGCCGGTCCGGACCCTCGAAGTACATCGGAGAACAGAAGAAAAGTTTGCATCCTAAAAGATATGGTTCCCGCCGGGAGGGAAAACGGGACAAAAAAGGCGCCAGGCCCGGAGGCTCGGCGCCTTTCCATCAGGGGGATCTAGTGGTTTCCGTCGGGATCGAGCTGCGGCCCCTCCTTGTCCAGGGACGGCGCCGGATCGTCCGGTTGGGAGGCGCCGTTCTCGAGAACGGAGACCAGCCACTCCCAGACGACCGACAGAAGATCCCCCCTCCCTGCGAAATCCGAGGTTTCGAGCGGCAAGGCGCCGACCGATCCTGTGGCGAGGGCGGCGAGCACGAGCGCAACGGCAAGTGAACGCGTCTTCCGAGACATGGAAATCGATCCCCCTGAGGTGACCGCCGAGACGGCCGCCATGGCCGCTCGGGGCTCGCCTCCTTTGAACTTGCTGAAAGCTTTCTGAGAATACTCCATTCAGGAGGTGGACCTCAGGACAAACTCCCCTCGCTCCGCGCCCTCCAGGGAGGGGTCTGCATTCGAAGAGAAGACTTATGTCCCTGGAGTCGTCCTGTCGGCGGAATACTACCAGCTTCGGGTCATTTATGGTCTGTCCCGAGCACGAAGGGGGGACGGCTCAGATCAGCTTCCGCCCCCGCAGGAACTCCATCATCAGCTCCCAGAGCCGCTCTTTGCGGTCGGTCAGGCGGTGGTCGCCGTCAGCGAAGAGGTGGAGGTCGATCTCCGGGGAGGTGGCCTGGGCAGTGAAGTCGACGACGCTTTTCCAGGGGACGGAGGTGTCTTTCTTGCCCTGAAGAAGGAGGCAGGGGGTTCTGTAGCGAACGTAGAGGGTCTCCACGGGAAACGCCCGCATGTCCTCGATCAGGCTCCAGCGCAGGTCGCAGGAGACGAGGTCGTTTTTGAAATGGATGCTTCCGGTCTCTTCCCAGAGGCGGGTCCGTTCCGGTCCGGCCCAGGTAAGGAGGCCGCGGTCCATCTCCAGGGCCGGCGCGATGTGAAGGCCGGCCACGATCTCTTCGGGGTGGAGGGCCGAGTACCACAGGGCACTCCCGCCGCCCATGGAGGAGCCGAGGAGAAGGAGTCGCCGGTGGCCTTGGCCACGGAGAAAGTCGTGGACGCGGGCGATGTCCTCGAGGTTGCGGGTCAGCGTGATCTCCCCGAGCGCGCCGCCCGAAAGACCGTGTCCCTGAAAGTCGAAGGAGCAGAAGGCGAAGCCGGCCGCGAGCGCCTGCCTTCGGAAGAACTCGGCCTTCTCGCCCGACTGATCGGAGCCGAAGCCGTGAATGTAGAGAAAGCAGGGACGGTCCGTCCCTCCGCCCTCGGGGGCGTCGTAGCGGACGGCGAGGAAGGACACCTCATGGCCGTTCTCGAGGATGGGGATTCTGTCCATGAGCCTCCAGCGCGTTGGACGCCGGGACTGTGACACCGGACTTTCACGGACGCAAGAGGACGTAGCCTTCCGCCACGAGGGCCTCGATCAAGCGCTGCGCGCCCAGAGCTTCATAGGCGGTCACCACGCCCTGGGCGGTGACCGTGCCGTCCAACAACCCTGACGCGACGAAAGCGGCCGGGAGGGCGGCCATGCGCTGGCCGTCTTTGGGACCTCCGAGGGACGCGGTGGCGGTGGTGCCGTCCGGAGCGAAGAGCTCCACTTGCACGAAGCCTCCCGAGTGGCCGAAACCGGAGAGCGCCCGGCCGAGAACGGCTAGAGAAGGGACGAGCCGGGAGCCGAGCGGACCCAGGCGGGCGAGCGTGGCGAAGGCGCTCATGGCGAGGCGCGATTCGAATCCCACTTTGACCCGCACCTCCCGGGTGCCGAGGAGGCTCGGGAAGAGATCGAGCTCGGGGCTGTTCCAGTCGTAGACGGATCGGTCTCCGAACGGCTCGGGCAGGTGAACGGTCTCCCGGCCGCGGAGGCCGACGAGCGGTCCTTGTGGAGAAGAGAACGTCTTTCCAAGCTGGGCCGCGGCCGAGCGCACGGCGGCGTCTCCCTTGGGATTCCGGTTTCCGATGAACAGGGTCACCCGCGCGCGGTGGACTGCGGACAGGCGCTCGGCCGCGAGGAGCGCCAACGCTCCCGAGATCCCCGGGAGAGAGGAGCAGCCGCAGGCGGCGGTGAGGCCGCGGTCGCGGAAGTGGCCGTCCAGCGCGCGGAGGCGGACGAGCCAGGAGCGGTCGTCCGCGATGTCCACGTAATGCGCTCCCGCCGTGAGGCAGGCTTCGGGAAGGGTCAAGGGGAGCGTGGAGAACGGGCCGGCACAGTTGATGGCGACGCGGGCTCCCGCGAGGGCCCGGGCGCAGGAGGCGGGATCGGCCGCGTCCGCCGCGATCCCCTCGTGGCCGGCTCCCAGGCTGGTGGCGAAGCTCTGGGCCCGCGCCTCGTTCCGGCCGGCGATGCGGATTTTGACTCCCGTCCTGGCGAGAGCGCGGGCGGCGTGGGCTCCGAAGGTGCCGTAGCCGCCCAGGAGGAGGACGGTCATGTTCCCAGGTCGCGCGCCACGAGCACGGTCCAGACGCTGTAGAAGCCGATCGTGGGACCTGTCGAGGCGGCTAGGAGCTCCGGGGAGGGGAGGAGGCCCGCCAGGGCCATGGCGTATCCGGCCGCCACGGTGGCCCAGCCGGAGAGACGCGCCAGAGGGCTGATCCGCTCGCGGAGGGCGAGGGTCATCAGGAGGACGCCCGTGGTGTAGAGGCCGTTCGCAGCGGTGGCACCGCCGGTGAAGGCAAGCCGCTCGGCGGCGAGGAAAAGCGTCGTGTCGGAGGAGCCCGCAGCCGCGATCAAGGGGAGCACCTGGATCTGCACGACGTCACAGAGAAGGTCTACGGCCATGCCCGCGGCGGTCGTGAGGAGAGCGAGCCGGGCGAGGGTGGAGCCTTCCGGAAGCAGACCCCGCAGGACGGCCATGAAGGCGACGAGCAGGAGGGTGCAGAGCATCCACACGCCCCAACCCCAGACCCAGCCCGGCGGCGAGCCCGCGAGGTAGGCCATGCGCTCCGGCAGGGGAAAGAGCGCGCTGCCGGGCCGGAGAGCGAACCAGGCGAAGACGACGCCGGCGCCGTGGAGGGCGACGTTCCCCCAGGCGAGGGCCCGGAGGGGGTTGGGGGGTGTCATTGGAGGGAGTATAGAGGACGGACACGGACGAGCACGGACGAGCACGGACGGAAAGAGGAGACGTCTTTTGTCCGTGTTGGTCCGTGTCCGTCCGTGTTCGTCCGAGGCGGGCGGGGAGACCCGCTATGATGCCCCCATGAACCGCATTGCCTTCCTCGGCGGCAACGGGCATTGCGCGGCCCGGCTCGCGGAGGCGCGCCGGCAGCTTTCCGGGGTGGAGCTGTTTGAGGTGCCGTATCCCGGGTTCGAGGGGCGGCCGCGGGCGGGGAGCTTCGAGGCGTTCCTGGATTCGGTGGCGGCTTCTCTTCGCGCGGTGGCTCCCGCGCTGGTGTACGGCACGGGCATCGGGGGGCTTCTGGCGCTCTGCCTGCGAGCTCGAGGGGAGCTCTCCGGGGTGCCCCTCCTGTTTCAGGGGGTGGTCCTGTGGGGTTTGGAGCACCGGCTGATGCCACGGATGATGCGGCTCGGGCTCGCGCAGATCGCGCTCCGGCGAGCGTTTGCGGCTCCGGCGTTCCAGCGGCGGTTTGCCCGGAAGTACTTCACCCGGCCTCCGGAGCCGGGGCTTCTCGCGGCGTTCTTCGACGGCTATGCCTGGTGCACGGCGGCGCCGGATTTCTTCGCGTGGATGAC
>DATEIO010000488.1:0-2993 GCA_035278895.1 Thermoanaerobaculia bacterium | reverse complement strand
CTGCGGGCCGGGAAAGGAGACATCGACGAGGAGCTCGAAAAGCAGCTCCGGGCCCTTGGGTATCTCCAGTGACTGCGTAAGGCCCGATTCGGAGTATCGTTAAGTCTCTGGAGGACAATCAGGATGAGACCGATCACCGCCGGCGATCTGATGAACCCCGAGATCCTCACCGTGGACGCGGACATGACCGTCCGCGAGCTGGCCGCCTTTCTCGTGGAGAACGAGATCAGCGGCGCGCCCGTGCAGGACGACGAGGGCCGCATCGTCGGCGTGGTCTCGCTCGTAGACGTCGCGGCCGTCCACTCCGAGGGGGAGGAAGACGCGCAGCGCACGGGCCTCCCCTTCGCGAGGGGCCACGCGGGCGAGCCGGACGGCGACGGCGGCCGTGACAGCCTCACGGTCGCCGACATCATGACCCCCATGGTGTACTCCGTCACCGAGGACGCCGCGGTTTCCGAGATCGCCTCGGCCATGCTCAAGGGCCACCTCCACCGCGTGCTGGTCACCCGGGAGGACCGGGCGGTGGGGATCATCTCCACCTCGGATCTCCTGGGGCTGCTGGTGACGAACGACTGACACGGACGGGCACGGACTTTCACGGACGACAGGGACTGTCCGTGCTGGTCCGTGTCAGTCCGTGTTCGTCCTTGGCACTTTCCATGCATCTCCACCGACCAGCAGTCGCAGTTCGACCGGTGTGGAGAAAATCATGGCTCTCTTGCTCAAAGCCGAGCATCTCAAACGCTATAAAGACATCGCCTTGCTGATCGTGCAGCACGGCAGCGGCCTGGGGAAGGTCGCTCAGGTGGACGAGACGCTTCCGGAGACGGACGGGGAGGTCGGAGGAGGCGATCCGGAGCGGCTGGCGCGGGACCTGGAGTCCCTGGGCCCCACGTTCATCAAGATCGGGCAGCTCCTGTCGACCCGGTCGGACATCCTTCCTCCCTCGTATCTGGAGGCGCTCTCGCGGCTCCAGGACAACATCGAGCCGTTCTCCTTCGCGGAGGTCGAAAAGATCGTCACCGAGGAGCTTGGCGTCCGCATCTCCAAAGGGTTCCAGGACTTCGACGCGGAGCCGATCGCCGCGGCTTCGCTGGGCCAGGTGCACCGGGCCCTCCTGCGCGACGGCCGGCCGGTCGCGGTCAAGGTGCAGCGGCCCGGCATCCGGCAGGTGATCCTGGACGATCTCGAAGCGTTCGGCGAGGCGGCGTCGTTCGTCGACCGGCACACGAAGGTCGGGCAGCGGTTCGCTTTCAACGACATGCTGGAGGAGTTCCGCAAGACGATCCTGCGGGAGCTCGACTACCGGCGCGAAGCCATGAACCTGGTGACGCTCGGGACCAACCTGCGGAGCTACGAGCGGCTCATCGTGCCGCAGCCGGTGGACGACTACACGACGTCCCGGGTGCTCACGATGGACTACATCCGCGGCACCAAGATCACCGACCTCTCGCCGCTGGTCCGCCTGGAGATGGACGGCCGGGCCCTGGCCGAGGACCTCGTCAAGGCGTACCTGGACCAGATCCTGGTGGACGGCTTCTTCCACGCCGATCCGCACCCGGGAAATCTCCTGGTGACCGAGGACCGGAGGCTCGCCCTGCTCGATCTCGGGATGGTGGCGCGGATCGATCCGCTGATGCAGGAGCGGCTCCTGAAGCTTCTCCTCGCGATCACGGACGGCCGGGGGCACGAGGCCGCCCAGATCAGCCTTCAGCTCGGCACGCGCCTCGAAAACTACGACGAGGAGCGCTACCGCCGGGCCGTGGCCGACCTCGTGGGTGCGCAGCGCGACGCTCTCGCAAACCAGATCAAGGTGGGGCGGATCGTGCTCGGCCTCGCGCGCCAGTCCTCCGACAACGGCGTCCGCCCGGCGCCCGAGCTGACGATGATGGGGAAGGCTTTGCTCCACCTGGACGAGGTCTCCCGCGTGCTCGATCCAGAGATCGACCCGAACGCCACGGTGCGGCGGCACAGCGACTCGATCATGACCCGCCACATGATGAAGCGGCTCTCGCCCGCGAGCTTCTTCTCCTCGGCCCTGGAGATGCACGAGCTCGTGCAGCAGCTTCCGGCCCGGGTGAACACGGTGCTCGACAACCTGGCGAGCAACAAGCTGGAGTTCAAGGTCGACGCCCTGGACGAGGCGATGCTGACCGCGAGCCTTCAGAAGATCGCGAACCGGATCGCCCTGGGGCTGGTGCTCGCGGCGCTCATCGTGGGGGCGGCCCTCCTGATGCAGGTGCCGACCTCGTTCCGGATCTTTGGCTACCCGGGCCTCGCGATCGTCCTCTTCCTGCTGGCGGCGGCCTGCGGCTTCGGCCTGGCGCTTTCGATCGTGCTTTCCGACGTCAAGGCCTCAGCGCCGCGCCATCCGCCGAGGCGGTAGCGCTCTGTTGGATTGATCCCCTGTTACAATCCGCGCCATGAGCGACAGAAGGGTTCGCATCTTGATTGCCAAGCCCGGGCTGGACGGGCACGACCGCGGGGCGAAGGTGGTGGCGCGGGCCCTGCGGGACGCGGGTTACGAGGTCATCTACACGGGGCTGCGCCAGACGCCGGAGCAGATCGCCGCTGCGGCGGTCCAGGAGGACGTGGACGCCGTGGGGCTCTCGATCCTCTCCGGGGCCCACAACAGCCTCCTCCCGGAGGTGACCCGCCTGCTCAAGGAGCAGGGGGCGGACGACGTCCTGGTCTTCGCGGGCGGCATCATCCCGGAGCAGGACCTGGTGGGCCTCAAAAACGCCGGGATCGACCAGATCTTCCTGCCGGGGACGTCCACCAAGGAGATCGTCGAATACCTGGAAAACCGCTTCGCCGCGGCCTGAAAACCCCCAACCCTCGCCGGGAGAACAGTTTGACGGCTCGCGGCCGGGGGTGCTACGGTATGCCATGAATCGATCGGAGGGGGAATGAGAAGAAGGATCCTGCTGGCTGACGACAGCGTCACCATCCAGAAGGTCATCGAGCTGACCTTTCTCGACGAGGACTACGAG
>DATEIO010000487.1:0-23034 GCA_035278895.1 Thermoanaerobaculia bacterium | reverse complement strand
AGCGCGGAGACCTCGTGCGCCGGGTCCGCCGCCATCCCCTGGAGGAGCGTTTCGAAGTGCCCGAGGAAGCGCGTGACGAAGTCCGCCTCGAACCGGTCGGTGCTGTAGTGGAGGGCGCCTTCGAGCCCGCCGCCGTTTTCGGTCATCTCCAGGAACATCTCGAACCGGGTCGTGCCGGTCTCGATCTCCAGGCGGCGCAGGGTGAGCCCCGGCAGCTCGATCCGCTCGGCCGGGGCGTTCTGCAGGGCGAACATCACCTGGAACAGGGGCGAGCGGTCGAGGTCGCGGTCGGGGTTCACCTCCGCCACCAGCTTCTCGAACGGCAGGTCCTGGTGGCTGAAGGCGTCGAGAGTGGCCCGGCGCACCCGCGCGAGCAGCTCACCCACACTTGGGCTCCCAGTCAAGTCGGCGCGCAGCACGAGCGTGTTGACGAAGAAGCCGATCAGCCGCTCGAGCTCGGTCCGGCCGCGGCCCGCCACCGGCACCCCGATCATCAGGTCGGAGGCGCCACTGTAGCGGGAGAGCAGGGCCGCGAAACCCGCGGAGAGCGTCATGAAGAGGGTCGTCCCCCGCTGCCGGCTCGCCACCTGGAGGCCGTGGGCCAGAGCGTCCGGCAGGCGGAACCAGCGGGTCCCTCCGTGCCGCGGGTCGAGGCGCCCGGACCGCGAGCTGCGCGCCGGCAGATCGAGGGCCGGCGGAGCCCCGGCGAGCTGCTCCTTCCAGAAGCCGAGCTGCCGCGCGAGGACCTCCCCCTGGAGCGTCTCGCGCTGCCACGCGGCGTAGTCCGGATACTGGACGGGGAGCTCCGGGAGGCGCGGCGGCCGGCCCTCGGCCAGAGCCGGGTAGAGGGCCGCGACCTCCCCCAGGAAGACCCCCATGGACCACGCGTCGGAAACGATGTGGTGCATGTCGAGGAGGAGCACGTGCTCGGCCGGGCCGCGCCGCAGGAGAAGGGCGCGCAGCAGCGGCCCGCGCTCCAGGTCGAACGGCCGGCGCGCGTCCTCGACCGCCAGGCGGACCGTCTCCTCCTCGCGGAGTGACGGCGGCAGCCCGGCGAGATCGATCACGGGGAACCCGACCGGCAGGCTCTCGTGGACGATCTGGCGGGGGCGGCCGGCCGACGGCTCAAAGGTCGTGCGGAGCGCGGCGTGACGCCGGACGATTTCGTTCAGGACCCCCGCAAAGACCGCGGGGTCGGCCTCCCCCGTCACCAGCACGGCAGACGGCAGGTTGTAGGCCGGGTTGCCCGGATCGAGCTGCTCCAGAAACCACAGCCTCTCCTGGGAGAAGGAGAGCGGCAGGTCTCCCCCCGCGGGCGCCGGCCGGATGGGGACCGCCGCCAGGCCGGACCGCGAGCCCAGGGCGGCGTCCACGCGGGCGGCGAGCGTCTCGACCGTCGTGGCCTCGAAGAGGTCGCGCAGCGGGATCTCGACACCCAGGGCCGCCCGCAGGCGCGACAGCACCTGGATGGCCAGAAGCGAGTGCCCGCCCAGGTCGAAGAAGCTCGCCTCGATCCCGATCTCCTCCTTCTTCAAGACCTCGCGCCAGACGTCCGCCACCTCCCGCTCCGTGCGGGTGCGCGGCGGGGTGAAGGCAGCAGCCGCCGAGAGGCCGGGCGCGGGCAGGGCCTTCCGGTCGATCTTGCCGTTGGGCGAAAGGGGGAGGCGCTCCAGGACCACGAACGCGGCCGGGACCATGTAGTCCGGCAGGCGCTCGGCCAGGTGAGCCCGCAGGCGCTCCTCCAGGCCTTCGGCTCCGGAGGACGCTTCGACGTAGCCTACGAGCCGTGCCGAGCCGCCGTCCTTGCGGGCCACCACCACGGCCTGGCCGACCTCCTCGTGCTGGCGCAGCACCGCCTCGATCTCGCCGATCTCGATGCGGAAGCCGCGGATCTTGACCTGGTGGTCCACCCGGCCGAGGAACTCGACCCGGCCGTCGGGCAGATAGCGGGCCATGTCGCCCGTCCGGTAGAACCGCGAGCCCGGCTCGCCCGACAGGGCGTCGGGCACGAAGGAGCCGGCCGTGCGCGCCGGGTCGGAGAGATACCCGCGCCCCACGCAGATCCCGCCCACGCAAAGCTCGCCCACCACCCCCACGGGCGCGGGGGTGAGGTGCGGGTCCACGACGTAGAGCCGGGCGTTGCGCAGCGGGCGGCCGATGGGCGTGATGGCATGGCCCGCCTCCCACCCTTCGGCGATCACCAGGGTGCTCACGTCGTCCGAGCACTCGGACGGGCCGTACAGGTTGAGCAGCGGCACGTGAGGGTAGACCCCGAGCCAGCGGCGGCAGAGGTCCGAGGGCACGGCCTCGCCCGTGGGCATCACCCAGCGCAACCGCGCGAGCTGCGGGCGCGCGGCGCCAAGGCGGCCGGCCTCGTCCAGGACCGCCTGGAGCAGGGACGGCACGATCTCCAGGACCGTGATGCCGCTCGCCTCGACCTCCTGCAGAAGGCTCCACGGGTCGTGGGCCACCTCGTCCGGCACGATGCGGACCGTGCCGCCCGCGGCGAGCACGGCCAGGAACTGCCAGACCGAGATGTCGAAGCACTGCGAGGCGGTCTGCGCCACCACGTCCGCGGTGGAGAGCGGGAGGTCCTCCACCTTGGACCGGACGTTGTTCAAGAGCCCCCGCGCCTCGACCAGCACGCCCTTGGGCTGCCCCGTGGAGCCGGAGGTGAAGATCACGTAGGCGAGGTTCTCGGGCAGGCCGCGCTCCGGCGCCGGACCCGGCCGCGGCGCCTCGGCGAGCAGCTCCTCCACGATCTCGATCCCAGGGCGTCCGGCCGTCTCCAGGGAGGCGCGGAGCCGTTCCTCCTGGTCCCGCGACGCCAGGGCGAGGGCGGCCTTCGAGCTTTCGAGGATCTGCCCGATCCGCCGCTCCGGGTGGGTGGGATCGAGCGGCAGGTAGGCGGCGCCGCAGCGCAGGATCGCGAGGATCGCGGTCAAGAAGCCGATCCCGCGCTCGGCCAGCACCGGCACGATCGCGTCCCGGCCCACGCCGCGCGCGGCGAGCGCCCGGGACATCCGGTCCACCCGCTCCGCGAGGTCCCGGTAGGTGATCCGCTCGCCGCGGCAGGAGGCGGCCCAGGCATCGGGCCGGAGGGCCGCCTGCTCCTCGAACATCTCGGAGAACGTGCCGAGCGGCGAGGACGACGCCCGCCGCGTGTCGTTCCACTCCAGGAGCAGGTGCTGGCGCTCGGCCCCGGAGAGGAGAGGGAGGTCCAAGAGCCGGCCGTCCGGAGCGTCCGCGATCCCCTGGAGCACGGCTTCGAAATGGGAGAGCAGCCGGTCGACGGTCGAGCCGTCGAAGAGATCGACGTCGTAGTCGAGGACGCCGCCCAGGCTCCCCTCCCTCTCCTCCAGGTAGAAGAGGAGGTCGTAGTTCACCGCGGCGCGCTCGACCTCGCGCACCTCGAGACAGAGGCCCGGGAGCTCCAGGGTGGTGGACGGCATGTTCTGCAGGACGAGCATCCCCTGGAAGAGCGGGGTCAGGCTCAGGTGCCGCTCCGGGTTGAGCTCCTCGACCAGCTTCTCGAACGGCACGTCCTGGTGGGCGTAGACGTCGAGCATCATCTCGCGGACGCGGGGGAAGGCCTGCCGGAAGCCCATCCCCTCCTCCATCCGGGTCCGCAGCACCAGCGTGTTGATGAAGAACCCGATCAGGCTCTCGACCTCGCGGCGGTGCCGGTTGGCGATGACCGTGCCCGTGGTCAGGTCCGGCTGGCTGGAGTAGCGCCACAGGAGCGCGTTCCAGGCCGTGAGGAGGGTCATGAACAGCGTCCCCCCATGCTCCGGGCCGAGCGCCCGGAGCCGGGCCGTGAGCGCAGGCGGCAGGGCGAACGGCCGGCGGCCGCCCCGGTAGCGCTGCACCGGGCCGCGCGGCCGGTCGAACGGGAGGTCGAGCGAGTCGGGAGCCCCCGCGATCAGCTCCTTCCAGAAGGCCAGCTCGCTCTCCAGGACCTCCCCCTGGAGCCAGTCCCTCTGCCAGACGGCGTAGTCCGGGAACTGGACCGGCAGCTCAGGCAGGACCGGCGGCCGGCCGGCGGCCAAAGCCTCGTAGGCCGCGCCCAGCTCCCGCGTGAAGATCCACAACGACCACCCGTCGGAGACGATGTGGTGCATCGTCATCAGGGCCAGGTGCTCCCGGGGAGAGAGGCGGAGCAGGGTCGCGCGCAGGAGGGGCCCTTGTTCGAGGTCGAAGGGCCTCCGGGCCTCTTCGCGGCGGAGGCGCTCGGCCTCGCCTTCCCGCAGGGGGGCCGGGAGCCCGGAGAGGTCCGCCACGGGGAACGGCCGGGGCGCGAACGGGTCGACGACCTGGAACGGCTCTCCGCCCGAGTCCAGGAACCGGGAGCGCAGGGTCTCGTGCCGCCGGACGATCTCGTGGAGGCTTGCAGTGAGCGCGGCGACGTCGAGCTCCCCCGTCAGGCGCACCGACGTCGGCAGGTTGAACACGGGCTTGCCGGGCTCCAGACGGTCGAGGAACCAGAGCCTCTGCTGGGAGAAGGAGAGGGGGAGCCTCCCCTCCCGCGCCGCCGGACGGAGAGGCGGGACCCGGCGCTCCCCGGCCCGCTCGCGGTGCCGCTCCACCTCGGCGGCCAGGAGGGCGACCGAGGGGAGCTCGAAGAGGCTGCGGAGCGGGAGCTCGATCCCGAACGCGCGGTTGATTCGCGACTGGGCCCGGGTCGCCATCAGCGAGTGGGCCCCGAGGTCGAAGGGGCTCTCCTCGACCCCCAGGCGCTCGACCCCGAGGAGGTGGGCCCAGATCCCGGCGACGATCTCTTCCGTGTGCGTGCGCGGCGCCACGAAGCCCGTCTCCCGCGGCAGGCCGCCTGGCTCGGGCAGGGCCTTGCGGTCGAGCTTGCCGTTGGGCGTGAGCGGCAGCGTCTCAAGAAGCACGAACGCCGCGGGCACCATGGCTTCGGGCAGGGCTTCCCGGAGCGCCCGGCGCAAACCGGCGATCTCGGGCGTCTCCCCCGCCCGCGGGACGACCCAGGCGACGAGCCGGTTCTCCCCCTGGTGCTCGCGGGCGAGAACGACCGCCTTGCCGACCGAAGGGTGCCGTTCGAGCGCGGTCTCGATCTCCCGGAGCTCGACCCGGTAGCCGCGGATCTTGACCTGGTGGTCGATGCGGCCCAGGAACTCGACCGTCCCGTCCGGCCGGTAACGAACGAGGTCTCCGGTGGCGTAGAGCCGCGCTCCGGGCTCGCTGCTCCCCGGGTCGGGCAGGAAGCGCTCGGCCGTCAGGCCGGGCCGGCCGAGATAGCCCCGCGTCACCTGCGGGCCACCGACGAAGAGCTGCCCCGGCACGCCCACCGGCACCGGCTGGCCATGCGCGTCGGCGAGGAGGATCCGCGTCCCGCCGAGAGGCCGTCCGAGGGGGACTCTCGGCGAGCGGCGCTCTTCCGCCGTCCAGGCCGGGAACGCGAGCACTCCGACCGCCGTCTCCGTGGGGCCGTAGTGGTTGAGCACGCGGCAGCCGGGGGCGAGCTCGCGGACGCGGTCGACGAGCGGCCAGGACGAGGCCTCCCCACCCAGGACCAGCAGCCGGCGGGGGAGCACCCGCTCGGGCCGCTCCGAGGCCAGGAGCGCCGACAGGTGCGAGGGGACGATCTTCAGGCAGTCGACGGGATGGCGCTCCAGGAAGTCCCCCAGGAGCTCCGGGTCGGACACCCGGTCGCGGGCGACGACGTGGAGACACCCGCCCGTCGCCAGGGAGGCGAAGATCACCGTGTTGCCGAGGTCGGCCGCGAAGGTGCTGACCGTGGCGTAGCGCGCGCCCCCAGGCAGCTCCATCCGCGCGAGCACGCCGTGAACGTAGCCTGCGAGCTGGCGGTGCTCGACCATCACGGCCTTGGGCCGGCCGGTCGAGCCCGAGGTGTAGATCAGATAGGCCAGGTGCTCCGGCCCGGCGAGCCTCTCCGGGGCTTCGCGGCTCTCGCCGTCCAGGGCGGCCCAGGATGCCTCCAGGGCGAGGACCGTCAGGTCCCTTCCCGAAAAGAGACCGGCCAGGCCCGCCTGGGTCACGAGCACCCGCGCGCCGCTGTCCGCGAGCAGGAAGTGGAGGCGCTCCGCGGGGAGGTCGGGATCGAGCGGCACGTAGGCGCCGCCGGCCTTCCAGACCCCCAGGATCGCGGCCACCAGGGCGGCCGAGCGGTCGAGGCAGAGGGCCACCGGCACCTCGGGCCCCACCCCGAGGCGGCGCAGCCGATGCGCGAGCTGGTTGGCCCGGGCCTCGAGCTCGCGGTGCGACAGCGTTTCGACCTCGTCGACCAGAGCCGGAGCCTCGGGCGTGCGCTCCACCTGCTCTTCGAAAAGCTCGTGGATCGGCCGCACGGCCGGCGCCGGACCCGTACCCCGCCAGGCCCCGAGCGCCTGCTCCCGCTCTTCGCGGGTGAGGAGCGGCAGCTCGGAGACCGGGGCCTCCGGCGCCTCGACGGCGCCTCCGAGGAGCGTGCGCAGGTGGCGGGTGAGCCTCCCGATCGTCGCGGGCTCGAAGAGATCGGTGCTGTATTCGAGGAGGCCACGAAGGCCGGAGCCCGTCTCCGCCAGGGCGAGCAGCAGGTCGAAGCGCGCCGCCGTCCGTTCGAGGTCGAGCACGGAGAGGGTCAGGTCCGGAAGCTCGATTGGCGGCAGGGGGGCGTTCTGCAGCACGAGCATCACCTGGAACAGCGGCGAGCGGGACAGATCGCGTTCCGGGTTGAGCTCCTCAACCAGCTTCTCGAAGGGGAGGTCCTGGTGGGCGTAGGCGTCGAGCGCCACCCGGCGCGCCTGGCCGAGCAGGGCCCGGAACCCTTCCCGGGCCTCCGCCCGGAGCCGGAAGACCAGGGTGTTGGCGAAGAAGCCGATCAGCCCCTCGACCTCCGACCGGTTGCGGTTGGCGACCGGCGATCCGATCGAGACGTCGTCCTGGCCGGAGTAGCGGACGAGGAGAAGGTGGAAGCCGGCGAGGAGCGTCATGAAGAGCGACGCGCCCTCCTGCCGGCTGAGACCGGCGAGCGCCGCGTGAAGGTCGGCCGGCAGCTCGACGGCCGCGGAAGCGCCCCGGGAGGACCAGCGGGCCGGGCGGGGCCCGTCGGCCGGCAGCTCGAGCGGCTCCGGCCGGTCGCCCAGCCGTTCCCGCCAATAGGCGAGCTGGGGCTCCAACCCCCCCTTCTCCATCCGCTCGCGCTGCCACCGCGCGAAGTCGGCGTACTGGATCGGCAGCTCGGGGAGAGGCGAAGGGCTCCCCTCCAGGAAGGCCGGGTAGAGGGCCGTCATCTCGCGGACCATCACCCCCATCGACCAGCCGTCGAACACCGTGTGATGGACGACGAGATCGACGACGTGCTCCTCGGGAGAAAGGCGCAGAAGCTCCACCCGGAACAGCGGGGCCCGGGCCAGATCGAAGGGTGTGGCCACCGCCCGGGCGACGTGGCGCGCGAGCTCGCGGTCGCGCTCGCCGTCCGCCAGCCCCGAGAGATCGAAGACCGGAACCGGGAAGCTCGCGAACGGCTGGACGACCTGAGCCACGCCCCCTTCCGACTCCGCGAAGCCCGTGCGCAACGTCCAGTGCCGGCGCACGATCTCGTGGAGGCACCGCTCCAGCACGTCCCGCCGCAGCCGGCCTGTGAGGCGCAGGGCCATGGGGATGTTGTAGGCCGGTGAATCCGGCTCCAGCCGGTGAAGGATCCAGAGCGCTTCCTGGGGATGGGAGGCCGGGAAGGAACCGGTCCCGGAGAGGCCGGGCTCTCCGGCAAGGATCCGGTCGATGGGCTCCAGGGCACCGGCCCCCGCCTCCTCGATCGCCGCGGCCAGGGCCTCCACGGTCGGCGATTGGAACAGGCGGACCACGGGCAGCTCGACGCCGAAGACGTCCCGCACTCGCGAGAGGACGACGGTGCCCAGCAGGGAGTGCCCGCCGAGATCGAAGAAGCTGTCGCGGACGCCCACCCGCTCGGCGCCGAGCACCTCGGCGAAGATCGCGGCCACCCGCTCCTCGGTCGCGGTGCGGGGCGCCACGAGCTCCCCGGCGCCGGCCGTCCGGGCCTGCCGGCTCCTCTCCTCGATCCGCCGCCGGACCTCCCGGGCATCGAAGAGCTCCGCCGCGATGCGCAGGAGGCGCCGCGAGCGGTCCGGGACAGCCGCGGTCCGGACTGGGGCCGAAGCCCCATCCTCGTTCTCTTCGGCCCCTGCGGACGGGTTGAACGTGGCTACCCGCGCGACGTCCACCGGAATCCGGAAGACGGCCCCGTCCTCGGAAGCCCCGGCCAGGCTCCGCAGGAAGTCGAACGCCGGACGGTTCTTCGCGGTGGGCACGGCGTTCACGTCCACCCGCCCGAGCCCGCGCTCTGCCGCCTCTTCTCCCAGCACGGCCAGGACCCGGTGCTCGACCCCGCGGCCCAGCACCCGGCAGCTCAGGAGGAAGGTGTCCACCTCGAGGGCGTCCTCGCGGGCGGCGAAGAGCACCACGCCCACGAGCCCGTAGTCGCCGAAGCGGTCGCGGACTTCTACGACCCGGCACTCGAGCTCCCCGCCGTCGAGCCGCCGCTCGATCTCCGCTTCCGTCCGGCGGATCGTCGAGGCGTTGAACTGGTTCGTGCGCTGGGTGAGCTGGGAGACCCGGGCGAGCTGCTCCGGCGCCATGGGCGAGACGTCGATCGCGAGCCCGAGCCCGGCCAGGAACTCTTCGAAGCTCGCGGCCGACCGGCGGTGGCGCTCGCGCTCCGCAGCCTGGCGGTAGAGGGCCGTGCGCTCGCGGTCCTCGGCCGTGGTGCGCAGGCGGTCGAAGGCCCAGAAGTGCTCGAGCGTCCGCGGGATCGCGGTGTCGTCCCCGGGCAGCTCCACGACCATCACCTCGGGGCAGGCCGCCCGCACCTCGGCGCACTCGACGGGGTTGTCGTCGACGAAGACGAAGCTGTCGAGCCCCAGGTCGAGCTCCCGGGCGAGGCTCCGCAGGTTCTCCGACTTCGGAAGCCAGTTGATCCGCCACGCCGTCAGGTGCTCGCGCCGCAGGGGGAAATCGGAGCGCGCTTCGAAGGCCGCCCAGACGTCCTCCTCCTCGTTCTTGCTGCACAGGCAGAGCAGCATCCCGTCCCGCTGTTGGGCGAGGACGATCTCCTGGAGCCGCCGCCTCGCGTCGTCGAGCACCACGCCGTGCGGGCCGTCCTCGCCGCAGACCCCCTTCCACAGCGTGTTGTCGCAGTCGAGGACGATCACCTTGGCGGGCGGGCTCGCGAGCGCATGGATCCTGCGGCTCACCAGGGTGCCCAGGGCCGCGAAGCCGGTCAGGGTGTAGGGCACGTGGCCGATCCGGTCTGTGTAGGCGTCGTAGAGGTCCTCGACGGGATAGAGCGCGGCCAGCTCCGCCGGGGTGGCCAGGTGAACGTTGGACGCGCTGGAGAGCGCGGCCCTCAGGCGCTCCTCCACCTCGGGATACGCCGTCTCCGAGGGACAGAGCACGGCCAGGAAAGGGACCGCGGCGCTCCGCGAAGCCTGCTCCAGGGCCGCGATCAGGTCGTCCGCGTTGCGCTCCACCTCGGGCGCCCAGTCTTCGAGCCGGACGAGGAGCACGTTGACGCCGTGACGGTTCGTGCTCAAGAGGCTCCCCGGATCGAGGAGCTGCTGGAAGACCTGGTTGTAGGGCGCCATCTCCACCCGCGAGGGGAGGTCGAGCTCCCTCATCCAGAAATCGAGGGATTCCGCGATGGCGTCGGCCGTGAACGTGGCGCTGACCGCGAGGAGCTGCTTTCTCTCGCGCCTCCGGGCGGCCTCGGCCCGGGCGGCCAGGGCGGGGGAGAGCGGGAGGTCCGCGAGCCGGGTCCGGGGCGCGCGGACGACCGTCTCCAGCAGCTCCCGGAAGGAGGCCGCGATCGCCTCGGCCGTCTCCGGCTCGAAGAGGTCCAGGCTGTAGCGCAGGTAGCCCTCGATCCCCTGCCGGGTGTCGACGAGCAGGAGGTCCAGGTCGTTCCACGTCCCGATCTGGACCTCGACCCCTTCGACCTCGAGCCCGGCGAAGCGGAGCTCGGGCATGGCGCCGTCGTACACGTTGAACATCACCTGGAACAGGGGCTGATAGCTCGAATCCCGCTCCGGCCGCAGGTCTTCGACGATTTTTTCGAACGGCAGGTCCTGGTGCGCGAAGGCGCTGAGCGAGGCTTCGTGGACGCTCGCGAGGAAGTCCGCAAACGCGAGGGCGCCCTGGGGGCGGTTGCGCATCAGCAGGGTGTTGACGAAAAAGCCGATCAGCCCCTCGATCTCGGTGTGCTGCCGGTTCGCCACGGGCGAGCCGACCACCAGGTCCTCCGGGCCGGCGTAGCGGGCGAGGAGGGCGTTCCAGGCCGCGAGAAGAGTGTTGTAGAGGGTCGTCCCCTGCTCGCGGCCGAGGGCTTTCACCCCCTGCGCCAGCTCCTCCGGCAGCCGGAACACCAGCCGGCCGGACCGGAAGGAGGGGATCTCCGGCCGCGGGTGGTCCGCGGGGAGGTCGAGACGCCGGGGGGCGCCGTCGAGCCGGTCGCGCCAGAACGCGAGCTGCTTTTCGAGGACCTCGCCTTGAAGCCACCCGCGCTGCCAGACGGAGAAGTCCGCGTACTGGACCGGCAGCTCCGGCAGGGAGGCGGGCAGGCCGGTCACGAGCGAGCCGTAGAGCGCCGAGACCTCGCGCATCAGCACGGCGACCGACCAGTTGTCCGCGGCCACGTGATGGAGGGTCAGGAGGAGCCGGAACCGCGCCGCCTCCCGGCGGACCAGGACGCCGCGCAGCATCGGGCCCCGCGCGAGGTCGAAGGGCCGCACGGCCTCCTCCGCCGCGAGCCGGTCCAGCTCGGCCTCCCTCTCCCGCCCGTCCAGGGCCGACAGGTCCACCTCCGGAAGGGAGATGCCGAGGCCCGGCCGGATCTCCTGGACCGGGTGGCCGTCCACCAGGCCGAACGTGGTGCGCAGGACCTCATGGCGGCGCGCGGCCCCTTCGAGAGCGGCCGCGAGGAGCGGCGGCCGCAGGGAGCCGGCCAGATCGACCGCGATGGGGATGTGGTAGGCGGCCGAGCGGCGCTCCAGCTGGTGAATGAACCAGAGCCGCTGCTGCGCGAAGGAGAGCGGCCAGGGCCCGGGGCCTTCCCGCCGCGGGATGGCCTGCCGCGCCGGCTCGCCGCCGTCCTTGCGGCCCGCCTTCTTCAACCGGCGCAGCAGGAACTCGAGCTGCTCCGGATCAAGGTCGCCGATCTGCTGGGGTGACAGGTCCATCATGGATGCCGCTCCTCAAGCCTCCGCATCGCTCGCGAGGCGCGCCAGAAGCTCCTCCCGGGACATCTGCTGGAGCTCCCGGAGCGCCGCCGCCAATTCGTCTTCGTCTACCCGGGACGCCTGCTCGCGCACGATCACGACCCCCAGCTCCGCGACCGTGGGGGCCTCGAAGAGGGCGCGCAGGGCGATCTCCACCTCGAAGAGCTCCCGCAGGCGCGAGAGGAGCTGGGTGGCCACGAGCGAGTTGCCGCCCAGGTCGAAGAAGTTGTCGTGGATGCCCACGTGGCCAGCGCCCAGCATGTCCTGGTAGAGCTCGGCGAGCTGCGACTCCAGGCGGGTGCGCGGCGCCACGTACGGAGCGCGGGTGGCGGCGCGGGGGCCACCCTCGCGCCCGAGGAGCGCCATGTGCTCGGCCGCGCGGGCGCCGGTCAGGCTGCCCATCTTGTCCAGGACCGCCGCGAAGTCGCGCACCGAGACGACCACCTGCGGCTCGTCGAGCGGGCGCGCGAGGAGACGGCCGAAGACCTGGGCCCCCTCCTGCGGCAGGAGGCCGAGCGACCACTCGCCCTCGGGACGCTTGGGAGCCGCCGGGACCGGCAGGCCGTCGAAGCGCCGCAAGGCATAGCCGCGCACCTCGAGGAGCGCGCGGCCGTCGCGGTCGCCCACCGTGACGTCGCAGACCAGCGTGTCCGCGCGGCTCGCGCCTTCCCGCAGCCGGAAGTGCGTCTGGACCTCGGCCGGCAGGCGGTCGTGGACCGTCACCTCGTCGTAGCTCGCCGGCAGGTAGGCCCCCTCGCCCAGCACCCGGGCGATCCCGGTCGCCACGTCGGTCAGCGCCGGGTGGAGGACGAAGTCGTCCAGGTCGCCCCGGAACGCCTCCGGCAGCTCGAGGAGCGCCCACCCCTCTCCCTCGCCCACGCGCAGCTCGCGGAGCAGCCCGCGCCAGCGCTCGCCGAACTCGACCCAGGCCGCCTCCCCGTCCTCCTCCAGGCGGACCTCGCGGAGAGCCAGACCCGCGGCGGGCCCGAAGTCGTAGCTCCCCCCGGTCCCGCCGGGGAGGAATTCGGCCGCCGCCCGCGCGTGCTCCTGCCAGGGCTCGCCGCTGGCGGTGCTCTCCACGGCCACGGTAAAGCCGTCGCCTGCGCGGCCCAGGCGGACGCGCAGGGTCCGGCTTCCCCCCTCCTCGACCATGCAGGGCTGCGAGAAAACCGCGTCGCGGAGCTTCACCCGCTGGCCCGCGGCATGGTCCTCCACGGCACGGCGCGCCATCTCCAGATAGGCCGTGCCCGGCACGAGCCCCACGCCGCGCAGGCGGTGCTCGGCGACGAGCCAGCCCTCGGCCGGAAGGATCGAGAGGAGCACCTCCTCCTCGCCGGCCGCCCGCCGCTCCCAGAGGGGGTAGAAGGCATCGGTCTCCGCCTCGCCGCTTCTTTCGATCAGAGTTTCGAGGCGGGCCGCCACGCCGGCCTCCGCGGCCTGCCCCACCTCCAGCCAGGTGTCCCAGTTGACCGACAGGACCCGCGTTCCGCCGGAGCTGGCGCTCCGCTGGGCCCAGGCGTCCAGAAAGGCGTTGGCCGCGGCGTGGTCCACGAGCCCCAGGGTCCCGGTCAGGGCGGTCAGGGAGGAGCACAGCAGGAGGAAGTCGAGACCGGGGCCGCCGAACACCTCGTCGACGATCCGGGTCCCCTCGATCTTGGGGGCCAGCACGGCCCACGCCGCCTCGCGGGTCTTCAGCTGGATCAGGCCGCCGGGCGGCTGGCCCGCGGCGTGGATCACGCCGTGAACCTCCCCGAAGCGCTCCAGGGCGGCGCGGCGGACCTCCTCCATGTCCTCCCGCCGGGTGACGTCGCCGCGGCAGACGAGGACCTGGGCCCCCGCCGCCTCGAGCTCCCGGAGACGCCGGACCTGGCGGCTCCCGGGCGCGGAGCGCCCCACGAGCACCAGGCGGGCCGCGAACCGTTCCGCCAGAAAGCCCGCCAGGGTGAGGCCCAGGCCGCCCAGGCCGCCCGTGATCACGTACACCCCGTGGCGGCGCAGGCGGGCTGCCTCCGGAGCGGGCTCCGCAAGGCGGACGGGCTCGAACTGGCGCACCCAGCGGCGGCGGCCACGCAGGGCCACCTCCGCCTCCCCGCCGTTTTCGATCTCGGCCCGGAGCGGCGCCGCCCAGCGCTCGGCATATCCCGCGGCCGACCGCGGCACCGGCAGGTCGATCTGCCGGCAGACGATCCCGGGGTACTCCTGCGGGATCACACGGCAGGGGCCGGCGAGCGTCGCCTTCAGGGGCTCGACGTCGTCCTCGCCGGTCACCTCGAACGCGCCGGAAGAGACCACCACGAGCGAGAGCTCCCGGCCGTCGTGGCCCGCGAGGCTCCCCCAGGCCCGGGCGAAAGCGAGAAGGCTGTAGAAGCCGCGGTCCAGCACCCCCTGGTGAACCGCCGGCACGCTCCAGAGGTGGACGGCGTGGCGCGGCAGGAGGTCGCGTTCCGCGAGCGAGCGGATCAGGGCCTCCAGGTCCTCGCCGGGATCGGCGGTGACGACCTGCCGGCCGGAGGCGGCGAGATCCGCGGCGAGGAGGCGGCCCAGGCCCGTCTCGTCGGCCAGCACCAGCCACGGCCCCTCCACGGGAGCCTCCGCGGCCCCGGGCTTCTCCGGCTGCCAGACCGGCACGTAGAACCAGTCGGCCGGGTCGGGCTTCTTGTCCAGGGAGACGGGCCGCGCAGGGGCAGCCGCCGCCGTGCGCTCCACAGGGTCGATCCAGTAGCGCCGCCGCTCGAAGGGGTAGGTGGGCAGGGGGACCCGGCGGCGGTCCTCGCCGTCGAAGAACGCCTTCCAGCCGGGCTCCCCGCCCGCCGTCCACAGCCGCCCCAGGCTGTGGAGCAGGAACGCCTGGGCCGGCTGCGGATCGTATTCGTGCGGCAGCGAGGGGAGGGCCACCAGGTCCGCGGCGGCCGCCGCACTCTGGAGCGCGATGCTCGTCAGGCTCTGCCCCGGCCCTACCTCGAGCAGGATCCAGTCGCGCCCGCGGAGCAGCTCGTCTACCTCGTCGCCGAAGCGCACGGTGCGGCACAGGTGCCCGGCCCAGTAGCCGGGATCGGTCGCCTCCTCCGGGGTGATCCAGGTGCCGGTGACGTTCGACAGGAAGGGGATTTCGGGGGCCTGGAGCGCGATCCCCGAGAGGATCGCCCGGAAGCCCGGCAGCGCCGCCTCCAGCTTGCGCGAGTGGAAGGGGTGGCGCGCCTTCAGGCGGCGGGAGACGGCCTCGCGCCGCGCGAGCTCCTCCGCGAAGGCGTCCACGTCCTCCGGAGCCCCCGCCACCACGGAGAAGGCCGGCCCGTTGACCGCCGCCAGGCTCAAGCCCGCGAAGCGCGGCCCGGAGAGGAGCGCCAAGACCTCGTCTTCCGGAAGCGAGACCGCGAGCATGGCGCCCTCGGGCTCCTTCTCGATGATCCGCGCCCGCTCCGCCACCAGCCGGAGGGCGCCCTCGAGCGTGAAGACGCCCGCGACGCAGGCCGCCACGTACTCGCCGATCGAGTAGCCGATCATGGCGCCGGGCTCGAAGCCCCAGGCCCGCCACTGCTCGGCCAGGGCGTACTCGACCACGAAGAGGGCGGGGTGGAGCATCGCGGTGCGGCCCAGCCGCTCCGCGTCCGGCTCTGTGGCCCCCTCGCCGCGGCCGAGCATCCGGCGCAGGTCGGGCCCGTCCCCGTTTCCGGCGGACGCAGCGCCGCTCCCCACGGGATACAGCACTTCCCGGATATCCAGGCCCAGGAGGGGCAAGAGGATGCGGGCAGAGCGGTCCACCGCCTCCCGGAAGACCGGCTCGCGGTCGTAGAGGTCCCTCCCCATCCCCACGTAGTGGTCGCCGATCCCGGGGAACAGGAAGGCCACGGGGCGGGGCGTCCCCGGCTTCGCCGTGCCCAGGGCCACGCGCCGCGGCGCCTCCCCGCGCAGGACGGCCACGGCGTCGGCCGCATCGCGGCAGACCAGGGCCTGCCGGGCCTCGAAGGCCTTGCGGCCGCGGGCCAGGGTGAAGGCCACGTCGGCGAGCGGCAGATCGGGGTGCGACTCCAGGTGGTCGGCCAGCCGCTCCGCAGCGCGGCCAAGCGCGCTTTCGGTGCGCGCCGAAAGCACCAGAAGCTGCCACGGCCGCGAGGGGCCGGAGGGCTCCGGGGCCGGCGCCTCCTCCACCACCACGTGGGCGTTGGTGCCGCCCACGCCGAAGGAGCTCACCCCGGCCCGGCGCGGGGCCCCGTCCGGCGCCTTCCAGGGCGTCAGCCGGTCCACCACGTAGAACGGGCTCGACGCCAGGTCGAGCTGGGGATTCGCGGCCGTGAAGTGGAGCGTCGCCGGGATCTCGCCGTGCTCCAGAGCGAGCACGGTCTTGGCCAGGCCCGCGGTGCCCGCCGCGGCGTCCAGATGGCCGATGTTCGTCTTGACCGAGCCGATGCCGCAGAACCCCGTGGCCGGGGTCGACCGGCGGAAGGCCTGGGTCAGGGCCGTGATCTCGATCGGGTCTCCGAGCGGCGTGCCCGTGCCGTGCGACTCGACGTAGGTGACCGTCTCGGGATCGATCTCGCCCAGCGACTGGGCCATGGTGATCACCTCGGCCTGGCCGTCCACGCTGGGCGCCGTGTAGTCGAGCTTCAGGGCGCCGTCGTTGTTGGTGGCGAAGCCGCGGATCACGGCGTGGACCGTGTCGCCGTCGGCCAGGGCGTCCTCCAGGCGCTTCAGGACCACCACGGCCACGCCGTCGCCCAGGACCGTGCCGCGGGCCCGGGCGTCGAAGGCGCGGCAGTGGCCGTCGGGCGCGTAGACCCCTTCCTGGAAGAGATAGCCCGAACGGCTGGGCACGGTGACCGAGACGCCGCCGGCCAGCGCCATGTCGCACTGGTAGCTGAGCAGGCTCTGACAGGCGAGCGCCACCCCCACGAGGGAGGACGAGCAGGCGGTCTGCACGTTGATCGCCGGGCCTTTCAGGTCGAGCTTGTAGGCCACCAGGGTGGCCAGGAAGTCCTTGTCGTTGCGGATGCGGATCTGGAGCGGGCCCACGCGCTTGACGAGCTCGTCGTTCGGCGCCAGGTTGCGCAGCAGGTAGCCCGTGAGGTTCGCACCCGCGAAGACGCCGATCGCGCCGTCGCAGGCCGCGGGATTCACGCCCGCGTGCTCCAGGGCCGTCCAGGCCTCCTCCAGGAAGAGGCGGTGCTGGGGGTCCATGGTCTCGGCCTCGCGCGGGGTGAAGCCGAAGAACGCCGCGTCGAAGAGGTCGACGTCGTCCAGGGCGCCCCGGGCCTTGACGTAGTTGGGGTCCGCGAGCTGCGCCGGCTCGACTCCGGCGTCCGCGAGCTCGCGGTCGGTGAAGAACCGGATCGATTCGACCCCTTCGCGGAGGTTCTTCCAGAACGCCGTGAGGTCCGAGGCCCCCGGCAGGCGCACGGCGAGGCCGACGATGGCGATCCCGGAAAGACCGCTCTCTAGAGATTCATCCACCATACGGGGCTCCTGACTCCACGGCGGGGGTGTCGAGCATGGAATTGGGAAGACCGGGCCGGCTCTCGACGAAGGCGCGGTGCAACGCGCGCACCCCGTCGTCGGTCCGCGAAGCGTCGAGCACGAAGCTCAGGGACTCCCGCCCGGTGAAGCTGTCCAGTACCTCAAACCCGGCCTCCGCCAGGACCCGGAGCGCGTCGAACAGGGCCGCGGGCCGCGAGCCCAGGCCGAAGCCGACGAGCGAGACCGCGCCCAGGCCGGCCGTGACCGACAGGGCGCCGCCGAGCCTCTCCCCCAGGTCTCTTCCGAGCTGCCGGGGATTGGGGATCTCCAGGGTCGAAAGGAAGAGGTCCGCGGCCCCGGTGGCGTGGCTCATCCGGCCGAACACCAGGTCGTAGCCCGAGATCCGGTCGAAGAATTCGGCGAGCGAGGCTTCCGCGGAGGCCGCAAAGGAGAGGCGGAGGAGATCGGTCCTCCCGGCGACGCCCGCCACCTCGCGCAGGCGCGGCACCCAGACCGGCCCGATCCGCGAGCCGGGAGCCCCACTCCAGGGCGAGCCGATCTCGAAGGCGACGCCGTTGCTCTTGGCGAACTCCACGGCCTCGGCCTTCATCACCTGGGCGCCGTGCCAGCCCAGCTCCTGCATCTCGTCGGCGTGGAGCTCGGCGAGCGGCTCCGCGGCGGCCACCACGCGGGGATCGGCGCTGCAGACGTGGTCCACGTCGGTGAAGATCTGGCAGGCGCCGGCGTCCAGGGCCGCCGCGAGCGCGGTCGCCGTGGTGTCCGAGCCGCCCCGGCCGAGGGTCGTGACCTCGCCCTGCGGGCTCACGCCCTGGAACCCGGCCACGACGACCACGGCCCCGCGGGCGAGCTCCTCGCGGACACGCCCCGTGTGGATGCGCAGGATGCGGGCGTTCGTGTGGACGTCGTTGGTGACGATGCCGCACTGGGCGCCGGAGAGCGAGACGGCCTCCACCCCGTGCTGGCGGATCGCCAGGGCGAGGAGCGCCGTCGAGGTGATCTCGCCCGTCGAGAGGAGCACGTCGAGCTCGCGGCGGCAGGGGTCTCCCGCCACCTCGCGGGCCAGGGAGAGGAGGTGGTCCGTGGCATGCCCCATGGCCGAGACGACGACGACCACGTCGTGCCCTTCCCGCTTCGCCGCCACCACCTGGCGGGCGACGGCCGAGATCTTCTCGGTCGTCGCGACCGAGCTGCCGCCGTATTTCTGGACGATCAGCTTCCGGCTCACCGCTCCCTCCTCTGCCCGCGCAGGCGGGCGAAGGCCGCCTGGCTGCGCTGGCTCCGCTCCGTCCCCCGGGCGGGCGCGCCCGCCCGGCCGCCGCCGAGTTGGCGGTAGAGGTCCTTCCGGACCGCGAAGAGGTTGTACATGACCGATCCCCGGTAGAGCGGGTCCTGCTCGACGACCACGCCGAAGCCCTTCTCCTCGAGGAGCCCGCGCACCACCGCGAGCTGCCCGTCCAGGTCGTGCACCTCCATCGCGATCTGGCGGACCTTGGGCCAGTCCTCGGGGGCCAGGCCCCGGAGCACGTCGAGCTCGCTCTTCTGGACGTCGATCTTCAGGAGGTCGATCCGTTCGACCTCCTCCTGCCGGAGGATCTCGGAGAGGGGCACGAGCGGGCACTCGAAGCTCACGCTGGTGAACCGCGCGTCCAGGAAGCCTTCCGAATCCCCGAGCACCGTGTCGACCTCGGCGTGGCCGGCCTGGCGCTGGTTTTCGAGCACCACCCGCAGGACGTCCTTCTCCTCCTCCTCGTTGCCGTAGAAGGACGACATGCCCGAGCTATACGGGTAGAAGGTGAGGCTCGCCGTTCCGGGCCGGGCCGAGACGCCGCAAGGGAAGAGCTTGCACGTGCCCCCGTGGCGGGCCGTGTTGTAGGTCAGGATGTCGAAGAGAGGCGGCGCGGGCTCGAAGGTGTAGGTCACCGCGTCGCGGAAATTCTGGTGCACGAAGACCGTGAAGAGCCCGATGTTGCCGCCCACGTCGAACACCACCGCGCCGTCCCACAGCGTGAGGCCGTTCGACAGGTAGACCCGGTGCTCGAAGATGTCCTCGTAGATGTGCTCGGTCTCCTTGGCGCTCTGGCAGGCGATCTCCAGGCCGTTCGGCAGCGTGCAGAAGCGCTGCACGGCCGGCGTGGGCACCGCCTTCGGATCGACCGGCTCAACGGTCCGGGTCTTGACGGAGCTGCTCATCGGCTCGCCCTCCCGCGCCCCAGGGCGCGACGCTGCCGGGCCATGCGTTCGTCGAGCTTCTTCTGCCGCGCCTCGGCCTCGCGGGCCGCGGGAGCGGTCCCCTCGCCCAGGTGCTGGGCGAGCGAGGCGACCGTGGGATGGCGCATCAGCTCGACCAGGGTGAGGTCCCGGCCGAGGAGGCGGCGCAGCCGGCCGTGGGCCTCGACCAGGAGCAGGGAGTTGCCCCCCACCTCGAAGAAGTTGTCGTGGATCCCGATCTCGTCGAGCCGGAGCAGCTCGCGCCAGATCCCGGCCACGGTGCGCTGCATCTCGTCCTCCGGCGCCACGAACGCCTTGCCGGGCGCCGTCCGCCGGCCGTCCGGAGCCGGCAGGGCCTTCCGGTCGACCTTGCCGTTGGGGGTGAGCGGCAGGGCGTCGAGCACCACCCAGGAGGACGGCCACATGAACTGCGGCAGCCGCTCCTCGACGTACGCGCGCACCTCGGGAACCGCCAGGGAAGCAGGGGGAGCCGCGGCGCTCCGCGCCTCGCCGGGGCGGACCGCGTAGACCATCCAGACCGCCTCTCCCCACTCGCCCACGGGGATGAACTCGTCGACCCGGATCTCGTAGCCGCGCGCTGCGAGGATCTCCTCGGTCCGGGAGAGAAGCTCGCGGCTGTGGACCTCCAGGACCACCTGCCGGATCCTGGGCCAGTCTTCGGCCGCGATCCCGGAAAGCACCTGGAGCTCGCTCTTTTCGACGTCCACCTTGAGCAGGTCGATGCGCTCGACCCCGAGCTCGCGGATGAGCGCCGAGAGCGGGCGTAGCCGGCAACGGTGGCTCTCGCTCTTGAGCATCTCGCGGACGAGGTCGTCCACCTCCTCGCCCGCGGGCCTCCCCTCTCCGGCCTTGCCGCTCCGGCCGAGCCAGGTCTCCACGATCGAGCGGGTGACCTCCCGGTCGTCGTCCGCGAAGCGGCCGGAGAGGCCCGCCATCTGGGGATAGAAGGTGAAGTCCGCCTCTTCCTCGCGGTCGGAGATCCCCAGCGGGAAGACCCGGACCCCCGGGCCGTAGAGCTCGGCGTTGGCGGAGAGGACCTGGAACGTCGTCGGGATGGGCTCGAAGGAGAACACCCGCGCCCGCGGCGCCCGCTCCGCGGCGAAGAGGGTGAAGAGGCCGATGTTCGCGCCCACGTCGAACACGCAGGCGTCCTCGGGCAGGGAAACGCCGTGCTTCAGGTAGATCTCCTGCTCGAAGATCTCGCGGTAGATGGCGCTCGTCTGCTCGGCCGAGAGGTGGGCCACGATCCGGCCGTCGGGGAGGCGGTGGCGGGCGTGGCCGGAGAGGACCCGCTCCGTCCGCTCCGGATCGGGCCGGGCCGCGCGGACGGCCGGCACGAGGTAGGCGGCCAGCCGCTGATCGCCGGGAACGTCCTCGCGCACCGTGACCACCGCCTCGCGCACGGCCGGGTGGCGCGCCAGCACGGTCTCGATCTCCCCCAGCTCGATCCGGTGGCCGCGCAGCTTGACCTGATGGTCGAGGCGGCCGAGGAACACGGGGCGACCGTCCGGCAGCCAGCGGGAGAGATCGCCCGTGCGGTAGAGGCGGCTGCCCGGCCGCCCGCTCCAGGGATCGGGAACGAACCGCTCGGCGGTCAGCTCCGGACGGAGCCAGTAGCCCCGCACCACGCCGTCGCCGCCGATCAGGAGCTCTCCCGGCCGGCCCACCGGAGCCACCTCCATCCGCTCGTCCACGATGCGGATCTCCGTGTTGGCGATCGGCCGGCCGAGCGTGACCGGTCCCGCTCCGTCGACCTCCCCCACGGCCGACCAGATCGTCGTCTCGGTCGGGCCGTACATGTTGAGGAGCTGGCCGCGCAGGAGCCCTCGCAGCCGCTCGGCCAGGGCCGGGGGCAGGGCCTCGCCGCCGACCATCAGAAGCTCCAGCCGCGCGATCGCCGCCGGGGCCTCGGGATCGGCCAGGAGCGCCGTGGCCGCGGACGGCGTGCACTGGAGATGGGTGACCCCGTGGCGGGCGATGAGCGCCGGGAGGGTCTCGACGGCCTCCGCCGGGGCCTCGGGTGCGTCCGAGGCGCCGCTCGCCTCGCGCACGGCGGCCAGGAGCTCGAGGCTCTGAAGCACCGCGTCCTCGGGGATTCCGAAATCGATCAGGCAGGCGATCTCGTCCACCCCCACGGCCTGGAGCTCCCGGACCTTCCGGACGCACGCCTCGGGCGTGCCGAAGAGGCCGCTCGTCTCGAAGTAGCGGTCGAAGGCGCGGGCCAGAAGGGCGCGGCGGTCCTCGTCGGTGAAGCCGGTCAGGTCCTGGCCCGGGGCCAGCACCTTCATCAGGTCGAGAGAGCTTTCGAGATAGCGCGTGAACGGCCCGCGGACGGTCTCGCGGACCTGGTCCGGGTCGGTCCCCACGAAGGTGTGGAGCATCAGGGAAACGTGCCCTTCCCCGGCGTGGCCCGCGTCCTTCCAGGCCTTGCGGTAGATGGCGATCTTCTCCGCCAGGTCCCGCGCGCTCTGCCCCAGGAGGTGGGTGAGGAGATTCGCCCCCATCTCGCCCGCCAGGCGGAACGTGTCAGGAGAGCCGGCCGCGGTGAGCCAGAAGGGGAGCTCCGCCTGCACGGGACGCGGCAGCACCCGGACCTCCACCTCCCCGGCCCCGCCGGGGAAGCGCATCGCCTCCCCGCGCCAGAGCCGGCGAACGGTCTCGATCTGGCCCGCGAGCTCTTCCTTGCGCCCGGCGTAGCGCTCCGGCGCGAACAGGAAGTCCGCGGCGTTCCATCCCGAGGCGAAGGAGAGCCCGACCCGGCCGCCGGAGAGGTTGTCCACGACCGCCCACTCCTCCGCGACCCGCACCGGGTGGTGGAGCGGGAGCACCACGCTGCCGGCCCGGATCTGCACCTTCTCCGTGACCGCGGCCACCGCGGCCCCGGTCACCGCCGGGTTCGGATAGAGGCCGCCGAAAGCGTGGAAGTGGCGCTCCGGAGTCCAGACCGCCGAAAAGCCGTACCGGTCCGCGAGCTTCGCCCCTTCGAGCAGGAGCCGGTACTTCGGCCCGCCCTCCCGGCCCTCGTCGCTCGCGAAATAGAAGAGGCTGAAGTCGGCCGGCCGGCCCGGGGCCGTGGAGACCCCGGCCCCCACCTCGACCGTGGGCTGCAGCACGACCGAGAAGCCGCGGGAGAGCGTCCACAGGAGCTCCAGGACCGAGATGTCGAACGAGATGCTGGTGACCGCGAGCCAGGTGCCTGGCCCGGTCCCCAGGCAGCGGTCCATGCCGGCGAAGAAGTTGGTGACGTTCCGGTGGGAGACCATCACCCCCTTCGGCCGCCCCGTGGAGCCGGAGGTGTAGATGAGGTACGCCAGGCCGTCCGGAAGGGCCGGCGGAGAAAGGTCTTCCGTGCCGCGGAGCCCGATCGCGGCGCGGTCGGCATCCGGGCGGAGCACCCGGACGCCCGTGGAGCCGGTTCTTCGCGCCCACCGGTCGCGGGTGACGAGCACGTCGACCCCGGCGTCCTCCAGGATGAAGGCGAGGCGCTCCCGCGGATAGGCCGGGTCCAGAGGGACGTACGCGGCGCCCGCCTTGAGGATGCCCAGGAGCGCCACGGCCATGTCGACCGAGCGCTCGAGGCAGACGCCGACGCGCCCCTCGGGCTCGACCCCCATCGCCCGCAGGTGGTGCGCGAGCTGGTTGGCCCGGGCGCAGAGCTCCTCGTAGGTGGCGCTCTCCTCCCCGCAGATCACGGCCGGGGCGCCGGGGGTCTTCTCCGCCTGCCGCTCGATCGCGCGGTGGACCCAGACGTCGCCCGGGATCTCCACGGCCGGGCCGTCCCACGTCCGGAGGACCTGCTCCGCCTCGGCCTCGCTGAGGAGCGGCAGCGAGCCGATCGAGCGCCCGGGATCGGCCACGGCCGCCCGCGCGAGCGTCGCGAGCTGCCCGGCCATCCGTTCTGCCGTGGCCGCGTCGAAGAGGTCGGCGTTGACCTGGAGCGACCCTGCCGCGCCCTCGGCCATCGAGAGCGTCACGTCGAACGGGGCCGGCCGGAAGCCCAGGCGGAGGGATTCGAGCTCGAGCCCCGCCCAGGCGGTCCGCGCCTCCCCCTCGCCCAGCGCGAACCCGGCCAGCCGCG
>DATEIO010000486.1:0-12753 GCA_035278895.1 Thermoanaerobaculia bacterium | reverse complement strand
GGGGTCCACCCTCGGCTGCAGTCTGTCCTTTCCATGTTGCTTCGCAAGGCTCCCGAGGCGAGGCCGAGTCGCGAGCGCACGATCAAGCTCCTGGAGGAGTTTATCAGGGACACCGGTGCTGTCGCGTCCCCTGGGGATATTTCTCCGCTCGCTGAAGCTGGTGCTGCAGAAGCAGCGCGGCAGGCTGCTGAAGACGCCAAGGCGGCGAGCCATCGTGCAGAGATTGAACGCCGGGAACGCTTGGCTCGTGAAGCCTTCACGACTCTGAATGCTATTGCTGAGCAGTTACTCTCCTCCATTGAGCGGGAGGCACCCTCCGCGATGGTGGAGCGACCAGGGCGGGGAGTCAGTGGCTGGAGAGCCACTTTGGGTTCCGCGCGACTTGAGATCGTAAAACTGGCGATAGACCGGAGTTACTGGTATGAATTTTCTAGACAGAGCAGATGGGATTTCGTTGTGGGAGCAACAGTGAATGTCGTGCAGCCCCACCCCGACTCTTACGTATGGGGAGCATCGTTGTGGTACGCGCGCACCGATACTGAGCCTTATCGCTGGTGGGAAGTAGGGTATATGGACTCACCCCTGCGGGGGATGCGTGCCTTTCAACCCTTTGCCCTTGACAACATAGTAGACGCCATTAAGGCGATGGGACCAGGGATGGGCACAATACAAGAAGCGTACACGCCACGCCCTATTGACGATGAAGACACAGATAATTTTATCCAGCGATGGATTGGGCTACTGGTTAGAGCCTACCGGGGCGAGCTTGAGCATCCGCTTTATCTACCGCTCAGTTGGGATCGCCCGTGACATTCACAAGCTCTGCAAGCTAGGGCATATCACCCGTCTTCGCTGCTTGGTGCAGCACCACAAGCCGCTCCGGCTTGTCCAGGGGCTGAAGATCGTCGCACCTCGCCTGCGAAAATCGCGTATAAGAGGATCTCTGGAAAGGCCCAAAGGGCCGACAGCATAGAGCCTGGGGCGTCAGCCCCAGGAGAGAAGACGAACAAAGTCGAAGCCCCGAAGGGGCGGTAGCAGGCCGCTGGCGATGGTCCGCTGCCGCCCTTTCAGGGCTTCTGACCCTTCTGGGACCACTCTCCCTGGGGCTGACGCCCCAGGCTCTATGCTGTCGGCCCTTCGGGCCTCAACCATACTCCACGCGTTGCTCTGAGACTGGCGGCGGGGAACCGTCTCCTGGTATATCGTCTCCCGATGATCCACCGCTCTTTGCGCCAGCGCAAGGAGCGGGCTCGACCCCGGAGCCTAGGCTTCGCGGAGGGAGGGGGGATTCCATGACCTCGACGCAGACTTCGAACGCCCGCCATCTTGCCCTGGGCACGATCTCCTTCGCCGTGTCCTTTGCCGCCTGGGGGCTCGTGAGCGCCTTTGCCCCGCGGTTCCGCGAGAACTTCGGCCTCTCGGCCACGCAGACGGCCTTTCTCGTGGCCGTGCCCGTGCTGCTCGGCTCGCTCGGGCGGCTGCCCGTGGGGATGATCGCCGACCGCTTCGGCGGCCGGATCGTCTATGCGGCCCTGCTGCTGCTCGTGGCGGTCCCCGCCTGGCTCGTGCCCGGCGCGGGGAGCTACGAGAGCCTCCTGCGGGTCGCGTTCTTCCTGGGGATTGCGGGATCGGGCTTCCCCGTGGGCGTGGGCTACGTCTCCCGCTGGACGCCGCCGGAGCGCCAGGGATCGGCCTTGGGCGTCTACGGCCTCGGCAACATCGGGCAGTCCGCCGCCGTGTTCCTGGGGCCGCTCGTGGCCGCGGCCGTGGGGTGGCAGAACGTGTTCCGCGGCGTGGCCGCGCTCCTCGTCCTCTGGGGGATCGCCTTCGGCCTCCTGGCCCGGGACGCGCCCGCGGCCGGCCCGCCCAAGGGTGTGGGCGCGATGGCACGGGTCCTCCGGTCGGGGCTCTCGTGGGTGCTCGCCCTGTTCTACTTCCTCACCTTCGGCGGCTTCGTCGCGTTCTCGATCTACCTGCCGACGCTGCTCAAGGACCAGTTCGGCCTCACCCCGGCGGACGCCGGATTCCGGGCCGCCGGGTTCGTGGTGCTCGCGACCCTTCTGCGGCCGGTCGGCGGATGGCTCGCGGACCGGATCGGCGGAGCCCGGGTGCTTTCGGGCGTGTTCCTGGGCGTCGTCCCCTTCGCTCTCCTCCTCACCTGGCCGGCCATGCTGCCGTTCACCGTGGGCGCGCTCGGCTGCGCCGCCCTCCTGGGGCTCGGCAACGGCGCGGTGTTCAAGCTGGTGCCCCAATACTTTCCGGGGGAGACGGGCACGGTCACCGGCCTCGTGGGCGCCATGGGCGGCCTCGGCGGCTTCTTCCCGCCGCTCCTCCTCGGCTTTTTCCGCGACCGCCTGGGCGTGCTCTGGCCCGGCTTCGTGCTGCTCGCCGCCCTGTCTTTCGCGCTCTGGTGGGTGAACCGCCGCGTGTTCGTGCCGAAGCAGGAGGCTCTGGAGCTCGCCCTGCCGCCGGAGCTCACGCGCACGGCGGACCGCGTGCGCGCCGGGGCCTGGGCCACGTTCTGGACGGCGATCCTGGTCGCCGCGATCGTGGTCGGCTCGCGCAACCTCCAGAATTTCGATCCGGCGCTCGTGATCTACACCTTCGCCACCATCTTCGCCACCTGGGGCGTGGCCTATCACTACGCCGTGTGGCTCCAGAAGCCGCCCACGCGCATCTACTGGCGCCGCGGCTGGCAGCTCGTGCGCCGGCACGGCGTTTTCCGGAGCCTCGCGACCCTCGTGCCGGTTGCCTGGACGCATCTCGCGGCCCAGACGTTCATCCGCCAGCGCTCGGCCCTGCGCTGGTGGATGCACCAGCTCCTCTTCTGGGGCTGCCTGCTCGCGGCGGCGATCACGTTCCCCCTGGTCTTCGGCTGGATTCATTTCGGAACCAAGCCGGACGAGCCGATGACCTACGTCACCTATCTCTTCGGCTTCCCCGCGGGCTCGTTCCGCCTCCGCACCGTCGTCTCCTGGTTCCTGTTCCACGGCCTGGACGTCGCCGCCGTTCTCGTGCTCGGCGGCATCGTCCTGGCGCTCTGGCGGCGCATGCGCGACCAGGGAGCCCGGGCGGTGCAGGATTTCGCGCGGGACTTCTTCCCCCTGATCCTCCTCTTCGCCATCTCGGTGACGGGTCTCGCCCTGACCGCCTCGACGCTCTGGCTGCGCGGGAGCTTCTACGAGTTTTTGGCGATCCTGCACGCCATCACCGTGATCGCGGCGCTGCTGTATCTCCCGTTCGGGAAGTTCTTCCACATTTTCCAGCGGCCGGCCCAGCTCGGCGTGAAGCTCTATCACCGGGTGGGAGACGAGGGTGAGGGCGCCGTCTGCGCCCGCTGCGGCGATCGCTTCGCCTCGCGCATGCACGTCGACGATCTGAAGCTCGCCCTGGACCAGCTCGGCTTCGATTACCGCGCGCCCGGTCCCGCCGGAAACTGGCAGGAGCTCTGCCCGGCCTGCAAACGAAAGACGATCGCCACCGCCCAGCTCCGCATGAAGGGAAGCGAGCGCGACGCGGCGGACCTGGTCTACGAGGAGGCGCTCCATGGCTGAACGACCGATCCCGTACGAAGAGCTGATCCGCCAGTACGGGCCTCATCTCAACTACACGCCACCGGGCGGCTGGGACGAGCAGCGCGAGTTGCCGCCGGACCGGCTGGTCAAGACCCACTGCTGCTTCTGCGGCCAGCAGTGCGGCATCCAGCTCAAGGTGCGCGACAACCTGGTGGTGGGCTTCGAGCCGTGGGAGGAATTCCCTTTCAACGAGGGGATGCTCTGCCCCAAGGGGGTGAAGCGCTACCTCCAGAGCGGCCACCCGGACCGCCTGCTCGATCCGCTGCTGCGCACCCCGCAAGGGTTCCGCGCGGCGACCTGGGACGAGGCCCTGGGGCTCACCGCCCAACGCCTGCGTGAGATCCAGGAAAAATACGGAAAAGACGCCGTCGCGCTCTACGGCGGGGCATCGCTCACGACCGAAAAGTCGTATCTCCTGGGCAAGTTCGCCCGCGTGGCGCTCGGCACCCGGCACATCGACTACAACGGCCGCCTCTGCATGGTCTCCGCGGGCACCGCCTACAAGATGGCTTTCGGCGTCGACCGCTCGCCCAATCCGTGGAGCGACATCCCCGAGGCCCAGGTGGTCTTCGTGATCGGCGCCAACATCGCCGAGTGCGCGCCGATCACCACGCAATACATCTGGCGCTGCCGCGACCGCGGCGGCCGGCTGATCGCCGCCGACCCGCGCATGACCCCAATCACGCGCAACGCCGACCTCTACCTGCCGCTCCGGCCGGGCACCGACCTGGCGCTTCTGATGGGCATTCTCCACGTGATCCTTCGGGACGGTCTCGAAAACCGCGCCTTCATCGAGGCCCACACCACGGGCTTCGATAAGGTTGCCGAATCCGCGGAGCGCTGGGACCCGCTGACTGTCGCCCGAGTGACCGGCGTGCCGCCGCAGGCGGTGGAGAAGGCCGCGCGGTGGATCGGCGAGGCCGAGCGGGCGGTCATCCTTCACGCCCGGGGGCTCGAGCATCAATCGAAAGGGGTGGAGAACTGCCTCGCGGTGATCAACATCGCGCTCGCAACCGGCAACATCGGCCGGAAAGGCGCGGGTTGCATGATGGTGACCGGCCAGGGCAACGGACAGGGCGGCCGCGAGCACGGTCAGAAGTGCGACCAACTGCCGGGCCAGCGCTCGATCACCGACCCGGCGGCGCGCGAGCATGTGGCCCGCGTGTGGGGGATCGCGCCCGAGGAGATCCCCGGGCCGGGCGTCTCCGCCGTGGAGATCATGGAGGCGATCCACAGAGGCGAGATCAAGGCGCTCCTCTCGATCTGCTTCAATCCCCTGGTCTCGCTGCCGGACGCCAATTTCACCCGCGAGGCCCTGGAAAAGCTCGAATTCTTCGGCGTCGTCGACTTCTTCCTCTCGGAGACCGCCCAGTTCGCGGACGTCGTTCTCGCCGGCAGCCTCCAGGAGGAAGAGGAGGGCGTCGTCTGCAGCGCCGAGGGGCGCGTGATCCACATCCAGAAAGCCGTGGATCCCCCTGGCAACGCCTGGCCGGACAGCCGGATCTACATCGAGCTCGCGAAGCGCCTCGGCAAGGAGAAATACTTTCCCTACGCCTCGGCCCGCGACATCTTCGAAGAGCTGCGCGCGGCCTCCCAGGGCGGCCCTGCGGACTACACCGGGATCACGTACGAAAAGATCGACCGCCAGTTGGGCGTGTTCTGGCCCTGCCCGAGCGAAGACCATCCGGGCACGCCCCGGCTCTTCGAAGGTGGCCGCTTCTTCCATCCGGACGGCAAGGCCCGCTTCGTCGTCACCGAATGGCGGGAGAGCGGCGATCCGGTCTCTGAGGACTTTCCGATCCTCCTGACCACCGGCCGCGTGGTGAGCCAGTACCTCTCGGGCACCCAGACCCGCCGTATCGGCGCGCTCGTCGACCAATTCCCCCGGCCGCGCCTGGAGATCCATCCGCGCCTGGCGGAACAGTACGGCATCGCCCCTGGCGACTGGGTCACGATCACCACGCGCCGGGATTCGATCACGCTGGAGGCCCTGGTGGTGAAGACCATCCGGCCGGACACCGTGTTCATCGCCTACCACTGGCCCGGCAACCAGAGCGCCAACCGGTTGACCCACAGAACGCTCGACCCGCGGAGCAAGATCCCCGAGTTCAAGGTTTCCGCCTGCCGCCTCGAAAAGACCGGCCGGCCGGGACCCGGAGGGGCCGCCTGATGTTCGGCTACGAATTCTTCATCGATCCTTCGCGCTGCATCGGCTGCCAGTCCTGCGTCAATGCCTGCGCCGAGTGCGACACGCACAAGGGCGTGCCCATGATCACGGTCGACTTTCTGGACCGCACGAGCAGCATCGCCACCGTTCCCGCGATCTGCATGCACTGCGATGACCCCACCTGCGCCGAGGTCTGCCCGGCGGACGCCATCAAGAAGGGGGAGGACGGCGTGGTGCAGTCGGCCTTGAAGCCTCGCTGCATCGCCTGCTCGAACTGCGTGCTCGCCTGCCCGTTCGGCATCCCCAAGATGATGTCGAAGCTCGAGCTGATGATGAAATGTGACATGTGCTACGACCGCACGTCGGTCGGCAAGCGCCCCATGTGCGCCACCGTCTGCCCGAGCCAGGCGTTGGCCTACGTGACCCCGGAGACGATCGCCCGGGAACGGCGCGAAAAACCTTCCAACGTCTTCCAGTTCGGCCGCCAGACCGTCACCACCAAGGTCTACATGATGCTCCCGCCCGAGGAGCCCGCGCTGGTTCTGGACGTCGTCGATTACATGTGGGATTCCCGGGAGGCCGAAGCATGGTAACCCTGAAGAGCACCGAAAAAGAGCCGCTCTGGCGCGAGGAGGTCTCCATCCACAGCGCGGACGAGCGTTACGTCAACCGCCGCCAGTTCGCCAAGTTCCTGGTGCTCACGAGCGCCGGCATGTTCGTGGGAAACCTCTGGATCCTGGCGAAGAGCTGGCTGACCGGAGAGCCCGTCCATCCCATCCGTCCCGTGGCGCTGGCGAGCGACGTTCCGGTGGGAGGCGTCAAGCTCTTCAACTATCCCGGTCCGCACGATCCCTGCATCCTCGTGCGCTATGCCGAAAACGCGTTCGCCGCCTACAGCCAGAAGTGCACGCACCTTTCCTGTGCCGTCTACTATGAAAAGGAGACGGGCCGCCTCGCGTGCCCGTGCCATCAGGGATTTTTCGCCGTCGAAAGCGGGGGAGTCCTCCAGGGCCCGCCGCCCCGGCCGCTGCCGAGGATCGTCCTCGAGCGCAAGGGAGACCAGTTGATCGCCCGGGGCATCGACCTCCAGACCGAAAGGAGGGCCTGACCATGCAGCACCTCCCCGAGCGCCGGCCCACCCAGCGCCGCGGCCTGACCGCCATCGACGGTGCCCTGGCGCTGATCGCCATTCTCCTGGTCGTCCAGATGTGGCTGCTCACCGCCACCCTCGAATCGTTGCTCGCCGGCCACCGCGAAGGGGTCCTCCCGGCCGCGGTCGTCTCCGGAATCCTCCTGGCCGCCTGCTTCGGGCTCTATCTTTTCATTCGCGGGGTCGACCGGGAGGTGCGCAAGGGGTAGGGGCGGTCGAGACCGACCTGGGCGAGGATGCGCTCGAAACGCGGGTCGGAGCGGGCTTCGGCGTACGCGGGGTCCAGGCGGAGGAGGAGCAGGCTCTGGTCCCGGGCGTCCGCGGCCTTCTGGAGCCATTCGAAGCCGCGGTCCGTCTCCCCCAGGGCGAAGAGAGGGGCCGCCAAGGTCGAAGGCGGAACCCACCCTTTTTCGGAGGCGGCTTCGATCTCGGCGACGAGGCGGCGGGCGGATTCGGTGCGGCCGAGCCGGGCCTCGTTGCAGGCGAGCGCCGAGAGGGCCCGGGGATTCCTGCCGCCGAGGCGCACGGCCTCCTCAAACGGAGTGTCGGCCTCTTGAAAACGGCCTTCGTTGGCGAGGATCGTTCCGAGCTGGTAGTGGGGGAGCCAGTGGTCGGGCTGGAGGGCGATCGCGGCGCGGGCGCTCTCCTCCGCCTCCCGCGACCGGCCAGCCCACAGGTAGTTCGAGGTGGCGGTGATCCGGATGTGGAGCGACAGCGGGTTGAGCTGCCGGGCCTTCTCGACCGCGGCGATCGCCTCTTCGTGGCGCTCCTGGGCGGTGAGGAAGAGGGTGTACTTCAAATAGGCGTCCGCGTTGCTCGGGTTGAGCTCCAGGGCGCGCCGGAACTCCTTTTCGACCTTGCTCCACTGCCAGCTTTGAAGCTCCGTGAAGGCCAGGGCCGCGTGGGCGTCCGAGAGGCTCTCGTCGAGCTCCAGGGCGCGCAGCGCGGCCTCCCGCGCCTTGGGGAGCGCCGCCTCCGCCGGGAGGACGGAGATGCCGTCCGCCATCAGGTAGAGATAGCACTCGGCCTTGGCCGCCCAGCCCGGGGCGTAGCGCGGGGCCTTGGCGAGCGCCTGATCGAGCAGCGAAAGGGCCTGCTGGACGGCGTCGGGCGTGCGCTTGTTGAGGAAGTAGCGCGCCCGCAGATAGGTCTCGTAGACCTCGGGAACGACCTCCTGCACGTTGGCCAGCCGGGTGAGGTCGGCCGTGCTCAGCTCCCCCACGGTCTGCCGGGCGACCGCCTCGGCGACCCGCTGCTGGAAGGAGAAGACGTCGGCGACCGTGCCGCGGTAGGTATCTCCCCAGAGCGTGCCGTCCGTCTTCGGGTCCACGAGCTGCACGATGATCATGAGCTGCTCGCCCGAGCGCAGGAACGACCCTTCCACGACGTAGTCCACCCCCAGGTCCCGCGCCACTTCGGAAAGCCCCGCGCTCCGGTTCTTGTAGCGGCTGGTCGAGTTGCTGGAGATGACCCGCAGGCCTCCGAGCTTCGCCAGGTTGGCGATGATGGCCTCGGTCGTCCCGTCCGAGAAGAACTCCTGCTCCGGATCTCCCGAAAGGTTTTTCAAGGGGAGGATGGCGACCGACCGGATCGCCGCGCGCTCGGCCGCGGGCAGAGCCGGCTTGGCGGGAGCGGGCGCCGCCGTCTCTCTCTGGAACCAGAGCCCGGCGGCGGCACCGACGAGCACCAGGGCCGCCAGGGCCGCAGCGGCCAGGAGGCCCGGCCGCCGCCGGGGAGGCGCGGGCAGGGAGGCGGTGGGGAGGTCCGGCACGAAAATGGGCGGCGCCGCGGTCCCCAGGTCCAGCTCCCGCTTGAGATCCTGGAGGTCCTTCTTGAGCTCTGCCGCGGTCTGGTAGCGCTCCTGGGGGCGCTTCTGGAGGCAGCGCGCCACGATCCGGTCGAGCGAGGCGGGGAGCGAAGCGCGCGAGCGGGTGGGGGGCACGGGCTCGTCGCGCAGGATCGAGGAGAGGAGCGAGGCCGAGCTCCCTCCCTGGAACGGCCGGTAGCCCGTCGCCATCTCGTAGAGGATCACGCCCAGGGAGAAGATGTCTGACCGCGCGTCGATCCAGATCCCTTCGAGCTGCTCGGGCGACATGTAGGGGAGCGTTCCCACGACCACTCCCACCTGCGTGAGCCTCTGCCGGGCCGCATCCGACTGGCCTTCCACCAGGGTCTCGGGCTCGATCGTGGAGATGCCGAAGTCCACGACCTTGAGCACCCCGTCGTCGCGCACCATGACGTTCGCCGGTTTCAGGTCGCGGTGGACGATCCCCGCCAGGTGCGCCTGGGAGACCGCTTCGACCATGGGGATCGCGATCTCGAGATAGCGGGGGAGCTCCATCCCCCCGGGCGGGATCAGCTCTTCGAGCGACCGCCCCTCGATCCACTCCATCACCAGGAAGGGCTGCCCCTCCACCTCTTCCACGGAGTGGATGGTCACCACGTTCGGATGGTTGAGCGTGGCGAGCGCCTTGGACTCCCGCTCGAACCGCTGGCGCCGCACCGGGTCCGCCACGAGCGCGGGCGGCAGCATCTTGATCGCCACGCTGCGGCCGAGACGGACGTCCCGGGCCAGGAAGATCCGGCCCATGGCCCCTCCTCCGATCTCGCGGAGGATCTGGTAGTGGCTGAGCGTGGTCCCGACCATTTGGGGTTTTGCGGCGTGTGGGCGGACTCCCGGGGGTCGAGGGGATCTTACCGCCATCTCGACAACCCGACTACCCCCCGGCTAGACTCCGGCCATTCTCGAAACCTCGTTTTTATTGAAGGGAGGCCCCGTGGCTGAGAAATGGGAAGAGTCTGATCCAAATCACGAAAATTCTCTTCAACAAGCCTTCGACGGCATGGCCGGGGACCTCGGCCTGCACCTCACGCCCGCCGGCTGCGGCGAGCGCACCGTGGGCGCCGCGTTCGTCTGCATCCCTCTTCTGGGCTATGACCTCGTCAACGTCAACCAGGGCACGGGCCAGCAGGACGACCAGCAGATCCAGACCCTGATCCAGGGCGCCGAGTCCATCCCCTGGGACCAGTTCGCCCAGCAGTGGACGAATTTCTACGCCAACCCCCACATGGCGCTCACCAACGAAGGCCTGGTGCGGGTGGACCAGCCGGTGATCAACCACTGGATGGCGAGCCCGGAGTTCCAGGACTACCTGCAGAAGTACCCGCCGTTCTCGCCGCGCCAGGTTCAGGTGACCCAGGTCCAGGTCGTCTATGTGGGCGGCGACCGCGCCAGCGCCACGTACCGGGTGACGGAGCAGTTCACCAACGGCAAGCAACTCGCCGGCAACGGCGCGGTGCATCTGGCCAAGCTCAAGAACGTTGGCTGGCGCATCGTGGTGACGGCCAAGGCCGCGCGCAAAGAAAACCCGTAGGACGCGCCGTCGGCCGTGGAAGGCTCCGCGCCCAAGAGGTTCCGGCTCGGTACACACCGCGTCCGGCCTCCCGAGGAGACCTGGGAGGCGCTCTGCGGCGTCCTCCCCCGGGTGGGCATCACCCGGGTGGCGGACGTCACCGGCCTCGACCGGATCGGCATTCCGGTCTGGCAGGCGGTGCGGCCGGCGAGCCGGAGCCTCTCGGTCTCTCAAGGAAAAGGCGCGACGCCCGCGGCGGCCCGGGCGAGCGCGGTCATGGAGTCGATCGAGCTCTGGCACGCGGAGGATCTCTCCCACCTCTCCCGGGTGGTCCTCTCGCCGCGCGAGATGCGCTACGACAACGCGATCCCTCTTTCGTCGCTGCGCTGGACGTTCGAGCCTCCCGAAGTCGCGGCCATCCCCATCCCCTGGGTGCGCGCCCGATGCTTTCGCGGCGGGCCGGACGGCTGGCTCCCGCTCGACATGCTGCAACTCGACTTCACCGAGCCCGCGGCCCTGCCGCTCCGCCTCTTCCATCGCACCTCGAACGGCCTGGCCTCGGGCAACTGCGTGGAGGAGGCCGTGCTCCACGGCGTGTGCGAGCTCGTGGAGCGCCACGCCGTCCGCCTGGCGGGGGAGGACCCGGCCCGAAAGGTGCCTCTGATCGAGGATTCGATCGGCGTTCCCTGGCTCCGCGAGCCGCTCGACCGCATCCGCGCCGCGGGCTCGAAGCTCGCCCTTTGGGACGTGACCGGCGACCTTGGAATTCCGGTCTTCCTGGTGGATCTCGCCGCGCCGGACATCCCGAACGTCTGGCGCGGCTCGGGCTGCCATCCGGACCCGGCCGTGGCCCTCTCCCGCGCGCTCACCGAAGCCGCGCAGTCCCGCCTCACCTACATCTCCGGTGCGCGGGACGACCTCCCCTTTTTCGGGGGAGAGGATCTGGCCCAACGCCTCTTCGAAAGCTTCGAGGAGCCCGCGGGAACGAAAGCCCTGGCGGAGGTGCCCGGCCTTTCAAGCGAGAGCGTCGCCGCAGATCTGGAAACCGTCGTGGCCCATCTGGCCGGGCAAGGTTTCGAAACCTTTTGGGTGGATCTCACCCGGCCGGACGTCGGCGTGCCGGTCGTCACTACGTTCATCCCCGGCCTCAAGGACAAACCCCATGGATAGGGGGATCGCCGTCTTCGCCGGGCCCACCCTGCCCCGGGAGCCGGGGCCGGACTGGCGGGCGCTGCTCGACGCCTGCGACGTGCGTCCGCCCGCCCGGCGCGGCGACGTCCTCGCCGCTTTGGCCCATCATCCCCGCACGATCGTTCTTCTGGACGGCTATTACTTCACTGTCCCGTCCGTCACCCACAAGGAGCTTCTCTACGCGCTGGACGCCGGAGTCCGCGTGATCGGCGCCGCGAGCCTGGGGGCGTTGCGGGCCGCGGAGCTTTCGCCGTTCGGCATGGAAGGGGTGGGGGCCGTTTTCGAGGGATATCAAACCGGCGCCCTGGACGGCGACGACGAGGTCGCCCTCCTTCACGCGCCGGCCGAGCACGGATACCGGCCCATCACCGTGGCGCTGGTCGAGGTCCGGCACGCCCTCGCCCGCCTTGGCGTGGGCTCCGCGGCGCTGATCGCGGACCTGAAAAACCTTTCCTTTCTGGATCGCCACCCCTCCCGCGTGGCGGAGCTTTCCCGCCGTCATCTGGGGGACGCCGCCGCGGCGGAGCTCTTTCAGATCCTCGGCCGGGAGAGCGTCAAGCGCGAGGACGCAAAGAAAGCGCTCGAGCGTGCGCTCGAAACCGCTCCCGCCCCGGGACACCGCGCCCGTCCGGCGAGCGGCTACATCGGCTATTACAAGGAAACGGCACTGCGCGTCCCCGAAGGTCCCACGCTCCAGCGCGCCTGGCGCCTGGCGCAGCTCTTCCACCCGGAAGCCCCCGCCTTCGCCCGGCAGGTACGGCAGCGCGCGCTCCTCGTTTCAGCCGCCCTCCACGCCGGATTGGCTCCGGAAGGGGAAGAGGAGGTCGCGGAGGGGCTCCGCCGTCAACATGAAAAGATTTTCGGACGTCCTCTCCTGCCCGAGCCCGAGTACCGGGAAGAGGCTCGCTTCGAAGCTCTCGCTGAGCAGGCCCGCCGGAAGGGGGGAGCGTTCGCCCTCCTGGCCGAAGCCTTGGGCCTGGAGCGCGACACGGACGAAAACGTTCTTCTCCATCTCCTGACTGGCCGCGCCGACTCCATCCCGTCCTGGTGGTTCGTCCGCGCCTTCTCCTTCGTCCCTGCGTTCCCCGCAGCCGTGGACGCAGCCCGCGCGGCCGGAGAGGTCCACCGCTGCTTTCTCCGTTGGGCGGACGGCTCCCGCGTCTCCACCGTGGACCTGCGCTCCCTGGCCGCCCGCCTGTGGGATTGCGAGCTCGAGCAGGTGGACGACGAAGCCGCCCGCCGGGCGCTCTTCCCCGCGGCCGACCTGGCGGAAGGTCTCCGCGAATCCCTGGAGCTGGTGATCGCCGCCGAGCGCCT
>DATEIO010000485.1:0-4688 GCA_035278895.1 Thermoanaerobaculia bacterium | reverse complement strand
CCTCTACGCCCAGGCGCTCGACCGCCTGCGGGTGTGGGACGCGCCCGCCGCCCTCCCTCTCCTCGAACAGGCCGCGGAGGTGGACCCGGCAAATCCCTTCGTCCACGACGCCCTTGCCGCCGCAGCCGCCCGCCTCGGCTTCGACGTCCGGGCCCGGCAGGCGGCAGAGCGGGCCCTCGCGCTCTCCGGCCCGCTCCCGCAGCCGGTCCGGCTCGGCATGGAGGGGCGATCCCGGGAGATCCGCGGCGAATGGAACGAGGCGGTGAAGGCCTACGCCGCGCTCTGGCACCTCCACCGGGACGACGTGGAGACCGGCCTCCGCCTCGCCGCGGCCCAGAGGCAGGCCGGGCAGACCGCCCTCTCCGAGGCCACCGTGGCCGCCCTGCGGCAGCTCCCCCCGCCTTCGGGCGACGATCCCAGGATCGACCTGGCCGAAGCGGACGTGGCCTGGCAGCTCGGCGACTTCGCCCGCAGCCGGGCCGCCACCACCCGCGCCATCGACAAAGCCGCGGGCCGCGGGGCCACCCTCCTCGTGGCTTCTGGCCGCTTCAACCGGGGTTGGGCCCTCTTCCGGCTCGGCCAGTTGGAGCCCGCCCTGGCCGACTTTCGTGCCGCCCGCGACCTCACGCAGAAGGCGGGAGACCGGGGAGCCGCGGCCGGGGCCGTCGTGGGCGCTGCCACGGTGCTCCAGGAGACGGGCCGGACGGCGGAGGCCCGCAAGGCCTACGAAGAGGCCCTCGCCGTGCTCCAGGAGATCGGCGACCGGAGCCGCGAGGCCAAGACCCTGAACAACCTGGCCGCCCTCCTCTCCGAAGAGGGGGACTACGCCGCGGTGATCGCGCTCCTCGAACGCTCGCTCGCGATCAAGCGGGAAACCGGCGACCTCCCGGGCACCGCCCTGGCGCTCTCGAACCTCGGCAACCTCCTGCGCGCCCAGGGCAACCTCCGGGGAGCGCGCCGGAGGATCGAGGAGGCGCTCGCCCTGCAGAAGAAGCTCGGCGACGCCTACGGCGTGGCCTTCTGCCTGCGCGGCCTCTCTCGCGTGATGGCCCGGGAGGGGAAGCCGGCCGAGGCCAAGGCCGCCCTCGAAGAGGCGCTCGCCCTCTCGCAGAAGAGCGGCGACGCCGAAGGCGCGGCCCAGGCGCTCCTCGCGCTCGGCGGCCTCGAAGGCGAGGCCGGGCAGCCCGGGCCGGCGCGGAAACGCTACCTCGCGGCCCTGGCCGAGTTCGAGCGCCTGGGCTCCGCCGTCGACGTGATCCACACCCGGATCGCCCTGGCCGAGCAGGACTTCGAGCAGGGCCGGCTGGAGGCCGCCCGCACCGGCTACGAAGAGGCCCTGGCCGCGGCCCGGAAGATCGGCAATTCGTTCTACGAGGAGCACGCGCGAAAAGGGCTCGCGCAGATCACCCTTCCCGGCGGATCTCCAACCCGGGGAAGGAACCCATAGGCCCGCGGGCCCTGCCAGGTCAGGCTCGCAGCACCCGCACCACCCGCGCCTCTCCGTCCTCCTCCACCTCGAAGCGGACGTCCAGAAACCGCGGGATCAGGTCGATCTGGGTCCTCGCGTGGAGGCTCAGCGGCAGGGTACGGAACGATCCCCCTCCGGCGAGCGCCAGCGGGAGGAGGAGCTGGTCGGCCAGGTGCTCTCCCACGGGCACGCCCGCGGTCAGGTAGGTCCGCATCTCCTGGACGGCCAGATCCGCCACCTTCTCGGCCGCCAGGCCCACCTCTCCGATGCTGGTGAAGACCTCGGTCACGGCCTCGCTTTCGAGCTCCAGGAGGACGGCGTTGCCCGGCCCGGCTCCCTCGACGCGGCGGACCTCGAGCGCCCCCTCGGGCCAGCTCGTGTGCTGGGACAGGTGGCGAAGCTCGCGCTCGGCGATGTGGCCGGGCAGGTTCGCAAGGAGGACCATCCCCCGCCGGCCGCGCACCTCGCCCCGCTCGAGAAGCTCCAGGGGAGAAAGGCTTTCCGCGGGATGGATCACCGCCTCGAGCCGGCCTCCCCCGGCCGGGTAGAACCCCGCCCGCGGGAGAGACACCTCGACCCGCGCCCCCATCCTCGCGAGGAGCGGAAGGAATGCGCGCTCCAGGAACTCGAACGGAGGCGCCTTGGGATTGTGCGTGCCTCCTTCGAGCGTGACGCGCGAAGGGCCCGGGGCGAAGAGGAGAGCCGGCAGCACAGTCTGCAGGATCAGCGTCGTGCTCCCCGCCGTGCCGATCGCGAAGTGGTATACCCCAGCCTGGATGCCCGACGGAGTGAACGCGATCTCCTTCGACCCGACCTCGGCCCCCTGAACGTGCGCCCCGCCCACCCGGGCCGCGGCCAGGACCGACGTCAGGTGCTGGCGCATGAGCCCCGGCTTGGACCGCCGCGCGCGGATCTTCTCGATCCGGATCGGCGTGCCGGTGATGATGGACAGGGCGAGAGAAGTGCGGAGGATCTGCCCTCCCCCCTCGCCCTGCGAGCCGTCGATGTGGAGCGTGCGGCGCCCCTCGCCCTGTTCCTCTCTCTTCATTTTAACCTTGACATATTCTTGAATACGATCTACCTTCAGAACAGCTGAACCGTGCAGCCGGTCCGTTGTCTGGGAGGGGTGAGGCGCCCGTTTTGGATGCAGTCTCGAGCCCGCACCAACCAAGGAAAGGAGCACCGTCCATGAAGACCCTGTCCGTCGCTCTCCTGCTTGCTCTCTGTGTCACCGCGGCCGTTCAGGCCCAGGTGGTCCCGAGCTCCTACACCCCGATCAATCCTTGCACCTTCTTCGATTCGACCAGCGGATCGCAGCTCACCGCCGGTACGACCTATTACGATCTGATCCGCGGAAGCTGCGGCGTTCCGACCTCGGCCAACGCCGTCGCGATCATCATCACCGCCTCCGGGGCGAGCTCCGCTGGCGACATCGTGGTCTGGGACGCCGGCACCGAACCCTCGCCCGCCTCGATGGCTTTCCGTGGGAGCGGGACCGACAGCTCCTTCCTGATCGCGAGGCTGTGCTATCCCGAGCCGGAGTGCACGGGTGAAGACATTGCCGTCAAGGCGAGGACCAGCTCGACGCACGTGAAGCTCGTTGTCGTCGGATACTTCGAGCCCATTTAGCGGTTTGTCCAGAACAGCAGGGGCGGGGCTCGTCCCCGCCCGGGTGCCCTCCCGGGCCGCTATGGTAGCGCAACCTTCCCGAGCCCGGCCTTTGCCTCATCTCCTGCTGTGCCGGATCCGGTACAGGCGCTCCGTAAAGCCGCCTTCTTTTTCGAAAGCCTCGGCCTGGGCTTCCAACTGGCGGTCGAGCAGGCGGCAGCAGAGGTTCAGCAGAGAGAGCACCGCATTGGCCACCAGGGTGGAAGAGCCCAGGGACGAACACGGACTTTCACGGACCGGCACGGACGAAGCTCCAACGGGGACGTCCTTGCGGGTCCGTGCCCGTCCGTGCTCCTCCTCCACCCAGAGGCGCACGTCCTCCACAGTGGCACAGCGCTTCGCCTTGAAGCGCACCAGCGCCGGGTGGCTCGGCGGCAGCAGGGGCAGCCCTCGCTGGCGCAGGAAGTCTTCGTAATCGAGCCGCAGCTCCTCCAGGCTGGCCCGGGCCACGTTGGTCAGCTTGAGCTCGGTTTTCTTCGAAGTTCCCGAAGCCTGGCTCCCTTCGGCGATGTTCTGCACCCCGCTGCGCGCCGCCTGCACCATCTGGTCCCGGGTCCGGCTCCGGGAATCGACGTACCGCTCACAGAAGCGCACCGTGACGTCGTAGACCAGTCGCGCCACCTGGAAGCTCCGCAGCTTCCGGTACCCGCCATGCTTCGGAATCAGCGGCTCCTCGGTCTTCATGTTTCCTGTTCCCGGGAAGAACTTGCGTGAGCCGCTGTCTACCAGATCATGGTGGTCGCGTCAATCCGGCACAGCCGCCCCGCAGGGCGGCACGCTCGCCCCGAAAGGCGGACGGTTCGCCTCGCGGGGCGGACGGTTCGCCTTTCGAAGTGGACGGTCCGCTTCGCGAGGCGGGAGGTTCGCCCCGGAAGGCGGACAGTCCACTTCGCGAAGTGAACGGTCCCCTCTGGAAGGCGGACGGTTCGCCCCGCGAGGCGGACGTTCCGCCCTGGAAGGCGCGAGCTCCGCCTCGCGAGGCGGGAGGCCCGCCTTTCGGGGCGAGTCTCCCGCCTTCCGGGGCGAATGGCGCGCGAATCGATCCCGGAGCCCGGAAGGCCGGCGGCAACCGTCCGCTTCGCGAGGCGAGAGGGACGGCCCCCGAGGCGGCGTTCCCGCCTCCCGGGGCGGACCGGCCGCAGACCGGCGGGGCTCTCGCGCGAAGCGGGGCGGAAGCCCGCGGTTCCGGGGCGGAGCGGAAAACCCCTGGCAGTGATCCTCTTGGCTGTAATGATTCTGTAAGACGTGCTTTTGCACAATTGCTATGTCCGTTCTGGCCGGCTTGTCCTGAGCTTCTTGTCCTTCCGATCGGCTTTTGCCGGCCTTGTCATCACGTCAAGGAGGCTCCCATGAGGATCAAAATTTTCTTCCTTTCTCTCTTGCTCTGTCTTGCAGCCCTCGCTCACTCCCGGCCCGCCATTGCCGAGTCCCCGACACCGGCAATGACGGATCTGCTCGATGACTTGCAAAAGCAGGGATGGAGCGAGGTCAGCCCCGGGGTGATGCAACGCAGCCTGGGAGGCAACCGGATCGAAACTCTTGGATTCGGTGC
>DATEIO010000484.1:0-25570 GCA_035278895.1 Thermoanaerobaculia bacterium | reverse complement strand
CGGTCGAAGTCCCGGAACTGGATGTAGCCTTCAAGGAAGCTTTCGCGCAGCTCCAGGGTGTAGGAATCGCGGCCGGGCAGGGCGAGCCAGAGATCCTGCACCGCGGGCCCGACGACCATGTCGTCGAAGTCCAGCACGTTCAAGAACCCGTCCCTGAAGAGGACGTTCCCCAGATGGAGGTCGCCGTGGATGCGGTGGACGGGCACGCCTTCCATCAGCCGGTCGGTGATCGCGGCGATCGAGAGGGCGGCGTCGAAGTAGCGGTCCTTGAGGTGCCCGGGGAGGACGTCGTGCTCCTCCAGCCAGTCCAGGTTCTGCCGGACGTAGGTGTCGGCGGTCAGGTGCAGGCGGTGCTCGGCCTCGCGCCTCGCGCCCACGTTGTGCATCCTCCCGGCGAACATCCCCAGGCGCCGGGCGCCGGCCCGGTCGAGCTCGTCGGGCGCCCGTCCGCCACGGCGGTCCGAAAGGCAGTAGTAGATGTTGTCGATCTGCCGCAGGGTGCCGCCGCCGGGGAACGGGCGCATGGTGCACACCGGGATCTCCTGCCAGGCGAGATCTTTCAAGAACAGGTGCTCTTCCAGGATCTGCTCCTCGGTCCATCGCCCCGGCCGGTAGAACTTGGCCACCACGCGGGTCCGGTCTTCGAGCTCCACCTCGTACACCCGGTTTTCGAAGGAGTTGAGCGGGTAGCACACCGGGTTGCACGAAAGGCCGCCGGCCTCGACGGCGGCGAGCACTTTTTCGGGAGTGAGCGACAGGAAGAGATCGGTTTCGGTCGAGGTCGGGTGCTTCATGACCCCAATGTAGCACGGGGAGAAAAAAAGACGGGGGAGCGGCGAGGCGCTCCCCCTAGGGGAAATCGGGACCGCTCCGGGAGCCTAGTGGGTCTCGGAGACGACGAGCCGGAAGCGGAAGTTGAAGTTGGGGACCTGGTTGAACGTCACGCCGTCGTTGGACGTGTAGGACAGCCCGAAGATCGGGACGTCGTTGGCCGGGACGCCGCCGTCCAGGCCGATGAGCGGCGGGGTGGCGGAGACGCCCGGGAAGGGCCCCTCGGGCAGGCGCAGCACAAGGAAGAGGTCGGTGATGTTGCCCTTCTCGATCTCGCGCTTGACCCGCTTGCCGAGCTCGTGGGGGTTCTTGAAGTAGAACGATCCGAAGTCGTTGTCCCCCGACAGGAACGACGAGGTCGTCTCGAGCGGGTGGGCCAGATCGATCGTGGCGGTGGTGCCGCTCACGCTGCCGGTCGCGAGCGTCGCCTCGGCGAACAGCGGCACGGTGGAGCCGTCGAACAGAACGGTGTCGAATCCCGCGGCGTGGATGTAGATGTCCTCGCCCGGCGCGATGGCCATGATCTGGGAGGCCGGGATGCGCACCGCGTTGTAGAAGCCGCCGGGCGCGCCGGTGAAGCCGACGAAGTCCCGGGTGCCGAAGTTGGCGATGTTGATCTCGCGGTTGGTGATGATGTCGATGCCGGTCTGGACCTCGCCCTCGTTCACGTGGACGTTCTTGGACTCGCCGGAGCGGACCTCGATCGCCCCTTCCTTGTTGCCGTTCCAGTACTCCTCGGGGAAGTTGAGCAGGCCATAGAGGCCGCCGACCTGGGCCGAGAGGCTCACGTTGGCCGCCGCGACCGGGTTGCCGTCCAGGGCCTCGACGTAGATGTCGTAGTTGCCCTTGGGCACCGGGATCACGAAGTCGCCGTTCGGAATGTCATGGCTCGGGTCGTCGGACAGGAAGAGGGCTCCCGTCCCCGGGTCGACCAGGAGCGTCACCGATCCGCTGTAGCCCGAGGCCACGAAATCGCCCGTGTTGCGGTCGTACGCGGCGACGCTCGCGCCCGCGATCGGATGGTCGAACACGCCGTGGGTGACCGTGCCCTTGATCAGGCCGTAGACCGAATCGAAGTCCACGTCACCGGGCTGCAGAGCGGCCGGGCCGGTGGCCGCGGAGCCCTCGGGATAGAAATAAGAGGCCCACGCGATGTCGTCGCTGCCGATCGAGCGGGCCTGCAGCTCGGAAGCCGGGTCGTTCGTGTCGATGAAGGGGAACATCGTGGTGCCGTCGCCGTCGGTCGCGCTCTTGTTGTTGTCCATCACGTGCGACAGGCCGAGCGAGTGGCCGAGCTCGTGCACCGCGGTGGCTTCGAGGTCCACCGAGCGGTTGACGGCATCCACCGCGGCGGTCGTCGTGGTGAAGCGAAGGCCGTTCGACGCCTTGACGTTGAACTGGATGTCGTTTTCGAGGATCGTGCCCGCCGTGTAGAAGCCGGCCGGGAACTCGATGTCGCCGTCGCCGTCCACGTCCGTGCAGACGCTGATGGCGGAGGAAACGTCCACGTCCAGGTCGTCATCCAGGTCGTCGCCGTCCAAAAAGGTTATGTCCGCGACCAGGCTCACCGAGGGGGACGAGGCGATCGCGCCGAAGCCCGCCGCGGTGCGGAAGGTCAGCTCGTTCTTCATGTCGAAGCCGCGCACCCCCGGATTCGCCACCGTGCCCACGATCTTCATGTCGATGTAGGAGGTGGGGATCTGGTTCCACGAATTCATCGCGGTCTGCAGAGCCGCCGTCGCGTCCGCCACGGTCAGGAACGCGGGACCGAGCGGGTTCGGGATCGGGTTCTGGGTGTTGTTCACCACGTACTGGATGGGGAGGCAGCGCGCATCCCAGTGGATCGGGATGAGCTTGCCGTCAATGAACCCCGGAACCGGGGAGGGGACGTTGCCGGTGACGTCGATCTGCTCCAGAGCGCCGCCGGCGAAGGCCGGGACGCCGATCGAGGCCGCGAGCAGCACGGCCAGGGACACCTTGGTGATCATGTTCCGCATCATTTTTTCTCTCTCCTCGAGCCTTGAAAGATCCAGGTCAATCAGCGCGGCTTCGCGACGCCCAGGCTCTGGACCTTCTGCCGGAGCTGGGGAAGGGAGATCGTCTTGGCGCCACCCTGGCGGGTATTGCCATCACGGCCCTGGAGGGTCAGCTCGGAGAGATTCTGGGTAGCGATCTTCTCCCCGTTGGCGTTCTCGACGACCGAGAACTTGCCCTGGGAGAAGCCGACCACCGAATAGCCGTCCACGATCCGGCCTTCGGCCGTCAGGAACAGCAGCACGTTCTCCTTCGTCATCAGCTCGGGCGCGGCCGGAAAGGTCATCGCAACCGGAATCTTCCGATTGAGATCGACGCCTCCCGGAAGGACCACCGTCACCTGAGATCCGGGAGCACCCTTGAGCGTCTCCGAAACGTTGACCGTCGCCAGGGTCACCAGGTCGTTGTCGACCCACGTGCTCCGAACTTCAGCCACGCGGCCGACGACGATGATCTCGGCCTCCTGGATCAGGTCGGTCTCGGTGCGCTCCACGGCCGTGGTCGCCTGCAGGGCCGGAACGGCCAGGGCGGCGACCAGAAGACCGAGAGCCACTCTCGCAGCTTGTCTCATAACATGTCCTCCTTGTGGGGTTGCGGTACTGCCAGGTTCGAACGTGTAGGACCGGTCGAAGCTGGGGTTGCTGCTGCTACTGCCATAGTGCACGATGCGGCGAAAGCGGGGACAGATAGGGGACAACAAGATCGCATAACATCGGACGGACGCGCAAGAGTTTTGACATACCTGGAGATGCATGAATGGCTATAATCCCGGAGGTCCCCAGCCCGGACCGCGAGGAGTTCGCCGAGCTCGCCCAGTTCAAGATCGATCCGCGGTCGGTCCGTCTCTTGAAGTACGAGTACTGCCAGGAGCACGGCGTCGTGGTCCTGGGAGCGATCGATCCCCGGAGCCAGGATCCGGTCCCGGTCGGGATGCTGGATCCGGCCCGCCGCTCGCTCGTGGCCGAGCTCGAAGCCGCGCTCTCCCGTCCGGTGCGCCCGGTGCGTCTCAACGGATATGAAATCCGCAAGGCCTTGGACGAGGGGTATGGACGTGGAAATGCGGACCGCCCGCGGGGGACCCTCGACCTGCGCCCGGTCCGGGGCTTCTCCTTCGACCGGGACGACAACGTCCCCGAGCTGCTCGACGAGGTGCTCGGCCGCGCCGTCCAGCTCGGGGCGAGCGACGTCCACATCGAGACCTACGCGGACGACGTGGACGTCCGCTATCGCATCGACGGCCTGCTCCAGCAGGTGGCGACCCCGCTGTCGCGCGGCAACATCCAGGCGGTGATCACCCGCTTGAAGGTGCTGGCCGACCTGGACATCGCCGAGCGGCGCCGGGCCCAGGATGGCCGCATTCAGGCGATCTACCGGGAGAACAAGGTGGAGAGGCCGGTCGACTTCCGGCTGTCGATCGTGCCCGGCCCCTTCGGCGAAGACGCGGTGCTCCGCCTGCTCGACAGCTCGGCCCCCCTCCTGGGGCTCGACAAGCTGGGGCTCGCGGACGATCAGCTCGCTACCCTGGAGCGCCTGATCACCAATCCGGAGGGGATGGTGCTGGTGACCGGCCCCACGGGGAGCGGCAAGACCACGACCCTCTATGCCGCGATCCATGCCATCAATTCGCCGGAGAACAAGATCCTGACCGTCGAGGACCCGATCGAGTACCACTTCCCGAAGACCAATCAGAAGCAGGTCTCCGGGCAGATGGGCTTCGCCGACTACGCCCGCGCCTTCATGCGGCAGAACCCGGACGTCATCCTGATCGGCGAGATCCGGGACGAGGACACGGCGAGCGCCGCCATCCGCGCCGCCCAGACCGGCCACCTCGTCCTCTCGACCCTCCACACCAACGACGCGGTCCGCACCGTCTCCCGCCTCCACACCCTGGGGGTGGACTACGGGATGATCGCCGGCTGCCTGCTGGGAGCGGTCTCCCAGCGGCTCGCGAGAAAGCTCTGCTCCCATTGCCAGGAAGAGGCGCTCCCCACGCCCACCGAGTTCCGCAAGCTCAGGCTGGCGAGCAGCGACGCCCGCTTCTTCCGCTCCCGGGGGTGCGAGGCCTGTGGCGGGAGGGGCTACAAAGGGCGGGTCGGCCTCTACGAGATCTTCGTGCTCGACCCCGAGCTGACCGACCTCGTCTCCGAAGGGGCTCCCGTCCATCGCATCCGCGCGACGGCCGTGGAGAGGGGAATGCAGAGCCTTCTGGACGACGCCCTGGGCAAGGCCCGGGCCGGGATCACGTCCCTCGAGGAGATCCTGCGGACGGTGCCGTACCGGATTCTCCAGGGGAGCTGAAAGAGAGGAACGAGGATCGCCATGCGAGTCATCGACCAGCAGATCATGAACCGCCTCTTCGAGGTGACCGACGAGATTCCGGTGGACCGGGAAGCGATCACGGTGCCTCTCCTGATGGAAGGAGAGGGGAAGGTGGTGAAGACCTCCCGGGGCAAGATCGAGATCACTCTTCCCGACACGGACGACCTGGGGACGTTTCTCGCCAACCTTCCGGAACGGCTGCGGGCGCTGGGCTAGGCACTCTCGGCTACACTAGCCCCATTCATGAGCTTCGAAGGCGGGGGCACGACGCTCGATCGGCCCACCGGGGGCTCGGCGCGCAGCGAGCGGGAGGCGGGGGCGCGGCAGGCGTTGCCGGTGTTGACGGTCCTGGGCCACGCGGACCTCTCCCGCGTGGGCGACCGGGTGTTCCTGGGCGAGCTCGCCCGGGGACGGGAAGCCCGGCTCTCCCGGCAGGAGCCGCGCTTCGTGGCCCCCGGCGCGTTCCGCGGCGAGCCGCTCGCCGATGCCTTTCTCTCCCGCCGGCCCCTCCGCTTCGAGCCCCTGCCCGGCGGCGGCGTCCGGATCCACCGGGACGGCAGCCCGACCCGCCTGGCGGTCGACGGCGTGCCCGTCGAGGAGAGCGTGGCCGTGCCGGCCGCGGCCCTGGACGACGGGGTGGTGCTCGATCTCGCCGGCCGGGCCGTGCTCCTTCTCCACCGCCGGCCCGCTCCCGCGCTGGAACCCGGGCCTTCCTTCGGGCTCGTGGGTGAGAGCGCGGAGATCGAAGCCGTGCGCGAGGCGATCGCCCGGGTGGCGCCGCTCCCCGTGCCGGTCCTCGTGCGGGGCGAGACCGGCACGGGCAAGGAGCTGGTGGCGCGGGCCCTCCACGAGCACGGCGCCCGCGCCCGCCGGCCGTTTCTCTCCGTGAACCTCGGGGCGCTCCCCCCGTCGCTCGCCGCGGCCGAGCTGTTCGGCGCGGTCCGCGGGGCCTTCACTGGCTCCGTGCGCGACACGCCGGGCTACTTCGTCCAGGCGGACGGCGGCACGCTGTTCCTGGACGAGATCGGCGAGGCGCCTCCCGAGGTGCAGGTGATGCTGCTGCGGACTCTCGAAACCGGCGACGTCGTGCCCGTGGGAGGGCAGGCGGCCCGCAAGGTGGACGCGCGGATCGTCTCGGCCACGGACGCGGACCTCGAAGGCGCCATCCAGAGCGGCGGCTTCCGTTCCCCACTCCTCCACCGCCTGGCGGGCTACTCGATCCGCCTGCCCCCTCTGCGCCGCCGCCGGGAGGACCTCGGCCGGCTCCTCGTCTTCTTTCTCCGCAAAGAGCTCGAGCGGCTGGGCGAGCCTTTTCCGGCCGGCGACCCGGCGGCCCCGGAGCCGTGGCTGCCCGCGGAGCTCGTCGTCCGCCTCGCCCTCGGCTCCTGGCCGGGCAACGTCCGCCAGCTCCAGAACGCCGCCCGCCAGCTCGTGATCGACAGCCGGGGCCGGCCCGTCCTCACGGCCGGACCGGGGCTCGAAGACCTTCTGATGGAGCCGGTTCCCAGGACCGAGCCAACGCCTCGCGAAGGGATGACCCCGGAGCCCGCCGCGCCGTCCCCGCCTCCCCGGCGCCGTCCCGCGGACGTGGGGGAGGAGGAGATGCTGGCCGCTCTGCGGGAGCACCGCTGGAATCTGAAGGCCGCCGCCAACGCCCTGGGGATCGCCCGCACCTCGCTCTACATCCTTCTCGAGCGCTCCCCCCGCGTGCGGGCCGCGGCCGACGTGCCTCCGGAGGAGATCCGCGCGGCCTGGGAGCGGTGCGGCGGAGACGTGGAGGCCGTGGCCGCGGAGCTCGAAGTCTCGGAAAGGGCGCTCCGGCAGCGGCTCAAGGATCTGGGGCTGCGGTAGAGGACGAGCACGGACCTTCACGGACGGGGCCACGGACGAACCGATGTGAGCGATTCGACGCCGGCTTCGATCGGCCCTTATCAGGTGATCCGCCCTCTGGGGGGTGGCGGCATGGGCGAGGTGTTCCTCGTCTACGACCCGCGGCTCGACCGGCAGGTGGCGATCAAGCGCATCCGGGCCGGGAGCCTCCCGGGCTCCGAGCCCCGGGCCCGGTTCCTGCGCGAGGCCCGGGTGGCCGCCGCGCTCGCCCACCCCGCCATCGTCCAGGTGTTCGACTTCCTTTCGGAGGACGGCCTCGATCACATCGTCATGGAGTACGTGCCAGGGAGCACGCTGCGCCAGGCGCTCGCGAGCGGTCCCTTCTCCCTGGAGGACGGGCTCGCGGTGGCCCTGGCGGTCGCGCAGGGGCTCGCCTATGCCCACGAGCGCGGCGTGGTCCACCGGGATCTGAAGACCGAAAACGTCCTCCTCTCGCCCGACGGCCGGGTGAAGATCGCTGACTTCGGCATCGCCCGGCGGCTCGGGGAGGAGGCCGGCGAGGCGCTGACCCAGCAGGGCATGGTCCTCGGGACGTATCGCGCGATGTCCCCCGAGCAGGTCTGCGGCGATCCCGTGGATGCCCGGTCGGATCTCTTCTCCTTCGGCATCCTCCTGACCGAGCTGTTCACCGGCCGCTCCCCGTTCCTCGCGGACACCAGCGCGGCCACGGCCCAGCGCATCCTCCACCACCGGCCTCCGCCGGCTCACGAGGTGGTTCCCGGGCTGCCTCCGGACCTTTCCGAGCTGATCGATCACCTTCTCGAAAAAGATCCTCTGCTCCGTCCCCGCGATGCCCTGGAGGTCGTGGAGCGCCTGCTCAGGCTCGCTCCGGGCGGGCAGCCGACGGGAGCCGCGACCGCCCTGACCGCGACGCGGGCGGAGCCCGTACCAGCTCCCGTGCCGCCTCGCCGGAGAGGGGTTGTCCTGGGGATCGCCGCCGCTGCCGCGTTGATCGTTCTCGTGGCGGCTTTTCTGCTTTTGCGCGGCCGGGAACAGACGCCTCTCTCCGTGGCCGTGCTCGCGCCCGTGGCCCAGGAGGGAACCGGCGGGGAGGAGAGCGCCATCCTGGCGTTCACCCTGCGCGGCGCGCTGCAGAGCACCCTCACCTCCCTGGAAGGAGTTTTCCCCCGGGGGACGACCGAGGTGGACGCCGTCTCCGGGCCGCCGGCCGCCGTAGCCCGGGCCGTGGCCGTGGACGAGGTGATCGAAACCTCCTTCGCCTGCCGGGCGCGCTCGTGCTCCGTCGAGGTCTCGCGGCTGCGCGGGACGGACGGCGCCGCCACGTGGAGCGGGCAGATCCAGGTGCCGCAGGGAGACCCGCTCACCGCGGCCCGGGCGGTCGCCGTCCTCCTCCGCGAGGCCTATCCGGAGCGCCGGCCGCGGCCCGGGGTTCCCGAGCTCAAGGTCGCTCCCCGGGACTACGCCGAATACCTGGCGGTCTGGCGGTCGCTCGTCGAGGGGACCGGCGGAGGCTCCGGGCCGCTGCTCGCAAGGCTCGCGGCCGTGCGCCGCAGCTCGCCGGACCTGATCGACGCCTACCTCCTGGAGGCGACGATCCTGGTCAACCAGTTCTCCTCCACGCGGGACGCGGGCCTCCTCGCCCGGGCGTCCGCCCTGCTGGCCGAGGCCGAGGCGCGGGCTCCGGGAGATCCCGAGGTCTGGTACCGCCACGCCTATGTCGAAATCCTGGCCGGCCGCCTCGACGAGGCCGAGGCCCTCCTCGCCGACTTCGAGCGGCGGGTTCCGGGGGACGTCCGCGGGCTCGACCTGCGCTCGCGCCTCTTCGAGCGGCGGGGCCGGCCCAAGGAGGCCCTGGCCGCCGCCCGCGCCGCGGTCGAGCGCCAGCCCTCCTGGGTGCGGCTCCTGGAGCTCGCCAACCTCGCCTGGCAGCAGGGAGAGATCGCGCTCGCCCGCGAGACCCTGGGCCAGCTCCTTGAAAGGTTTCCCGACAACCGGCAGGGCCGCCAGCTCCTGGCCACCCTGGAGCTGACCCACGGCGATCCCGCCCGCGCCGCCTCGCTCTACGAGGCGCTGGCGGCCCGGTCCTCCGATCCCGGGCTCAAGGTCAACCTCGGGCTCGCCCGCATGCTGCTCGGCGACTACGACGGCGCGGCCCGCGCGATCGAAGAGGCGGTCCGGGCCGAGCGCAACTATCTATTCCTGTTGAACCTGGGCGAGGCGCGGCTCCTCCAGGGGCGCAAGGCCGAAGCCGGCGCTCTCTTCCGCGAGGTGCTCGCCCTCTCCGGGAAGGACCCCTCGCAGGAGGAGTGGCAGCTCTTGACCGTGCGTGCCCAGGCGCTCGCCCACCTGGGAGAGCGCCGCGAGGCGGTGACCGCGGTGCAGGAGGCCCTCCGCCTCGCACCGGGCAACGGGCAGGTGGCCTTCGAAGCCTCGATCGTCTATGTCCTCGTGGGCGACGAAACCGCGGCGCTGGTCAACGCCGAGCGCGCCCGGCAACTCGGATTCGAGGCCCCGGCCTGGTTCCGGCTTCCCTGGTTCGATCCCCTCCGGACGGAGCCCGAGTTTCAGAAGCTCACCGCGCCCCGGTCCCAGGCTCGTAGTCCCATCCGTCCGGAGCGCAGACGCCGTAGACCGGGTCGCACTTCGGCGGTTGGATGATCGTGGGATCGACACCGATGTTTCTCAAGGCTCTGTCGTATTCCTCGGGCGTCCAGCCCGGAGGCACCTGGTTCTCATTTCCTGTCCCGAGGTGCGGAACCGCGTGGAACAGGGTGACTTTGGCGATGTCGTAATCCTTCCAGAAAAAATCGAATTCCGTGGGGCCCGAGAGCTTCGATTCGAGCTCCACCGGCCGAAAGAAGCTCAGATCCGAGTCCCACTCGGCGCCCTTGATGGCGACACGCATCTGGAAAGGCAGCTCGTGTTTCGCGCGAATCCGGTAGGCCACTTCCTGCTCGATCTTCGGATTCACCGGTTGGGCTCCGCTGTGAAGCTCGTAGATCGGCCGGTGCTCGATGTCGGCACCGATCAGATAAATCTTCCTGGGATCGTCGTTGAAGACATCCTCGGGCTTGATCTCTTTTCCCATCGTCCCCGTCTCATGGGTGGTGAACGCCAGAAAGATTCCACCGTAGACCTTCTGCTCGTCCGTGAATTCACCCGCCTTCGGCTGGCAATAGATCCGGAAGACCCGGGTCTTCGGAACGTCCTGAAGGTTTTTCCACGTCAGCCAGCAGCTCTTCGGATCGCTGCCTGCAAAGGCGATCTCCGGCTCGTAGTCCGGCTCGTTCAGGACCCGGCAAAGCGGTTTGCCGGGCGATTTCGGATCGGCGATCAACACGACGTCCGAGCTTTCCGCGAGGCTGACGTACACGGAAAGCGAGCCGACGCCGGGATCGATCTGAAAGGCCGGCTCGAGCCCCGCGTACGGAGCGTCCGGAAAAGGCTTGTACAAGCTCGGATACAACGGCTTGCAAGGATCGTTGTCCTTGAAGTGGATTCCCGTGAGCTGCAGATCCGAAACCTCGGCCCGGGGGCTTTCCACCACGGCGCTCGTCGACTCTCTCATGGCATCCCTCCTCAGGATTGCGATCGAATGCCATCAGGGTAGCGCAATCGGCGTGCCATGGGGCCGCTCCTCCGGGCCGGGCCTCTTCGTCGTGTCGAAACCGGCCCGTCGTCGTGTCGAAACCCGCGCCTCGTCGTGTCGGCGGTCCCCCGCGGCCGCCCTCTCCCCTCGGCGTCCGGGCTGGCACAGGCCTTGCCCTTCCGCTCCGGCACTCAGGTCTGAGCCAACCACTGAGAGGAGAGGCCATGGACACGCAAGAGAGGAAGTGTATCTACACCGACCGCGCCCCGAAACCGATCGGGCCCTATTGCCAGGGCAACGTCGCCGGGCCGTTCGTCTTCACCGCGGCCGTGGGCGGATTACGGCCCGACGGGACGCTGCCGGACGGCGGCATCGTCCCCGAGACGGAGCAGGCCTTGAGAAACATCGCGGCCATCCTGGAGGCCGGCGGCTGCCGGCTCGCCGACGTGGCCAAGGTGACGGCCTACCTTTCCTCGCTGGAGCACTTCGCGCGCATGAACGAGGTCTACCAGTGCTTCTTCGGCCAGCCCTATCCCGCCCGCTCGATCATCCAGACGGCGCTCCCCAAAGGAGTCGTCGCCTTCGACGCGGTCGCGCTGCGGCCTGCAACTGTCCCGGGAACATGATTTTTCGATCGGAGTTGAGGAGGATTGCCATGAAAGGAACACGCCTTCTGCTTTGCACCGTTCTCGCGCTGGCGACGGCCCTGCCCGCTCTCGCGCAGGTGCAAATGCTTTCTGAAACCGTTCCCGCCACGCCGCCGCCGCTGCCCGAGCTCGAAACGCTGCGCTCGGGCAACGGGGTGATGAACGTCAACCTGAGGCTTCAGTACAGCCTGAGCCGGATCGGCAAGGACACCGTCTCCTTGCGCTCCTACGACGGACGGCTGGTCGGCCCGACGCTGCGGGTCAAGCCGGGAGACGTGCTGAACGTCTGGCTCGACAACCAGCTCCCCTGCCTCACGCCTCCGTGCCAGTGCCAGGACAACGGCCCGGCCTTGGAGCACCATCACGTGGAGATGGTCAACGGCGCGCTCGGCGCGGAGCCCTCGCCCACGACCTTCAACACCACGAACCTCCACACCCACGGCCTCCACGTCTCCCCCAAGGACCCCGCGGACAACGTTCTCCGCGAGGTGAGGCCGACCTGCTCCTATCCGTTCAGCTTCAAGATCCCGGAAAATCATCCGTCCGGAACCTTCTGGTATCACCCCCACGTCCACGGCTCGACCGCGATCCAGGTGGGGAGCAGCGCGGTGGGAGCTCTGATCGTGGAGGGCGGCGGCCTGGATCTGGTGCCGGAGATCCGGGCTGCGGAGGAGCGGATCCTCATCTTCCAGCAGATTCCATACACCTGCAAGGCCCGGGAGACCGATCCTCAAAGCCCCTGCAACTCCGCGGACCCCGGCCAGGTCGAGAGCTTCAACCTGTTCGGCAACGGCAAGTGGCCGAAACCCTGGCAGGCCACGACGATCAATGGCGAGGTCCAGCCGGTCCTCCACATGCAGCCCGGCGAGGTCCAGCGCTGGCGCATCATCCACGGTGGCGTGCGCGAGACGATCCTCGCCGGAGTGGCGACAGATCCGTCCTCGCCCGCGCTGCCGGGCTGGCTCCACGAGATCGCCCTGGACGGGCTGCCCACCGGCGAGGTCGCGCCGCGCACCACGGCCGAGCTCCAGCCCGGCTACCGGGTCGACCTCCTCGTCAAGGCCCAGCGCCCAGGCACCTACTACCTGATCGACAAGCCGACCAGTGCCCAAGAGTCGCTCCTGGCCGAGGCCGAGAGCCAGAAGATCCTCGCGGTCATCGTCGTCTCCGGCGCGGCCAACAACATGCGCCTCCCCACGAGCTCGCAGGTCGCCCGCTTCCGGCTGCCGAGCGTTCGGGACGAGGAGGTACGAGGACGGCCGATCCAGAACGTCGTCTTCAACATCGAAAACAACAAGTTCACGGTGGACGGCGAGGAGTTCCCCGGCAGCACACGGTCTCTCCAGCTCGGCAAGGCCGACGAGTGGAAAGTCGAATCCAAGCTGGCGAACCACCCCTTCCACATTCACGTGAACCCGTTCGAAGTTTTGGAAAAGGATTCCTCGGGCCGGGTGATCCGCCGGTATTGGAAAGACACCCTGCTCGTCAAACCGGGCCAGCCGCTCACGCTGCGGTCCCGCTACGAGGTCTTCGACGGCAAATTCGTCCTTCACTGCCACATCCTCGATCACGAGGACCGCGGAATGATGCAATACGTGGAGATCAAGCCATGAATCCGAATGAATTCCAGGGCACCGAATACTGGGTCCCGGTCGGCAAGGCGGTCGAGAGAATCAAGAAAGCCCCGCCCCGGCCCGGACGGAGATTCCTCATCCTCGGCGCCGGCATGGCCGGCCTCGCGGCAGCCTACGAGCTGCAGCAGCTCCCCTACGGCTACGAAGTGCAGATCCTCGAAGGCTCCGCCCGCGTGGGAGGCCGGGTGCTGACCCATCGTTTCAGGAACGGCTCCCGGGGCGAGTGCGGAGCCATGCGCATACCGATGGCTCACGACTACACCCATCACTACGCCGAGGTCGTGGGTCTGGGCCCCGAGGACTGGCGGCGCTTCTGGAACACGACCCGGTTCTTCGACGTCGGCGGCCGGTTCGTTCCCACGGAAGACTTCCGCACCCAGATCCTTCCTCTCTTCTACCCCGGCCTCAAACCGGAAGAACAGCGGGTCGTGGACAGCCGCCCGGCCCGGGACGAGGCCCTGGGCGCTCTGCTCCAGCTCTACATGGAGCCCATCTTCAGGCAGCTCACCCTGGCCGAGATCCAGGCCCTCCTGGCGGGAGACTTCCGCCTTCCCAAGCTCCAGGCGTTCGACGCGAGGACCTGGCTCCAGGTGCTCCAGGCCCAGGGAGCGTCCCCGGCCGCCCTGGAGCTCCTGGGCCGGGGCCTGTCTCTCAAGGCGAGCTGGAACTGGTCGTTTGCGGCCATCCTCCGAGACGAGCTCGCGCAGGCCAACCCGGACAACCCCGGCAGGAACGGCATCTTCTGTGAGATCAAGGAAGGCATGGACCGGCTGACCGACGGTCTCGCCAGCCGGCTCCGGCCAGGGACCATCCGGCTCGACTCCCAGATTCTGGGGATCCGCCGGGTGGGAGACCAGGGCGGCCTCGTGCTGGTCATGAACACCCGGACGCGCGAGAGCTCGACCGTGCCGTTCGACTTTCTCCTCTGCACGCTGCCGTTCAGCGTCCTGCGCCAGCTCCAGATCTTCGGCTTTTCCCAGGAGAAGATGGACGCCATCGAGACCCTTCCCTACGTCACCTCCTCCAAGGTATTTCTCAACTACGACCGGCGCTGGTGGGAGGAGGCGCCCTTCAAAGCCTTGGGGGGACGCCTGGTGAGCGACCAGCCGGACGGAAAGGTTCTGATTCCGCGGCAGTCCTATTTCCCCGCGGACGGCACGCCGGCCCCCTGCGAGGAGGCCCCGCTCGAAGAGGCGGGCTTGACCGCGGTCACCGCCGACGGAGAGAGGCTCCCGGGCCTCTTCAGCCTCTACACCGGCGAGACTCCTCCGCCAGCCCCCGCCATTGAAGCGGGACTGGCCGCGGCCGAAGCGGACCGGCCGGGCACGATCCTCGCGGCCTACACGCTCACCGAAGGGGCCGAGCAGGCCTGCGCGGATCCGGACCCGGTCCGCAGGGTTCTTCAGAGCCTCCCGGCGCCTTTGGCGGAGCCCGCCACCCGGCTCCTCAAGGAGTCCTTCGCCTGGTGCTGGAACCAGAGTGAATGGACGAAAGGGGCCTTCGCCATCACCACGCCGGGCTACCTCAGCCGGTACTTCCAGCTCTCGAAGCGCGAGGAGGGCTCCGTCTACTTCGCCGGCGAGCACGTCTCGATCACTCCCGGGTGGATTCAGGGCTCCCTCGAATCCTCCCTGCGGGAGGTGGCGCGGATGCTCGAAAGGGCCTGACGGAGAGAGCCATGGGAACGCTCCGGCTCGCCGGCACCTGCTGGAAGCTCAACGCCTTCCGCCAGGGCGATCAGATCACCCCGGCGGTCCCGGGGGTGGACTCGACCCTGGGATTCGACGGGGAAGGGCGAGCGGACGGGTTCGGCGGCCGGAGCGCCTTCCAGGCTCTGTACAACGAGGCGGGGGAGGAGATCTCGATCCTCGGCTTCGAAACGGCCCGGGAGGCCGGCACCGCTCTCCCGGGCGCGGCGGAGCAGGAGGAGCGCTTCCTGGCGGGCCTGGCCGCCGCCTCCCGCTTCAAGCTTCTGGACAGCCAGCTCATCCTGACCTGGAGCCGCGGCCGGGAGGCCCTCCTCTTTGAGGCCGCAAAGCCTCACTTCCGGGGTTGTTGAAGGGCGTCCAGATCGGGGACCAGCTTCTTCACGCGCCTCTCGTTCAGGATTCCGGGATCAGCGGACGCGCCGCCATCCCAGAGGCGCTGGGCGCGAATGTACGCCTTGGCGGCACCGAGCAGATCGTTCGCGGCCTCCCGGGCGCGGCCCAGGTGGGCCGTGGCATAGCCCTTGAGGCGCCTCTTCCACGCATCCTTGCCCTCGATCCGCTCCACGATGAACACCGCCAGCTCGGCGAGCTCCAGAGCCTCGCGCGGCCGGGTGACCGCCTCCAGGCACCGGTCGCAGACCAGCTCACAGAGCGCCCAGCGGTGGTACTCGGTACCCTCGGAGACAAGGAGGACGCGGTCCCCCGCGTCGAGCGGCTCCAGGCGGGCCCAAAGCTCCCGGGCCTCGTTGCGGTCCCGCTCCGGGCTCTCCGTGGGAGGCTCGGGGTCCCGCTCCGTGGACCAGAGGCTGGAGGCGGAAAGCGGACGCGAGAACGAGCTCAGGAGAGCATCGAGCGTCTGGCTCACGTCCTTCTTCGCCTCTTTCGCGGGCTCCGGGGACAAGACCCTCGACACGACCGAAGGCAAGCCCGGCAGGATCCGCTTTCCCTCGACCTCCGACCGGGCCTCGCGGATCCAGTCCAGGAGGCTGTCCACGAGCGGGCCCGAGATCCCCGCAGCCCTGGCGATCCGGTCCACCGTAGGCCGTCCCGGCCGCCGGGCCCCGGTCTCGTAGCGGCTCACCGACCCCACCGAGAGCCCCGAAGCCCTGGCGATCTCCACCTGCCCCCACCCACGGAGCAGGCGGATCATGGTCAAAGCCACCCCGAAATCGGCGGGGTCGTCGTTGCGTATGGCCATGTTCTCCCTCCAGGTTACGCAGTATGACATGACTGGTGAACTTTTTCACCGGACTGCTGGCATGATTTCTCCGGAGAAGATGCCCCTGCCTGCCGATGACGGCCGGAGCGGCGCGTCTTCCGAGAAGGAGAGAACATGTCTCGATCCACGATCGTCCGTTCCCTGGCCGTCCTGATCCTCTGCCTGAACCTCGCCACTCCCTGGGCCTCGGCTACGCCGGTCCGGTCCGAAGAGGAACCGGTGGCCGGGAGCTTTGCGGGGTGGCTGTGGGAGGTGGTGAGTGGGTGGTGGGAGAAGGCGGGGTGCCAGGTAGATCCAAACGGCCGGTGCATCCAGGAGCAGGAGAAGAACGGATGCCGACTGGATCCCTTTGGCCGGTGTATCGACTAGCCGTATCTCTCCTACCCCCAATGTAGAGACGCCCCGTGGGGCGTCTCCGGATCGGGGAGGGACGGTCCGGCTTGATAGAAGACCCCGCGGCACACCTCCGTTTACCGGAGGACTTCGCCGCCTCGGAGACGCCCCACGGGGCGTCTCTACATTGGGGGGGCCTATGTCGAGGCGGGCAGGTTTTCAAATCGCAATGTTGGATCGTGCCGGGCCCGGTTGAGATATGAAACAAGATCCCGGGCCATTTCTACCGTGACCGCCTCTCGCTCTGCCGCCTCCCGGAAGATACGAAGGGCCGCCAGAGCTTCTCGGTGAACATCTTGAGCCTTGAAAAGGGAAGCCATCTGCCGCGCAAGTACTTTGACTTCGCTGGTGTGTCCTGCTTCCAAATATAAAACCGCGATCTCCAACAGGGCTAACGCGGTGTCGTAAGCCATGCCTCGCAATAAAAGATCTTCTCGTACCTGGGAAAGAATGAAGATTGCTTCCTTTCGCTGGCCCAAGGCAGCCTTGATCCGTCCTTCCAGCCAGCGAGTTCTCAGACCATCCAACTCGTTGCCGAGTCCGGCTGTCAGTTCCCCCAGACTGGGTAGCAAAGCCTCCGCCTTCTCGGGATTCCCGACTTGAAGGAAACTGTTTGCCAGCGAGAAGCGCATTACACATACCAGCCTTGGTTCGCTGTCCTCAGAGAGGAGAGGCTCCAGTTCCTTCAGAGTAGAGATGGCTCCCTCGAAATCTCCGGCTAGCTCCAGAACATTCGCCCTGTTGAGGAGAAGCTGTTTTCGTAAAGTTTCCTCATGATGTTCGCTGAGCGCTCGGTCAAGCAGCACAAGAGCCTGGGAAAAACGTCGTTGCTCCATTCGAAGAGACGCTTCCAATCCAAGAATCAAGGCCTTGTTCAGAATCTTGATGTCAATAGATTCCCCCGCCTCCCAAAGCACTCGCGCCCGCCCGAACGCCTCCTCCGCAGACGGCAGATCCCCCGCCACCCGCCGCGCATTTCCCAGATGGGCCCACGCGTACCCTTGCACGCGCTGGCACCATTCGAACTCCCCCGGGGACAGCTCGGCAATGCGAACGGCGAGCTCCGCGAGAGCCAGGGCGCGGTCGGCACGGTCCGCGGCGGCTTCCAGGCTCTTCTGGCAGACCAGCTCGGAGAGCGCCCAGCTCTGGTAGCGCCGAGCCCCCTCGACAAGGACCCGCTGTTTCGCCGGAGGGTGCTGAACGAGCCTCTCCCAAAGCGACCGCGCCTCCCGCCGCGCTTCCTCGGCCCACTCGGCGTCGGACATCGCGAGCACGGCGAGGGCGTAGGCTTCCGAGGTTCGGGTAAAGCGCTCGATGAAGGCGTTCCGCCGGGCCTTCGCATCGCCCGAGCCGAGGCGGCGTTGAAAGCGGAAGCTCTTCCAGAAGTCCGCGACCTCGTCGATCCCCTCGGGGAGAACACCCATCCGGGCGGCGATCTCCTCCAGCCGCGAACGGGAGAGCGGCTTGCGGCCGGCCTCGTAGTCGGACAGCAGAGGGGACCCGCAGCCGACGGCGGCGGCAAGATCCTTCTGGGGCCAGTTTTGGAGCCACCGCAGCAGGGTCAGGATCTTCCCCGGCGGGGGGGATTCCGGGTCATAGGCCATCTCACCCTCCAGAGTGTTTCGAGAGATCGAACCGTGACACGCAGAGACGATATCCGCAGGGAGTAGGTGTTGAGGTGAAGAAATTCCCTGCTTCCTCAAGAGTACATGATTTCGCGGGAGAAGGAATACTCCCTCTCTTTTCGACGACGAACGCCGCGGCCTACCCTCCGCCCGTCACCCGAGACCGGGAAGGGAGGAACGATGAAGGAGACCGAGGCGGTGGAGCGCGTTCGAGGAGAGATCGGCCGTGTGGTGCGGGACCTGGAAGCGACCCGCGACTGGCTGCAGGGATTGGCGGAGAGCCTGCCGGCTTCTCAGGAGGAGGCGGACCCGGACCGGGATCTTGCAACCCTGGACGAGGCTGGGGCGCTCCGCGCCACCCTTCAGTGTGTGCTGCGCGATCGCCTGGAAATGGCCCTCAAGGATCTGAGGGGGGCCTCGAAGGGAGGGGCGAAGTAAAAAAAGACTCCGGGAAGGCGTCCGCCGCCCCGCGTGGAGCGTTCCGCGGGTTCCCGGGACCGGTCATTCCCGCGGATGAGGTAGAATCTTCCCGCCGTCCTGCCGTCGCCTTTTCCACATTCCAGGATCGAGCAGTTGAGGAGTCGATATGTCGGAACAGTACATCTATGTGATGAAGGATCTGCGGAAGGTCTATCCGCCCAACCGCGAGGTCCTGAGGGATATCTGGCTGTCCTTCTTCCCCGGCGCCAAGATCGGCGTGCTGGGGTTGAACGGGGCCGGCAAGAGCACGCTTTTGAAAATCATGGCCGGGGAGATCAAGGAGTTCGCCGGCGAGGCCTGGCCCGCCAAGGGGGCCAAGGTCGGCTATCTGTCCCAGGAGCCGCGCCTCGATCCCGCAAAGAACGTCCTCGGCAACGTCGAGGAGGGAGTAGCCGAGACCCGGGCGCTTCTCGACCGGTTCGACGAGATCAACGCCAAGTTCGGCGAGCCGATGACCGACGACGAAATGGACAAGCTCATGGCCGAGCAGGCCCGGGTGCAGGACCGGATCGACGCGGTCAACGCCTGGGAGATCGACCGGACGCTCGAGATCGCCATGGACGCCCTGCGCCTCCCCCCGCCGGACGCGGACGTGAACAAGCTCTCGGGCGGTGAAAAGCGCCGCGTGGCCCTCTGCCGGCTCCTCCTCCAGAAGCCGGACCTCCTGCTCTTGGACGAGCCCACGAACCACCTGGACGCCGAATCGGTCGCCTGGCTGGAGCACCACCTGGCCGAGTACCCGGGCACGGTCGTGGCCGTGACCCACGACCGCTACTTCCTGGACAACGTGGCGGGGTGGATCCTGGAGCTCGACCGCGGCCACGGCATCCCCTGGAAGGGGAACTACTCCTCGTGGCTGGAGCAGAAGAGCGCCCGGCTGGAGCAGGAGGAGAAGGCCCAGTCCGCCAAGCGGCGCACGCTCGAGCGCGAGCTCGAATGGGTGCGCATGTCTCCCCGCGCCCGCCAGGCCAAGGGCAAGGCCCGCTTGAACCAGTACGAAAAGCTCCTCGCCGAAGACCGGGAGTACGAGAAGCGGGCGGACCCGAACGAGATCCACATCCCCTCCGGCCCCCGGCTGGGCGACGTGGTCGTCGAGGCGAAGAACATCCGCAAGGCGTACGGTGAAAACCTTTTGATCGAGGATCTCTCCTTCGCGCTCCCGCCGGGCGGCATCGTGGGCGTGATCGGTCCGAACGGCGCGGGCAAGACGACGCTCTTCCGCATGATCGTGGGCACCGAGAAGCCCGACGCCGGCACCTTCAAGGTCGGCGAGACGGTGAAGATCGCCTACGTGGACCAGAGCCGCGAGGCCCTGGAGGGCGAAAGGCTCGTCTGGGAAGAGATCTCGGACGGCCGCGACGTGGTCGTCCTCGGCAACCGCGAGGTCCCCGCCCGCTCCTACGCCGCCGCCTTCAACTTCAAGGGCTCGGACCAGCAGAAGCGCGTGAAGGACCTCTCGGGCGGTGAGAGGAACCGCCTCCACCTCGCGAAGACCCTGAAGGCCGGGGGCAACCTCCTCCTGCTCGACGAGCCGACGAACGACCTGGACGTCGACACCCTGCGGGCCCTCGAAGAGGCGCTTCTCTCCTTTGCCGGCTGCGCCGTGGTGATCAGCCACGACCGCTGGTTCCTGGACCGGATCGCCACCCACATCCTCGCTTTTGAAGGCGAGTCCCAGGTGGTCTGGTTCGAGGGCAACTACGAAGCCTACGAGGCCGACCGGAAGCGCCGCCTGGGCGCCGAGGCCGATCAGCCCCACCGGATCAAGTACAAGCGGTTGACCGCGGCGTAGAAAAAAAGACCACGGACGAGCAGGGGCCGGCACGGACGACCACGGACAGGGTTTTCTCTGTCCGTGTGGGTCCGTGGTTGTCCGTGTCAGTCCGTGGTCTTCCCCCCTTCTTGGCACCACCGTTGCATTGATCTCTTCCCGTGAAGGCGAGCGGTTAGTCGGGCGGGCGAGGCTTCACGGCGCCGATAAAATTCCGGATTCGAAGCCCCCTCTCCCGGCTCTCCGCAGAAACGTTGAAGCGGAGGGATACGCCTCCGAATTTGGCAACGAAATACCAAGGAGAGGATCTCATCATGAAGAACACAATTCTTTCGCTCGCGACCGTGCTCGCCCTGACGGCGGCTGGCGCTGTGATGGCTCAGAATCCCCAGAACACGACGGCCCCGGGCCCCACGATGCAGCAGGAGCCGGGCCAGACCAACAACAACCTGCCCAACCCGGGCAACCCGCAGACCAACCTGAACAACCAGAATCAGAATCCCAGCACGGCTCCCAACACGACCACGACGATGCAGCAGCCCACGACCGGTGTTGCTCCGGAGACCGAGCAGGGTGAGGGCATGGACGTCGACGTCGACACCGGCGCTCGCGCGAATGGCGCGGTGGACGTGGACGTGACCCGCACGACCGATGCGGACACCGACGCTTCGGGCATCGACGAGACCGGTTCGCTGGATAACGAGAATAACGAGCAGACCACTACGACCGGCGCCTACGCCGATCAGGGCAGCCTGCCCGAGACGGCCAGCGACATGCCGGCGATGGCTCTCCTGGGCCTCCTCGCGCTGGCTTCGGCCTTCGTGATCCGCCGCGTGGCCTAAGCGCTTTCGAAGCGGTGAGGTGAAAAATCACCTGGCGCTGTCGAGGCGCCAGGTGATTTCGTTTAATCTTGTCGAAGAGGTGGCCTCGTGGAAGCAGAACGCTTTCGTCCTCGGAAAGAAACCTTGCGATGGATCGAGCGGGTGCTCTTCGTCGTAGGCGTCCTGGCCCTGGGGAGCTACGCTTACGCCTGGCTCGACGCGCGCTGGACCCAGTACCAGGAAAACCGGCATCTGGAGGAAGCCCTGGCGGCCCAGCCCCAGGTTCCCGCCTCGGAGACGGACGCCTTGAGCAGCTTCCAGGAGGAGGCTTCTCCGGAGCCCGCTCCGAAGCTCGAAGAGGGGGAGCTCATCGGCCGGATCGAGATCCCCAACGCCGGCGTCTCGGCCATGGTCCTCGAAGGGGTCGGCCACAAGACCCTGCGCCGCGGTGTGGGCCACATCCCCGGCACGCCGCTGCCGCGCTGGGAAGGCAACGTGGGGCTCGCGGCGCACCGGGACAGTTTCTTCCGGGGTCTCAAAGATATTCGTAAAAATGACATTATCACGCTGACCACGCTTCACGGACGGTTCCAATACCGCGTCGACTCCACGGAGATTGTTCTCCCCAAGGACACGCACGTCCTCGAGGACACGGACAAGCCCATGCTGACGCTCGTCACCTGCTATCCCTTCTACTACGTGGGCTCGGCGCCCAAGCGGTTCATTGTGAAGGCGGAGCGGTTGGAAGGGGCGGCGGCGGCCGGCGGAATGTAGGCCCCTCTGGAACCTCCGCCCCCGAAGGGCGTACAGTACGTCCATGTTTCCCCTTCGCCGGACCGGGTGGCTGCTCGCCCTGGCGCTCCTTGCGCCGGGCAGCCGGGCCCTGGCCGCCGAAACCCTGCTCGCCCGTCTCCTCTCCCCGGCCGAAGGGCAGGAGCTCACGGCGGGGACCGAAGCCGTAGTCGAATGGGAGGGGCTCGCCCTTCCGCCGCACGCGGACGAGTGGGAGGCCTTCCTGTCCATCGACGGCGGAAAGACCTGGCCGCTGCGCATCACGCCCCATCTGGATCTCTCCATCCGCCGCTTCTCCTTCCGGGTTCCGGACCTGCCGACCCGGGAGGCGCGCCTGCTGCTCCGCTTCGGTGACGAGCGGCGGGAGGTGGAGATGGAGACGACCCAGCGGTTCGCCATCCGCCCCGGCCGGATCACCGGGGAGCTCCCTCCGCGCCACGCCTTCTCCCGGGGCGAACGCCCGCGGGAGGGGGAGCAGGGCGTGGCGTTCTGGGTGGAGGGCTCGCGCCAGGGCGGGCGCCTGAGCGAGGTCGTGGCCCTCGATCCGCCGGACTCCTTCTCGGAGGTCCGGCAGGTTCCCTTCGTCTGGCTCCCCCTGATCTGGCCCGCCGCGGGCCGGCATGACCTGCCGCCCCCGGAGGTTGCCGACGCGGACCCTGACGCGGGCCTTCGGGCCGAAGCTCTCGATCCGTCCTCCACTCTGCCCACGCCTGCCGGCGTACGCCTGCGGATCCATCGGTTCAACGAATAGACCGAGACCTCATCGTCCCATCGCCGTCGCCCACCGGCCCCCGGGTCTCGCCGTGAGACGCCTTCGGGGCGCGGTGCCTTCTGGATTGGTTTTTTACGATTGAGGTTTCCCATGTTCAGATCCAAAGCCGGGTTTCCGGCTCTGTTCCTGCTTTCCTTGCTCTCGCTTCTGGCCCCCTCGGCCCTCCGGGCGATCGAAGGGCGCCTGCTGCTTCCCGGCGGCGCGCCGGCTTCGGGCTACCAGGTCTCGGTCGTGGGCCAGACCGTTTCGGTGACCACCGACCGGGAGGGCCGGTTCCGGATCTTCCCGGACCCGCCGTTCCCCTTCCTGCTCGTCGCGACCGGCCCGGCCGGCGAGGTGTCCGCTCCCATGGAGGTCCCGCAGCCCGAGGCGGCGGGGGAGATCGAGATCGAGATTCCGCCCGTGTTCAAGGACAGCGTGACGGTCGCCGCGGGCGTCGCTCCCAACATCGAGTCGCCGCCGGCCGCGGCCACCGCCGTGATCGGCCAGGAGGACCTGGAGCAGCGCCAGCCGCCCCGGCTGGCCGATACCCTCGTCGGGATCGCCGGGATCTCCCGCACGGATGAGACGTCGACCGCGGTGCCGGTCATCCGCGGCCTCGGCCGGGGCCGGACGCTGATCCTCCTCGACGGCGCGCGGGTCACGACCGAGCGGCGGGCCGGCGCCTCGGCGAGCTACCTGGACCCCTTCACCCTCGGCACGGTCGAGGTCTCGCGCGGCCCTGGCTCGATGGCCTACGGATCGGACGCCTTCGGCGGCGTGGTCCACGCCCGTTCCCGCTACCCCGAGCCCGGCTCGTCCTCGCTCAATTTCCAGATCGGCAGTGAGCTCGGAGCCGGCAACGAGGAGACCGTGGGCCTCGAAGCCTCGCACGACGTGCCGGGCGGCGCCCTCCTCGGGCAGCTCACCTGGCGCCGCTCCGACGAGAACCAGGAGGCGGGCGGGGGCGAGATCATTCCCGACTCCTTCTACGAGGACCGCGGGGGCGCGCTGCGCTACACCTCCTACACACCCGCAGGCCGTCTCCAGGCCGGCTTCACGGTCGCCGACGCCTACGACGTGGGCAAGCCCGCCTCGGATTCGAACGTCGTCCACACGATCTATCCCCGGGAGAGCTCCCGGCGCTTCAACCTGGGGCTGGACGCCGGGCCGGTGGCCGGCTTCGAGACCCTGGAATTCGGGCTCTTCTTCGGCACCTACCGGCTGGTGACCGACCGCGACCGCGCGGCGGCCGGCACGACGGAACGGACGATCGAAAGCTCGGACGTGGACGCCAACGACGGCTCGATCCGCGTCGTGGGCACCCGGGCCCTCTGGGGCGGCCGGCTGCTCACCGGGGCGGAGGTGGTCTCGCGCTTCGGCCTCGAAGCGATCGCCTCCCGCGAAACCCTGAACGCCTCGGGGCAGCGGACCTCCTTTACGGAAGCCCCGGCCATCGAGGATGCCCGCCAGCTCAACGAGGCGCTGTTCGTGACCTACGACCGGCCGCTCGCCGCAAAAGCCATGGCCTCGGTGGGCCTGCGGGGCGACCACGTGGAGACGAAGAACGAGGGCGGCTTCTTCGGCGACCGGGACACCTCTCACAGCGCGCTTTCCGGGCACGCGGCGATCACCGTGGGTCCCTTCCAGGACGTCACCGCCTCGCTCCAGGTCGCCCGCGGATTCCGCGATCCGTTCCTCTCGGACCGCTACTTCCGCGGCCCGTCGGGCCGGGGCTTCATTATCGGCAATCCGGACCTCGAGCCCGAGCGGAGCCTGCAGATCGACGCCTCCGTGCGCTGGGCCGTGGCCGGCCGGTCGGTGGCGCTCTTCGCCTACGACTACCACATCGACGACCTGATCGAGCGCTACCGGCCGGAGCGGGACTTCCTGTTCAGGAACCGCGGCGAGGCAGACGTCCAGGGAGTCGAGCTCGAGGCGCAGACCGCCCTGCCCTGGGGCTTGAACCTGGAGCTCGCGACCGCAATGGCGCGGGGCGAGACCGAGGACGGCTCGGATCTGGCGGACATCGCGCCGCTGAACGCGGCTCTCACGCTGCGCTGGGGTGGCGCCAAGGGCTTTGCCTACACGCGGGGGATCTTCGTGGCCGAGGACGACCGTCCGGGCGTGGCCGAGGTGGCGCGGCCCGGCTACTCCACCCTGGAGGCCGGGGCCGGCTGGCGCATTCTCACGCCGCTCGAGATCCGCGTGATCGGCCGCAACCTGACCGACCGGCGCTACCGCGACTCGGCGGACGAGGTGGCTTCGCTCGCGAGAGGGCGGAGCTTCTCGGTGGGGCTGGTCGGGAAGTACTGAGCCAGCGGCAGCCGCACCACGAATTCGCTCCCGAGGCCCGGGCCGTCGCTCCGGGCCTCGACGCGGCCGCCGTGCATCTCGACCAGGCTCCGCACGAGGGTGAGGCCGATCCCCAGCCCGCCTCCGGAGCGGTCGAGCGGCTGCTCGCCCTGGACGAAGAGGTCGAACACGCGGGAGAGGAGGCCGGGGGCGATCCCCACGCCGGTGTCCTTCACGCAGACGACCGCCTCGGCCCCGGCGCGTAGAGCGGCGAGCTCGATCTTCCCGCCGCTTTCGGTGTATTTGGCCGCGTTCCGGAGCAGGTTCGCCAGGACCTGCTCCAGCCGGGTCACGTCCGCGTTCAAGGGGAGCGGCTCGGCGGGGAGGGCCAACCGCAGATCGTGGCCCTTTTCCTCGATAAGCGGCCGCGTCATCTCGACCGCGTGCCGCACCACCTCGACCAGATCGACCGGCTCCTTGCGGAGCTCCACCTTCCCCCGGGTGATGCGGGAGACGTCCAGAAGGTCGTCCACCATGCGCACCAGGTGCTGAACCTGGCGGCGGATGATCGCCACCGAGCGCGCCATCTGCGGCTCTGTGGGGCCGATCTGCTCCATCAGGTAGGAGGCGTTGGAGATCGCTCCCAGGGGATTTCTGAGCTCGTGGGCGAGCATGGCGAGGAACTCGTCCTTCCGGCGGTCGGTCTCGGCCAGGGCCTCGGCCCGGGCGCGCAGCTCGGCCGCAAGCCGCTCGCTCTCCCGCGTGCGGGCCGCCAGCCGGTCGCGCATCTCCCGGAAGGCGGTCGACAG